>NZ_JBIRAW010000009.1:0-318196 GCF_044326315.1 Actinomadura sp. 9N407 | reverse complement strand
GCCCGGCGGCGGGTATCACCGCACTGTTGCTCCGGGGGGCCGGGCCGTTTCGATCAGCGTGCAGGGTTCCGCGATTCCGCATTTCTCCAGTGGCCGCCGTAATTACCGCATGCTCGTTCTTCGGCGTACAGAAAGGGACAATGCGCGTCCGGCAGGAGGCCGATACCGGGCGGCCAGATTGCGCTTCCGGAACGGCGGCGATCACGGCCCATCGGCCGCCATACGTGCCGTTTTGGCCGCCGGCACCGCCGGTCGGCCCCCGTCCCGGCCGATGTCCGCCGGCTCGCTGCACGTTTCGCGCGGCCGGGATCCGGCAATTCCCGTGGAGGCCTCGGCGACATGCGGGGGCGGCGGTCGCGCGCGGCCGCCGCCATCCCGAATCAGCGATCAGGAGTGGCAGATGAACATGCGGACGGCGAACTGCGTCGCGACCGACTCCCTCACCCGGTCCCGGGAACTGGTCTGGCCGGAGCTGCGTGCGGCGGTGGCCACGCTCGACCCGCGGCTGTCGGTGATGTCCGGCTTCTCGCTGGGCTGGTGCGACGTCGACGGCGAGCCGTCCGAGGGCGGCGGCAAGGGCCTGCGGCCGACGCTCGCCCTGCTGGGCGCGCGTGCCGCCGGCGGCAGGCCCGAGGCGGGCGTCCCCGGCGCCGTCGCGGTCGAGCTGGTGCACGCCTTCTCGCTGGTGCACGACGACATCATGGACGGCGACGAGCGCCGCCGGCACCGCCCCTCGGCCTGGAAGGCCTACGGGGTCGGCCCGGCGCTGCTGACCGGCGACGCGTTGCTGGCCCTCGCGCTGGAGACGCTCGCCGCCGCGCCCGGCGAGGAGCGCGCCGAGGCGTCCCGCCTGCTCTCCGGCGCCCTGATGGAGCTGGTCGGCGGGCAGGCGGCCGACGTGGCGTTCGAGAGCCGCCCGTGGACGGGGCCGGGCGCGGTGTCGGTCGAGGAGTACCAGGACATGGCCGTCCGCAAGACCGGCGCGCTGCTGGGCTGCTCCGCGGCGATCGGCGCCGCGCTCTCGGGGGCCCCGGCGACCGTGACGGCCGGGCTGTCGGAGATGGGACGCCACCTCGGCCTCGCGTTCCAGATGGTGGACGACATCCTCGGCATCTGGGGCGATCCCGACGTCACCGGCAAGCCCGTCTGCAGCGATCTGCGGCGCCGCAAGAAGACGGCACCGGTGCTGGCGGCGCTGGCCGCCGCCGAGGCCGGCGGGCCCCTGATCGGGCTGCTGGACGACACGCGGGACGAACGCGGCCTGCGGCGCGCCGCCGACCTCATCGCCGCGGCGGGCGGCCGGGACGTCGCCGAGGACATGGCACGCCGGCATCTGGACGCGGCCCTGCGGATCCTGTCCGGCCTGCGGCTGGACGCCCCCGCGACGGCCGAGCTGGTCGCGCTCGCGGAGTCCCTGATGGACCGCCGCCGGTGACATTCTGCTAACTCAGGGTCATTGGCCGTGACTCTGTGCAATCATCGTCTCGGCGGAAGCCCGTCCGAGCGAGCCCCCGACAGACACGATCCCGCACAGAGACGTCCCGCACGGAAACGATCCCGCACAGACACGTCCCCCCGACGGACAGGAGCACGATGAGCATCGGCCCCCCGCTGGAAGTGCCGCCCGTCTACTGCCCGGTGGAGTCCGCGATCCATCCGCGGGCGGAGATGATCGAGCGGCGGGCGGTCGAGTGGCTCGACCGCGTCCACCTCTACCAGGACGACACCGATCGCCGGCGCGTGATCGGCACCAACAGCGCCGAGTTCTACGCGCGCTTCGCGCCGTACGGTCCCGAGCTCAACGTCCAGATGGCCGCGCACTGGGTCTACTGGGGCTTCGTCTTCGACGACGCCCGCTGCGACACCGGGCCGTTCAGCGCGCACCCGGAGCGCTTCCTGACCATGGCCGGCCCCCTGCAGCGGGCCCTGGAGGCGCCCTCCGCGCCGATCGGCGACGATCCGCTCGTCCTGGCCCTGCAGGACATCGGGCGCTCGTTCCAGGAATGCGCGACACCGGTGCAGGTACGGCGGTTCTGCGACGCGCACCGCGCCTGGCTGTTCGCGGTGGCCTGGCAGATCTCCAACCAGCGCGGCGGCCACATGCCCGACCTCGCCACCTACACCGCGATGCGGCTGCACAGCGCGGGCGGCGCGCCGACCCTGGCGATGCTGGAGATCGCCAACGCGGCCGAGGTGCCCGGCCGCGAGCTCGACTCGCCCGCGATCCGGGCCCTCACCGAGATGGCCATCATCATCGCCTCGTGGGACAACGACCTCTACTCCTACCATCGCGAGAGCCACCAGCAGGGCACCGCGCAGAACCTCGTCAACGTGCTGGCCCACCACGAGGGCCTCAGCCGCGAGGAGGCGATGGAGCGGGCGGTCGGCCTGCGCGACCGCGTGATGCGGCGCTTCCTGCAGTTGCGGGAGGCCGCCCGTCCCGCGGCGAGTCATGAGCTCCGGCTCTACCTGACCTGCCTCGGGCACGCCATCCGCGGCAACCTCGACTGGGCGATCAAGGCCGGCCGCTACCACGGGATGGAGTTCGAGGGCATGTCGCCGGGCGCGCCGGACTGCGTCGACCGCCCGTCGGACGAGCGCACCGAGCCCCTGCCGATCGGGGCCATCGCCTGGTGGTGGGACCGGCTGGTCCCCTGATCCCGCCCGCCCTGCTCGCGCCCCTGCACGCCCCTGCTCGCGCTCCCCTGATCGCGCCTCCGCGGAAGGACGTTCATGCTGTCAACGGTGGCGGCCACCTCCGACGTCGTGACCGACGTCGCCCCCTCATGCGCCGCGGTCATCACGACCTGCGGTTTCATGGCCGGGCTCTGGGTCTTCGCCCGCGAGGTCAAGCGGACCGAGGTACGGCTGCGCGGCGAGCGCGAGGGCACCGAGCGGCGGCTGGCCGAGGAGTACGCGCAGGTCCGCGACCGGCAGGGCCGCGATCTGCTCATCGACCAGCTGCGCCGGGTCGGTGACCTGTACGCCGAGTACCAGGCCGCCGACGAGGCGGGCGCGCTCGGCCGCCGTGCCCTGGCGCTGCAGCGCCTGCGCGTCCACCTGCCGGCCGTGCCCGGCCGCTACTGCTCGCTGCTCAAGCTGCGGTTCGACATCGGCCAGGGCAGCGACTCCGAACGCGAGGCGGCGAAACGGTTCGCCCGCCATGACCGGCTCCCGTCCCCCGACAAGGTCAGCTCCGACTGGATCTACCAGGAGTTCACCGAGAACATCCGCGAGCTGATGGGGACGGTCGCGCCGCCGTCCCAGCAGCGGGCCGCTCCGGGCGAGTCCCTGCTCGGCGAGATACTGCGCGGGCTGGGCCGCTCCCGCAGATCCCGGCCGAAGAGACCCGAGGACACCGCCGTCCGCACGTCGTGAGCCGGCGGCAGGGCCGCTCGTACGAGAAGTGACCGTTCCGAAGGCATCCGGCCGGGGGCGCCATGCTGTTGACCGTACGGTTAGGCCGCGCGCGGCCCGGCCGCCTGCTGAGCAGGTTCGGCCGTTACTGCGCCCGGCACCAGGGCTCCGTCCTCGGGTTCGCCGCGGCGGCGGCGCTCCTGCTCGGCCTGGCCGCCGCCGACGTGACCGACCACCTGTCCAACGGCGGCTACAACGCCGCCGGCACCCAGTCGGCGCGCGCGGATCGGCTGCTGGCCCAGCGCTTCGGGACCCAGCCCCCCGACCTGGTCCTGCTGGCCGACACCAAGGGCAAAGTCGACGACGAGCGGATCGCCGACCACGGCCGCCACCTCACCCGCGAGCTCGCCGAGCAGCCGGACGTGGCGAGCGTCCGGTCGTACTGGAGCCCGCACTCCTCCGACCTGCGCTCCCGCGACCGGCGCACCGCGCTGATCGCCGTCGTCCTGGCCGGCGGCGACGCCCGCGCGACCCGTACCGCCGAACGACTCGTTCCCCGGGCCAGGGAGCTGGCCGAGCCGTTCACCCTGTCGGCGAGCGGCCCCGCCTGGACGAACGTGCAGTTCATCCGGCAGGGCCAGGAGGACCAGCGGCGCGCGGAGATCATCGTCGTGCCGATCACGATCCTGATCCTGCTGGCCACCTTCGGCTCGGTGTACGCGGCCATGCTGCCCGCCATTGTCGGCGCGCTCGCGGTCATCGGCACCCTGGCGGTCATGCGGCTGCTGACCCAGGTCATGTCCGTCTCGGTGCTCGTGCCCAACCTCGCCACCGCGATCGGGTTCGGGCTCGCCATCGACTACAGCCTGTTCCTGGTCACCCGCTACCGCGAGGAGCTGTCCGAGGGCGCCACCGTACCCGCGGCGATCGAGCGCGCCATGGGCACCGCGGGCCGCACCGTGCTGTTCTCGGCGGTGACCGTGATGGTCGCGCTGTCCGGGCTGCTGGCCTTCCCCCTCGGCGCGCTGCGTTCGCTCGCCTGCACGGCGATGACCGTGGTGCTGATGGCGGCGGCCTCGGCCCTGCTCGTCCTGCCCGCCCTGCTGGCGCTGATCGGGACGCGCATCAACCGGTACGACGCGTTCGGCCGGCTCCGCCGCCCGCCGCCACGCCGCCGCCCTCCGCTGCTCCTCGGCGGAACGGTCCTGTCGGCTCTCGGCATGGCCGCGCTGCCGCTGACCTCCGCTCCCCGCCGCGCCCGCATGGGCGGGATCCTCCTCGGCCCGCCGCTGGCCTGGATCGCGGCGCGCAAGGCCGCCCGGGCCCGGCGCGCCGCCGCCTCCCCGTACGAGATCGACAGCCGCGCGTGGCGGCTGGCCGCCCGGGCGGTGACGCGCCGCCCCGCCCTCATCGGCGGCGGCTGCGCCCTGTTCCTGGTCCTGCTGGCGGTGCCGTTCGGGCACGCCAGGTTCGGCCTCACCGACGAGCGCAGCCTGCCCGCCGGCGTC
Source organism: Actinomadura sp. 9N407 (assembly GCF_044326315.1). NCBI lineage: Bacteria > Bacillati > Actinomycetota > Actinomycetes > Streptosporangiales > Thermomonosporaceae > Actinomadura > Actinomadura sp. 9N407. Next base: position 313,331 of record NZ_JBIRAW010000009.1, on the reverse strand, counting down.
GACGCGCACGCCGTCGCCGAACGCGTCGCCCGCGATTTCGCCGAGCCCCTCGGCCGCGGCCTGACCGTCGTCCTCCCCGACACCCCCTGCCGCTCCCACCTCGACCGCTACGCCCGCGGACTGTCCGCCCAGCCCCATGTCATCGCGGTGAAGACGAGCACCGGCGAATACAGGAAGGACCGCCGCGAGGGAGACGCCCCGGGCCGCTACACGGCCAAAGGCGCCGTCATGCTCAACGTCTCCAGCAAGCTGGACCCGCAGTCACCCGACGGCAAGCGCCTCGTCGAACGCGTCCGTGCCGTGGACCCGCCGGGCAGCCGCTACGTCACCGGCGCCTCGGCGCACGCGCTCGACACCCTCACCGTCCTGGAACGCGCCCTCCCCAAGGCGCTGGCGATCATCGCCGCCTGCACGTTCGTCCTGCTCTTCCTGTTCACCGGCGGCCTGCTCGTCTCCGCCAAGGCCCTGGTCCTGGGCGCCCTCAGCCTCTCGGCCAGCTTCGGCGCCGTCGTCTGGGTCTTCCAGGACGGCCACGCCAAGGACCTCGTCGGCGGCTTCACCGTGACCGGCCGGCTGGACGCGATGACGCTGCTGCTGGCCTTCACCATCGCGTTCGGGCTGTCCATCGACTACGAGGTCTTCCTGCTGTCGCGGATCAAGGAGGTGTACGCGGCCACCGGCCGGCACACCGAGTCGATCGTCACCGGCATCGCCCGTACCGGCCGCCTCGTCACCGCCGCCGCCCTGGTCGTGGCGGTCTCGATGGGAGCCATGCTCACCTCGTCCAACACCGTCCTGAAGATGAACGGACTCGGCCTGGCCCTGGCCGTCCTGGTCGACGCCACCCTGGTCCGCGGCCTGCTCGTCCCCGCCTTCATGCAGCTCACCGGCCCGGCCAACTGGTGGGCGCCGCCCGGCCTGGCCCGCCTCCACCGCCGTACGGGCCTGGCGGAGGCCCCCGCCCGCCGGATCCGGCGCCCCCGCATCTGATCCCCAGGCGCCGAACCAGTCGCCTTCGGTAGAGGTTCGGTAGGGGTTCGATAGGGGCTTACCGACGTCAGGGTGCAGGCGGGCAGTGACCGTTCGCCAGAATGTAGAACTCCTGCCGCAGTTCCTGCGCGAACAGTTCCGCGATTTCGCTCCGCCTGGCATCGGTTAGGACGCTGACGGTGATGATGTCGCCGTATCCGTGGAGCATCACCGAGAGGCCGTGGCTCTGCGGAAGGACGGTCATGGTGACCACCTGCATGACGGGCCGTCCGGCGAGTTCGAGCGGCTCACGCGTGATGGGCGCGTTCGAGCAGACGAGATTGCCGACGCGCGGGGAGTACATGAAGCGGGCCAGCAGCGAGCGCGCGGTCGTTCCGGACACGTTCGCGGCCCGGGGCAGCAGGGCGAGTCCGGTCGCGTGGTCGCGGCCCTTCGCGCGGGACGTGGCCGCGTGGACCGCGGCGAGGCGGCCGGCGGGCTGGGCGAGCCCCACCGGGAGCGGTGTACGGAGGACCGACACGCAGTTCCCCAGAGCGGACGAGCTTTCCGGGCTCCGCACGTTCACTGGAACGATGGCAAAGGCCGGCCCCGCGGGAACGCCGGGCATGATCCGGCGCAGGGCGCCGCTCACGGCGGCGAGATAGACATCGTTGAGGGTCGGACGATGCGCTCCTGCCGGGCCTCGTGCAGCCTCGGCGACCTCCCACGGAACATCGACCCAGACCACATGCCGGAACGGACTGGACGGGACGTTCACCGGGAGAGGCTGCGCCGGTGTACGGAGCTCGCCGAGCGCGGACAGCAGCCCCCGTACCGATCCGCGCGACGGGACGGGGCGGCGGGGGGACAGCAGGCCTGACGGTGCCGTGGGGCTGAGCAGTTGCCGCAGCAGCAGCGTGCCGGAGACGCCGTCGAGTAGCGCGTGGTTGAAGCGCAGCAGCAGGGCGAACTCCTCATCGGAATGACCGGAGAGGATCTCCAGCCGCCAGGGCGGCGAATCCGCCGCGATCCGCCGCCCCAGCAGATCCCCGACCGTACGCCGGAGGGCGTCGGGCCCGGTGCCGGTGGAGACGGCCGCGATGTGATCCCGGGGGTCCAGGTCGTCCCGTAGTCGCCACCGGGGCCGGTGGCAGGAGGGATCGCTCGACGCGAGCCGCAACGCCGGCAGGCCGCCGAGGCGTTCGGCGACGATGGCGGCGACCTTCTCCAGGCTCGGCGGTGTCCCGTGCAGGCGTACCAGCGTCCCCCAGGTCGCCGCGAACCGCCGGTGCCGCGCTTCCTGCGCGGCGAAGAGTGAGTCGCACTCGTTCATCGGGAACGATCGAGGGTCGTGGCGTCGCATGGTCATCGCCAATCTGGGCGTTGCGGCAATGGAATTGTGGTGGTGCGTGCGCATCGCGCCCGAACGGCCGCCGGACGGCCTGGTCCGCCGTCCGGCCAGGCCGTCCGGGCCGGGTGTCCGGTCAGTCGGCGGTGGCGGCCGGAGTGAGCCTCCGGGAACGGACGCCGCCGTTGCCGATGAGGTGGGTGACGAGTGCCCGGTAGGCGTCCTCGACGGCTTCCGGGGTCAGCGCAGGGGGACCGGAGGGCAGCCGGCCGAGGCAGCTGGGGAACGGCTCCACCTCGTCCAGCAGATGGACGAGCGCCAGCATGCTGTGCATGTAGTGGCGCTGCGTTTCAAGGTCGGCGGCGATCGGTTCCCGGATCGCGAGCCGGGCGGCGGTCCTCGGCGGGACGAGGCGATAGGGCTTGAAGTCCACGCCGTGGCGCGCGGCCGTCTCCTGGGTCAGCTCCACCAAGCGAGGCAGGGAGAGGCTCGCGTCGCCGCCGGTCAGCCAGTACTCGCCCGTCTCGGTGCCGGCGTCGACCAGGGCGGCGAGCGCTTCGGCGAGGACATCGCGCGGGATCAGGTCGAAATGGGTCCTCCCGGAGCCCGGAAGCAGTGGCGGGAGGTCGCCGTTGAGGGCCGCCTGCACCATGACGAACAGGCCCTGCGACCGCGGCGACCAGCCGGTGCCGGAATCACCGATCACGATGGAGGGGCGGGCGATGACGGCCGGGAGGCCTGACCGCAGGACGAGCCCTTCGGCTTCGACCTTGGAGTCGATGTAGGCCTTGGACGTCGCCACGCCGGGCATCGCCGCGCCCGCCGACCGGGTGGCCTGCTCGGAACGGTCGACGAACGCGGTGGAGACATAGACCAGCCGCGCGCCCGCGTCGCGCGCGAAGGCCAGGACCTGCTCCGTACCGCGCACGTTGGTGTCGTCGGTGCGTTCGGCCGTCGTGGCGAAGTCCGTCACCGCCGCGCAGTGCACCACCGTGTCGATCAGTTCGGCCGTCCGCTGGTAGGTGACCGGGTCGAGGCCGAGCCGCGGCTGCGACACGTCGCCGCGGACGGACGGGCTCGAGCACCGTCCGCGGTGGGTCATCGAGATGACGTGGTGACCCTGGAGGCGGGGCAGCAGTGCGCTGCCGACCACGCCGGTGGCGCCGGTGAGCAGAACGTTCCGTACGGTCATCTGGTTCTCCTTGGGTCAATGCACTGACGGGGTGCAGGACGGCGGACAAGGGGATCGGCACGGGAAGGAGCCGCGGCGGACCGGCGCCTGCGCCGGCGTGCCGAGGCCGCGACGAGACCCCGGAAACCTCGCAGGACGCGAAGTCCGGGGAGTCCGTGTGACGGGTACGTGAGCTCGGGCTCGACGAGCCCGATGCGCCGGTGCAGGCGGGCGAGAGCCGGGGGCGCCCACCAGTTCGCCGTCCCGGTGAGCCGCATGAACGCCGGGACGAGCAGCCCGCGGACGAGCGACGCGTCCACCAGCACCGCCAGCGCGATCCCGAAACCGACCAGCTTCAGGATCGTGTTGGCCGAGGCGATCAGGCAGCCGATCGAGACGGCGACGGCGAGCGCGGCGACCGTGACCAGCCTGCCGGTCTGCGCGATCCCCGTGACGATCGCTCCGGTGTGGTCGCCGGTCGCCCGGTGGTGCTCCTTGATGCGCGACAGCAGGAAGACCTCGTAGTCGACCGACAGGCCGAAGGCGACGGTGATGCTGAGCAGCAGCGACATCGTCTCGAGGTGGCCGGTCACGGTGAAGTCGCCCACCAGCCCCCGCAGGTTCCCGTTCTGGAAGACGGCGACGATGGCACCGCAGCCGGCGGTCAGGCTGAGCGCGCCGAGGACCAGCGCCTTGACCGAGACGAGGATGCCGCCGGTGAACAGGAACAGCAGCACCAGCGTGCTGGTGGCGATGACCGCTCCGGCCAGCGGGAGCGCGTCACCGATGGCGGCCAGGGTGTCGGCCGCCTGTGCCGTGGGTCCCGTGATCAGGCGTTCCGCCGGAGCGTCGACCGCGCGGACGCGATCCAGCAGGCGCTTGGACGCCTCCGACTGCGAAGCGTGCCGTCCGGACAGGGTGATCAGGGTCGCGCCGTGCGCCGCGTACTGCTGGGAGTACTGCTGGGCGGCCCGCGCTGCTCGGCCGGCATGGTCCGTACCCTCGCGCGCCGTCTGCCGGGAACGGCCGGGCGGGTGCCCCGCGCTGTCCTGGCCCGGGTAGGTGCCGGTCACGGTCCGGACGACCGCGATGCCCGGCAGGGCGGCGAGACGGCGGGCGTAACGTTCGATCTCGTCCCGTTCGGCCGTACCGGACGCGTCCTGGTGGGGGAGGACCACCTTGATCTCGCGGTCGACCGGATGGGCGAACTCGCGGTTGATCCGCCTGGCGGTGGCGTGCGCTTCGGCGCTCGCGGGGAGCATGCGCTCGTCGGCGATGCCGAAGCGGGCGTCCAGGAAGGGGACGGCCAGCAGGAGGAGGATGATCGCGCACCCGCCGCCGAGGATGACCGGGGCACGGGTGGCGGTACGGGCGATCCGGCGCCAGGTGGGGCTCTCTGCGGGGAGTCCGGTGGCGGCGGCCGGGCCGCCGGGTGTGTGGTGGTGCTCCGGGAGGCGCAGCGCACGGCGCAGGGGAGACCTGGCCAGGAGCGCACCGGCTAAGAGGGCACCGGTCAGCAGGCCCCCGGTCGCTCGTACGCCCGACCGCGGCTGCGCCTGCCATGCCAGTGCCGCCGTCTGACCGGCCGGCGGGATCCGTTCGAGCGTCGCGGCCGCGCGACTCGCCCAGCGTGACCGGCATGGGGGGATCGCCCAGGACACGGCGGAGAGCATGGCGAGGAGGCTCAGCATCGCCGCCCCGCGCAGGCGACCGTACGGGCGGGGCACCGGATCCGCCGCACGCGACCGGCGAAAGGGCCGCCTCGCGGTCTGGGCCGATACCGCGCGGCGCAGCCCCGCGAGCGGATCCCAGTGGACGCGGTGACCGGCCACGGCCAGCATCGGCGGCACCATCAGCAAGGTCACCGCCGCCGCGAGCAGCACGACCACGATCGCCGCCCAGGCCAGCGACCGCAGCCCGCCGATGGGGAAGACGAGCAGGCTGGAGGTGGCCAGTGCCACGGTGAGCGCCGAGAACAGCACGGTACGGCCCGCCGTGCACATGCTGCGCTGCACCGCGTACCGCGCTGGGACGCCGCGCGCCAGCTCCTCCCGGTAGCGGCTGACGAGGAACAGGCTGTAGTCGATGGTGAGCCCGAAGCCCAGCGCGGTGGTGAGGTTGGGCGCGAACACCGACACCGGCATCGCGTACGTCAGCAGCCAGAGGGCGGCCGAGGACGCGACGATCACCACGCCGCCGATGACGATGGGGCAGAACGCCACGAACGCGGACCTGAAGGCGAGCAGCAGGATGACCGCCGCCAGCGGGACGATGAAGATCTCCGAGCGGTGCAGGTCCTCCCGGCACTGCCGGATGGTCTGCACGTTCGACCAGATCGGCCCCGTGGCGGTGACGGTGAGCGGCCGGAACTCGTCGTCGACCGCGGGGACGAGCCGTTCGGCCGTACGCGCCGCCCGGTTCTCGTCGCCCGAGAGATCGACCGTCAGCAGCGCGGTCCTGTGGTCGGTGCCGCGCAGGTCCGCCGACCGCGCCGTCCAGTACGAGTTCACTCCCGCGACCCCGAGATGCGAGGAGACCTTGCGGGTGAGCCCGGCACCGGCCGCCGCCGCCCGCGCCGAATCGACCGGCTCGGGTGCGGACGCCAGCAGCACCAGGTCGGGCGGTTTGGCGCGAAAGTGGCGTGACAGCAGGGCGTCGGCGCGCGCGGCCTCGGTGCCGCCGGCGGTGAACCCGCCGTTGGACAGCCGGTCCTCGAGCCCGAGCGAGAGGAGCCCGAGCAGCAGCGCCAGCGCCCCGGTGGCGCCCAGTACCCGATGGCGGTGGGCCATCGCCCAGGCGGTGAAGCCGGCGAGGCGTCCCTTCGGACGCATGCCACGTCGCCGTCTGCCGAGCACTGGACGCCTCCCGTCGGTCGTACCGGACCTGGACCTCGATGGAGGGTTCAGTCGCGGTCGTACCGGCTGGAACGGGTGTACAGGTCGTAGCCGTCTCGCGAGTCGACGCAGCGGTAGTCGCGTGCCTCGCCGAAGATCATGAGCAGCGTGCCCGCCTTCTCGCAGACGCGCTCGGTGCCGAACGTGTCGACGTAGCGCCAGCGGCGCCAGTCGCCGTGGCCGGCGGCCTGGGCCGCCGACAGCGGCACCATCGCGCACACCGCGGTGATCGCCGCGACGGCCGCCACCCGGCGGCCGGACCTGCCGTCTCTCCTTGACATGCGGGAACTCCCTTGCCGTGGGGGATATCAGGAGGAGGACGCGGCGTGAAGAACCCCGGCCGGAGCCGAACCCCGCCGGGCACGCGCTTTACCTCGCTGCTACGCATCGTAGCCGAGTGATTACAGATTGCAATAGCGAAGGCACGCTCAGTCGCCGGCGGCTGCGGCCGTGCGAGCGCGCCGTCCCTTGGAGGTAAGGCCTTCATGCTTCCCGGTCATGCATGCACCACCTCTTGAAATCCTTACTCTAAGTGCTGTTACTGCTACGGTTCGTAGTGACAGGGCAAAGAGGTCTCCGGCACGGCCTGCTCGGGAGATCACCGTTCGAGCCCGGTCTTCGATGTGGATCCCTGGCAGGAAGGACATGGCCGCATGACCGCGTCAAAGATCAGAGGCTCCCGCCGACAAGCCGCGCGCCGGGCCGCCGTCACCGCGGCCGTCGCGGTGGCCGCCTCGTCGCTCCCGCCGTCCGCGTACGCCATGGCCGGCGACGGAGGCGACCCGGGCTGGCAGGTCGTCACCGGCTTCAGTGGCAGCCGGGCGTGCCGGCTGGCGGGCAACGCGCTGTGGTGGCAGGGCGAGATCGGCCACTTCTCCTGCGTGCCGGGACGCGGTGGCTTCTACCTCTATGTGAAGTGACCTCGTTCCCCGTCATGTGAAGATTCGTCTCCCGAAAGGAAAAAAGGTGAAGCACCTGTTCGCCCGAACGGCCGTGTTCGCGGCCGTCGCCTCCGCCGCCATGGTCGGCGGCCTGCCCGCGCACGCGGCCGCCACCTCCTCCGCCTCGTACACGGCCGACCGCGGCGACGACGGTCTGGTCGACTGGTGGGAGGAGTTGTGGTTCGGAGAGAAGGACGACGACAACGGCTTCCTCTGGCGTCGTTAGGTTCCGGCCGATAGGGCAAGGGCCGGCGTCCGCGTCATCGCGGACGCCGGCCGTTTTTCGTGGACGCCGGCCGCTTTCATCGACCCTGGCCGTTCTTCGCGCTGGGACCGGTCCCTGAGAGCCGCCCCGTCTCCTGGGAGTCGGTCCGGGCCCGGGCCGTTGCCCGGGCCCGGACCGACTCTCAACGGGCGAAGTGCCGGTCAGTCGCCCGCCGGGCCTTCCGGAAGCGGCTCAGCACCGTGATGTTCAGCCCGCAGATCAGGCCGGCCAGGCCGGCGGCGGTGCCGACCAGCGTGTGCCCGAGCGGTTCCGCCGTAGGTGCCGGCGAGGCGGCCCGGATGCGCATGGTCGGCGCTGAGGGCGCGACCTGCGGCATCACCGGGAGGCCGTGCGGGAACGTGCCGTACCGCGGCTCCGGCTGCGGACGGGCGACCGGTCCCGGGGCGACGTCACGCGGACGTGGTCTCGGGCGCCGGATCGTCCGAGACTCCCCCCGAGGCGATGGCGGCGGGCGGTGCGTGCGGACCTTGGCGCTCCGAGGTGTGCCGGCGGGAGGCTCGGCCGCGGCAAGGCCGGGGCGTGGCGGCCGGGGCTTCTCCGCAGGCGGGTCGGGTGCGCCGGTGAGGGCGCGCGTCTGGGTGTCGACGTACGTGGTCACCGGGCACAGGACGTCGAGCAGCGAACGGCCGGACGTCGAGCAATCCGCTGAGGCGTACGCCGTGCCCGAGCCTGCGGCGAGGGTGCAGGTGAGGGTCGCCAGGGAGATCGTGAGCGAGCGGGGCAGCGGAGGCATGCGGCACTCCCGGTGGCCGGAGGGACGTCGCAGAAGGTGTAACCACCTTCCCGAAAGCCAACCGTGAGTAATGAGACTGTCACGTTCGGGTGCCGTCGGAGGGTGGCACAGGCGGGCGACGGTAAGGCGATGGTCACTTTTCGTACACCTATCATCACACTGAGTGTTCGCTAGGTTACTCCGTGCCTCCCCTCGCGGCGATCGCCGCGAGAACGCCCGGAAGGGGTGCTTCCGCGATGCGTCGACTGCTCGATCGGCGACTTCTCGTCAGCGGCTTAGCCGTATTCGTCGCCGCCGTCCTGGTTGCGGCCGTCGTCATGGTGCGGACGGGGCGGCGGCCTCACCGGGCGATGGTCTACTTCGAGCGGGCGACCGGCCTGTACCCCGGTTCGGACGTCCGGGTCCTCGGCATCAAGGTCGGCGAGGTGGTACGGGTCCGCCCGGCCGGCCGGATGGTCCGCGTCGAGTTGTCGTACGACGCCGCGCAGCCCGTTCCCGAGGCGGCACAGGCGGTCATCGTGTCCCCGACGCTGGTGGCCGACCGCTACGTGCAGTTCACCCCGGCCTATCGCGGCGGCCCGGCGATGCGCGACGGCGCGGTGGTGCCGCTGTCGCGGACGGCGGTGCCGGTGGAGCTGGACGAGGCGCTCGGTGCCGTCAACGACCTCACCCGCGCGCTGGGCCCCGACGGCGCGAACGCGAACGGCGCTCTCTCACGGCTGCTCGCGACCGGCGCGCGCAACCTCGGCGGGCAGGGCGGGAACGTCCGCACCACCGTGGAGGGTGTCGCGGACGCCGTGGACGTGCTGGCCGACAACCGCGAAGGCGTGATGGCCACGGTGCGCGACCTCGGCAAGGTCACCGCGACGCTCGCCGAGCACGACACGGAGGTCGGCGACTTCGCCGCCGATCTCGCCACCGTCGCCGGCGAGTTGCGCGGCGAGAAGGAGGAGCTCGGCGCGGCCCTGCGGCATCTGTCGACCGCGCTCCGCGATCTGGCCGGGTTCGTACGGCGCAACAAGTCGGCCCTGTCCACCGATGTACGTGAGCTGGCCGAGGTCACCGGCGTGCTCGCCCGGCAGCGGCGCTCGCTGGAGGACTTCCTGGACGGGGCACCGGTCACGGCCGACAACCTCAACCGCAGCTACGACCCGGTGTCGGGAACGCTGCACGGCCGGGCCGACATCGTCCAGGCCGACGACCTCGCACGGTGGATCTGCTCGCTGACGTACTCACCGGCGATCCCGTCGCGGCGGTGCGAGTCGCTGGTCAAGCCGATCAACGCGCTGGGACCTGTCCTGAACGGTGTGGCGGCCGACGTGTCGCTGGGCGGCGCCCTCGGATCGCACTACGCCATGGTCGAGCCGCCCCCGGACGCCCACCCACCCGGCTGAGCCGAGCACCCGACGACAGCACACGAGCAGGCCGGTGAGGTCGGACCGGCCGGAACGGAGGCGCATGGGCGTCGAGAGCACGTCAGACCGTACGCGGTGGGCGACGCAGCGGACGGTGGGGTGATGGTGGCCCCGTCCGCGGTCGTCCACGGGTTGCTCGTGGGGCCTGGCCGGTTCTTCGCCTTCGCCGGTGCGACGCTCCGCGTCATGTTCCGGCGCCCGTTCCAATGGCGGGAGTTCCTGCAGCAGGCGTGGTTCGTCGCCGGTGTCTCCGTGCTGCCGACCGCGCTGGTGTCGATCCCCATCGGGGCGATCCTCACGCTCCAGGTGGGCAACCTGATCCGGCAGTTCGGCGCGCAGTCGTACACCGGGACCACCGCCGTGGTGGCCAACGTGCGCGAGGGCGGCCCGATGATCACGGCCCTGGTGGTGGCCGGTGCGGCAGGGTCGGCGATCTGTGCCGATCTGGGCGCGCGCACCATCCGGGAGGAGATCGACGCCCTGGAGGTACTGGGCATCGACCCGCTGCATCGCCTGGTGGTGCCGCGCGTCCTCGCGACGGCCTTCGTCGCGGTCTTCCTGAACGGCACCGTGTCGGTCGTCGGGATCCTCGGCAGCTACGTGTTCAACGTGCTGGTGCAGGACGGCTCGCCGGGCGCCTACCTGGCGTCCTTCGGCAGCCTGGCGCAGCTCGCCGACCTCTACCAGGCGCTGGTCAAGGCGCTGGTGTTCGGGCTCACCGCCGGGCTGGTCGCCTCGTACAAGGGCCTGACGGCGGGCGGCGGTCCCAAGGGGGTCGGCGACGCGGTCAACCAGACCGTGGTGCTCACCTTCGTGCTGCTGTTCGTCGAGAACTTCGTGATGAGCGCCCTCTACTTCCAGATCGTTCCGCAGAAGGGGATGTAGCGATGGGAGCGACGAGCCGCGCGCCCGCCCGTCCGCTGGAAGGCCCGGAGCCCGGCGAACCGGAGCCGGGCGAACCGGCGGCGGCCGCGAGACGGATGCTCGCCCGCGCCGCCCTGCGCCCGGTCGACGCGCTGTGCGATCTCGGCCGCCGGCTGGCCTTCCACACCCGGGCGCTCGGCTGGTCATGGCGGGTGGCGCTGCGCTACAAGACCGAGGTCGCCCGGTCGCTCGCCGAGATCAGCATGGGCACCGGCGGGCTGGCGGTCGTCGGCGGCAGCGTCGTGATCGTCTCGTTCCTCACCTTCTTCAGCGGCACCGAGGTGGGCCTGCAGGGGTTCAACGCGCTCGACCAGCTCGGCGCGGCGGCGTTCACCGGATTCGTGGCCGCCTACTTCAACACCCGGGAGGTCGCGCCGATCATCTCGGCGATCGCGCTGTCGGCCACCGTCGGCTGCGGCTTCACCGCCCAGCTCGGCGCGATGCGGATCAGCGAGGAGATCGACGCGCTGGACGTCATGGCGGTACCGCCGCTGCCGTTCCTGGTGACCACCCGGGTGCTGGCGGGCGTGCTGGCGATCGTCCCGCTCTACCTGGCCGGGCTGCTGTCCTCGTTCGTGTCCACCCGGCTGATCGTGACCGTGCTGTTCGGCCAGTCGGCCGGGACCTACGACCACTACTTCACGCTGTTCCTGCTGCGCGGCGACGTGCTGTGGTCGTTCGGCAAGACGGTCGTGTTCGCGGTGATGATCATCATGATCCACTGCTACCACGGCTACCACGCGAGCGGTGGCCCGGCCGGGGTCGGGCTGGCGGTGGGCCGGGCGGTACGGGCCGGGCTGGTGGCCGTGATCATCTGCGACCTGCTGCTCAGCACCGCGATCTGGGGCTCCACCATGACCGTCCGGATCGCGGGGTGAGCGCGGTGGGAGCGGCCGCGGGGGAGCGGCTGCGGTACGGCTCGTACGGGCTGGCCGCCATCGCCGCGCTGGTGGCGTTCGTCGCCCTGGTGATCGCGATCTACAACAAGGCGTTCATCCCGGTCGCCCGGGTCACGCTGCTGGTGGACCGGGCCGGCATGCAGCTGCTGCCGCGCTCGGACGTGAAGCTGCGGGGGCTGATCGTCGGCGAGGTGCGCGGCATCCGTTCCGTACGCGACGGGGCCGCCCTCGACCTGGCGCTCGACCCCGACCGGATACGGCTCGTCCCCGGCGACGTCTCGGCGCGGCTGCTGCCCAAGACGCTGTTCGGGGAGAAGTACGTCGATCTCGTGGCGCCCGACGCCCCGGCCCGCCGGCCGCTGCGCGACGGCGACGTCATCGGCCAGGACCGTTCGGCCACCGCGGTCGAGCTCACCCGCGTTCTGGACGATCTCATGCCCATCCTGCGGACGCTGCGGCCCGACAAGGTCAACGCCACGCTCAACGCGCTGGCCGGCGCGCTGCGGGGCCAGGGCGAGCGGCTCGGGCGGACGATCGAGGCCGCGGACGGCTACCTGCGGAAACTCGGCCCCCTCGTACCGGATCTCCTGCACGACGTCCGGGCGCTGGGGGAGGCCGCCGAGATCTACGCCGATGCCACCCCCGACCTGATGCGGCTGCTGCGCGACCTGACGTTCACCGCCCGCACCGTCGTGGCCGAACGCACGACGCTCGCCACCATGCTGCAGGAGGCCACCGGCGCGGCGGGTTCCGTACGCGGGCTCCTCGACCGCAACGCCGCCCCTATCGAGGGGGTCAACATCGCCTCCCGTCGCGCCCTCGCCCTGGCCGCCCGCTACTCGCCGACGTTCCCGTGCGTCATCGAAGGACTGGTGGCGCTGAAACCCCGCCTGGAAGAGGCCATCGGCGGTGCGCAACCGGGCGTACGGGCAACGGTCGAGCTCGTACGCCCCAGGCCCGCGTACCAGCCGGGCAAGGACGAGCCCCGCTTCGGCGACCACCGCGACCCGCGCTGCTACGGGCTGCCCAAGACCGCCACACCCTTCCCGCACCACAGCGTCCTCGACGGCGTCCAGGACGACGGGCACCCCGTGCTGGGCGAGAAGCGTCTCCTCGGAGGGGCTCTCGCGCCGGTGCTCGGTGTCCCCGCCGAGCAGGTCCCCGACATCGCCTCGCTGCTGTACGGGCCGCTCGCACGCGGAAAGGTGGTGACGATGCGATGACCGACGACGCCCTCAGGACGGCGTCCGCCGCCGTCAAGCTGTCGATCTTCGTCGCGGTCACCACCGCCGCGACCGTGGTGCTCGCGTTCACCATGTCCGGGGCGCGGTTCACCGCGACGTACCGCTACCACGCGGTGTTCAGCGACGTCACCGGCCTGGTGAGCGGCGACGAGGTGCGCATCGCGGGCGTGCGGGTCGGGCAGGTCTCCGGCCTGCGGATCCACCGCGGCACCCAGGCGCTCGTGACGTTCACGGCCGACCGGAGCCGCCCGCTGCCCGCCGGCACGCGGGCCGCCATCCGCTACCGCAACCTTCTCGGCCAGCGCTACCTGTCGCTGGCCGAGGGACGGGGAAGCGGCGCCCGCCTGCGTCCCGGGGCGACCATCCCGCTGTCCGGCACCGAGCCCGCGCTCGACCTGACCGCGCTGTTCAACGGCTTCCGCCCGCTGCTGCGCGCGCTCGAGCCCAAGGACGTCAACCGGCTCGCCGGCGAGATCATCCAGGTGCTGCAGGGCGAGGGCGGCACGGTCACCGCACTGCTGGCCCACATCGGCTCGCTCACCGGAACGCTCGCCGACCGCGACGCCGTCATCGGCCGCGTCGTCGGCAACGTCACCACGGTGCTGGCCACCCTCGACCGGAACGGGTCCCGCCTGTCGGAGCTGATCGTACGGCTCCGCGACCTCGCCTCCGGGCTGAAGGGGGACCGGCACGCCATCGGCGATTCTCTCGTGGCCATGGACCGGCTCACCGGCGCCACCGCGGGCCTGCTGGAAGAGGCCAGGCCGCCCCTGCGTGATGACATCGCCAAGCTGGGCAAGGTCTCCCGGACCCTCGCCGCCGACCGCGAGATGCTCGACGCCGTCCTGCGCCATCTGCCGGACCGGCTGAACGCGCTGGCCCGGACCACCGGATACGGCTCCTGGCTCAACGGCTACCTGTGCGGCCTGGACGTCCGGGTCGCCGGGCCGCTCCTCACTCCCGAGATCGGCAACGGGGCCGCGAGGTGCGCGCCATGAGCCGGGCGGCACTGCGGCCCCATCCGGTCCGCGCCGGGATCATCGGGATCGCGGTCATCGCACTGGCGCTCCTGGTCGGGCTGAACACGCAGCGGCTGCCGCTGATCGGTGGCGGCGGCACCTATTCGGCGGCGTTCGCCGAAGCCGCCGGGCTGCGGCCCAAGGAGGAGGTCCGCATCGCCGGCGTCAAGGCCGGCACCGTCACCGGCGTGCGCCTCGAACGCGGCCATGTCCGGGTGGACTTCCGCGTCGACCGCGGCATCGCGTTCGGTACGCGCACCCGGGCCGAGATCAAGATCAAGACCCTTCTCGGCACGCACTACCTGGCGCTCCTGCCGGCCGGCCCCGGCCGCTGGCCGCACGACCGGCAGATCCCGGTCGGCCGTACCGCCGTACCGTACGAGATCGTCCCGGCGGTGGGCGGGCTCGCCCGCGACCTCGGGGAGATCGACGCCCGCCGGCTGGCCGCCTCGTTCGACGTCCTGTCCGGCGCGTTCGAGAACTCACCCGAGGAGGTCCGCGCGTCGCTGCGCGGGCTGAGCCGCCTGTCGCGGACGATCGCCACCCGCGACCGCGAGCTGAACCGGATGCTCGTGCACGCCCGGAACGTCAGCGGGCTGTTCGCCGATCGGCGCACCGACCTGGCCGTTCTGGTGGCCGACGCCGGCGCCGTCCTCCGCGAGCTGCACCGCCGCCGCGAGGTGATCCACCAGGTCCTGGTGAACACCACCCGGCTGGCCCGGCAGATCGAGGGCCTGGTCGCTGACAACGAGCGGGAGATCGGCCCGGCGCTGCGGCACCTGCACACCGTCGTCGGCGTCCTGCGCCGCCACCGCGACGGCATCGAACGAGCCGCCCGGCTGTACGGCCCGGTGGCCGAGAGGCTCGCCGACGCCACCGGCTCCGGCCGATGGATCGACGCCTACCTGCAGAACATCGTCCCGGTCCCGCCCACGGTCGACCCACCGAGATGAGGAGCCCCGTGGTGCAGAGCCTCGTGGTGAAGAGCCCCGTGGTGAAGGGCGCAGTGGTGAAGGGCGCAGTGGTGAGGGGGCTGCTGGTGGTGAGGAGGGTTGTGATGGGCCATGCCGGGATGGGCAGCGCCGAGATGGGGGGTGCCGAGTCCGGATCGTTCCGGCGCCGCGTCGGCGTGCTGCTCGTCGCCCTGGTGCTGTCGGCCGGGTGCGAGTTCCAGGGGGTCGGCTCGCTGCCGCTGCCGGGCGGGCCGGACACCGGCCCGGGGGCCTACACGGTACGGGTGGAGTTCGCCAACGTCCTCGACCTGGTGCCCAACTCGGTGGTCAAGGTGCATGACGTCACGGTGGGCCGGGTGACGAGGGTCGGCCTGGACGGCTGGCGGGCCACCGTCACCTGCCTGCTCCGGCGCGATGTCGTCCTGCCGGCCAACGCCACGGCGGCGATCTCCCAGACCAGCCTGCTCGGGGAGAAGTTCGTGGCGCTCGCCCCGCCGCCCGGCATGCGACAACAGGGGCGGCTCGGTGACGGCGCGGTGATCCCGCTGGCGAGCACGTCCCGTACCACCGAGGTCGAGGAGGTGCTGTCGGCCCTGTCGCTGCTGGTCAACGCGGGCGGCCTGGAGCAGCTGTCCACGATCACCAAGGAGCTGAACGGGGCACTGCACGGCCGCGAGGCCACCGTGCGCCGCTTCCTGGAGAACCTCGAGGATCTGGTCGGCCGGGTCGACCGGCAGCGGCATGTGATCGTCCGGGCGATCGACGGGCTCGACCGGCTGAGCGGGCGGCTGGCCAGGGAGCGGACGGCCATCGCCGCCGCCGTCGACCGTACGGCCCCGGCCGCCGGGATCCTCGCCGGCCAGCGGTCGCGGCTCACGAAGCTGCTGACCGGCGTCGACCGGCTCAGCGAGGTGGCGGTACGCGTGATCGACCGCTCGGGCGAGTCCACGGTGGCCAACCTCCGCGCGCTGCAGCCGATCCTGGGCAACCTCGACAAGGCCGGCCGGCAGCTCCCGGAAGCGCTGTCGATGCTGCTGACCCTGGGCCTGCCTCCGACGATGGACCGCGCCTTCCGCGGCGACTACGTCAACGTCTTCGCCACCGTCGATCTCCATGTGGGCGGCACGCTGAACAATCTCCTTGGCGGGCGGCCCGCCGGGGGGCTGTCCGGCCTGCTCGGGGGAGGGCCGGGGCGGTGATCCTCACGCGCGGCATCCGGATCCGGCTCGCCATCCTGGCCGTACTGACGGCCGCCGGGCTCGCCCACACCTCGATTTCGGTGCTCGGCGTCGGCCGGGGGCTGGTGGTCGAGCGGTACCGGGCCTACGTCGACCTGGCGGGTTCGGGCGGCCTCTTCACCAACGCCGAGGTGACGTACCGCGGCGTGACCGTGGGGCGGGTCGGTCCCCTGCGGCTGACCGCCGACGGCGTACGCGCCCGGCTGGATCTGGAACGGGGCCCCGCCATCCCCGCCGACACCCTGGCCGTGGTCGCCAACCGTTCCGCCGTGGGCGAGCAGTACATCGACCTGCGGCCCCGGCGCGGCGGCGGTCCCTTCCTGGCCGAGGGGAGCGTGATAGCCCGCGCCGACACGCGGCTGCCGGTCCCGACCGTCGCGCTGCTGCGCAACGCCGACCGGCTGCTGAGGTCGGTGAACACCCGCGATCTGGGCATCGTGATCGACGAGCTCGACCGGGCGTTCGCCGGGACCGGGCCCGAGCTGGGACGGATCCTGGACGCCACCGGCGAACTCGTCCAGGCGGCCGAGCGGGGCCATCGCGACACCGCGCTGCTGATCGAGTCCGGCCGGACCGTACTGGACACCCAGGTCCGTTCCGGCGACGCCATCCGCGGCTTCGCCCGTGACCTGTCCGCGCTCGCCGGCGAGATCCGCCGCTCCGACCCGTACCTGCGCGGCACGCTCCGGCACGCGATACCCGCGTCGGTGGAGGCGAGTGACGCCGTGCGCCGCTTGTCCCCGACACTGCCGGTGCTCCTCGCCAACCTCACCACGGCCGGCCAGGTCGTCACCACCCGGCTGCCCGGCGTCCGCCAGCTCCTGATCACCGCGCCGCTGCTGGTCGGCGACCTGTCCACCGTGCTCCCGGGCGACGGCACCCTGCACGTCGGGCTCGCGCTGAACGTGAACGCCCCGCCCGCGTGCCGTACGGGCTACGAGAAGGCCGTGGCCCGCTACCCCCAGGACATCACGCCCATCCCGGCCGAACTCGAAGCGGCCTGCGCCGAGACGGAGGACCCCGCCATAGCCGTGCGCGGCTCACGCCACGTACCGGAACCGGACCCGGCTCCCCGGCTGCCGCCGGGCGCGACCGAGGGCGCCGGGACCACTCCGGCCAGGACGTTCCTCGCCGGATACGACCCTGACAGCCGGCTCTTCGCCGGACCGGACGGACGACGCCACCGGCTGGGCCGTACAGGCGGCCAGCCACCGATGACGGGAGACGCCGCATGGCATTGGCTGCTGCTCGGCCCACTCGCCGGATGACGGCCGCGATCGCCGCGCTGATCGTGGCCACGCTGTCCGCGGCCGCGATCCACCAGGGACTGGCGGCCAGGACACTGGCCGCCGGCCAAGCCGACCGCCAGGCCGCCCTGTCGGCGTCGCGCCACCTCATCACGAACATGTTCTCGCTCGATCACCGCACCGCCGACCGCGACATCGGCCGCGCACTGTCCGGCCTCACCGGCAAGGCCAGGGAGGAATTCGTCGCCGCCACCCCGAAACTCAAGTCCCAGCTCGTCCAGCGGCGGACGACCTCGACCATCACCGTCCTCGCCACGGGCCTGACCTCCTTGAAAGGCGATTCGGCCCGCACCCTGGTCACCGCCGACGGCACCGTCAGGACCCCCGAAGTCCCGAAAGGCGCGACCAAGTATTACCGCTGGTCCCTGGACCTGACCCGGACCGATGATCGCTGGCTCGTCTCCTCCCTGACCCTGGTGCCATGACCTTCACATTTCGCCGCGGCGACCCCACGAACCACTCCGACCCCACGAATCACGCCGACTCCACGAATCACGCCGACTCCACGAATCACGCCGACTCCACGAATCACGCCGACTCCACGAATCACGCCGACTCCACAGACCATTCCAAGCCCTCAAGCGCCGAAAGCGAGAACGGCGCGGAGAACACGGAAATGGCAGCCGCCGTCCCTGCCGATGACATAAGCGTCCCCGATGAGCCAGCCCCGACCGACGCGGAAACCGCCCCCGCATCCACCGCCGGAGCTCACCGGGGATTGGTGGTCCTGATCGGTGCGCTGATGCTTTCGGCGGTCGCCCTGGCCGGTACGGCGTGGAAACTCTCGGAGCGGGCCGAACGCGGCCGCGAGACCGTACGGGCCGCGGCCGATGCCCGTGCCGCGGCTCAGTCCGGTGCCCGCGACATCCTGTCCTACGACCACCGGACCCTGGAAGCCGACATCACCCGCGCCGGGAAGCTCATGACGGCGGGCTTCAAGCGGAAGTACGACGCGCTCATGACCGGGGCGACCGCCCCGCAGGCTCGGCGCGACAAGGCCGTCGTGCACTCCGAGGCCGTCGCCTCGGGAGTCGAGACCGCCGCGCCCCGCCGGGTGGTCGTGCTCGTCTACATCGACCAGTGGACGGTCAAGGAGGGAGACCGGATACCGAGGATCGACCAGCAGCGAGCCCGGCTGACCCTGGTCAGGTCCGGTACGCGATGGCTCGTCGACGACATCACCACCCCTGGCCCGCGCGGCTGAGCGGCTCCTGGTGACGTAGCGTGGCGCTCTGGGTTTCATGAGCGCGCCCGTCGTGAGCGTGCGGGGGCTCGGCATCGCGCTCGACAGGGACAGCGCTCGACGGGGACAGCGCTCGAAAGGGACAGCGCTCGAAACGGACGAGGAGGACGACCATGCGCCGGGGGCGGCTCCGCGTCTACCTGGGGGCGGCCCCCGGCGTGGGCAAGACCTACGCCATGCTCGCCGAGGCGCACCGCCGCGCCGAACGCGGGACGGACGTGGTCGTCGGCTATGTGGAGACCCACGACCGGCCGCGTACGGCCGCCCTGCTGGAGGGCCTGGAGACCGTTCCGCGACGTTGCGTGGCGTACCGGGGCTCGGAGTTCACCGAGCTGGACGTGGACGCGGTGCTGGCCCGGTCCCCGCGCGTCGCGCTGATCGACGAGCTGGCCCACACCAATGTGCCGGGTTCGGTGAACGGCAAGCGCTGGCAGGACGTCGAGCGGCTGCTGGACGCGGGCATCGACGTCATCTCCACGGTCAACGTCCAGCATCTGGAGTCGCTGAACGACGTCGTCGAGGAGATCACCGGGGTCGCGCAGCGGGAGACCGTCCCGGACGAGGTGGTCCGGCGCGCCGAGCAGGTCGAGCTGGTCGACATGACGCCCGAGGCGCTGCGCCGCCGGATGGCGCACGGCAATGTCCACGCGCCCGAGCGGGTCGACGCGGCGCTGTCGAACTACTTCCGGGTCGGCAACCTCACCGCGCTGCGCGAGCTGGCGCTGCTGTGGCTGGCCGGCAAGGTCGACGACCAGCTCGACCGCTACCGCACCGACCATGGCATCGCCGGCACCTGGGAGGCCCGGGAACGCGTCGTCGTCGCGCTCACCGGCGGCCCGGAGGGCGAGACGCTGATCCGCCGGGCGGCCCGGATCGCCGCCCGGACCAAGGGTGCCGACCTGCTGGCGGTCCATGTCACCCGCAGCGCCGGGCCGGCCGGGGCGGGCCCGGCCGAGCTGGCCGGGCAGCGGCGGATCGTGGAGGGACTCGGCGGGACGTACCACCAGGTCGTGGGCGACGACGTGTCCCGGGCGCTGATGGAGTTCGCCCGCGCGGTGAACGCGACGCAGCTCGTGCTCGGGGTCTCGCGCAGGCGGCCGTTCGCGCAGCTGCTGCGGCCGGGCATCGGCGTCACGGCCACCGCGCTGTCCGGCTCGATCGACGTGCACATGGTGACGCATGCCCACGCGCGCCAGGGCATCCGCCGTCCCGCCCGGGCCTCCGGGCTGTCGCTGGGGCGCAGACTCGGCGCGTTCGCGCTCTCGGCCGCCGGGCTGCCGCTGCTGACGTTCGCGCTGGTAGGGGTCCGCGACCATGTCACGCTGCCGAGCGACATCCTGTTCTTCCTCGCGGCCGTGGTCGGTATCGCGCTGCTCGGCGGGATGTGGCCCGCCCTGTTCACCGCGGTGGCCGGCTTCCTGCTGCTCAACTGGTACTTCACTCCGCCGTACCACCACTGGACCATCGCCGAGGGCGGCAACCTGTTCGCGCTGGCGGTGTTCGTGCTGGTCGGCGTGGCGGTCAGCGCCGTCGTCGACCGCGCCGCCCGGCGGTCGCGCGAGGCCGCCGAACTGGGGACCGAGGCCGAGGCCCTGTTCACCCTCGCCGGCAACGTACTGCGCGGCGAGCACGCACTGGACGTCCTGCTGTCCCGGCTGCGGGAGACGTTCGGGCTGGACGCGGTCACGCTCCTGGAACGGGTGGACGAGCCGCCCCGCTGGCAGCTGATCGCCACGGCCGGAGGCAGGCCCTGCACCTCGCCCGGCGAGGGGGACACCGAGCTTCCCGTCGGCGACGGGCTCGTCCTGGCCCTGCGCGGCCGCATGCTGCCGGCGGGCGACCGGCGCATCCTGCAGGCGTTCGCCGCCCAGGCCGCCGCCGCGCTGCGCCAGCAGCGGCTGCAGGCGCAGGCCGAACGGGCCCGCCCCCTGGAGGCCGCCGACCGGATGCGCACCGCGCTGCTCAACGCCGTCGGCCATGATCTGCGTACGCCGCTGGCCGCGGCGAAGGCCGCCGTGGACGGCCTGCGCGACACCGGCATCGACTGGACGGCCGAGGAGCGGGCCGAGCTCGCCGACACCGCGAACGAGTCCCTCCTCCGGCTCGACCGGCTGATCGCCAACCTGCTCGACATGAGCCGCCTGCGGGCCGGGGCGCTCGGCATGGTCACCCGGCCGCTGGCCCTGGACGAGATCGTCCCGCCCGCCCTGGACGAACTCGGCCCCCCGGCCCGGCAGGGCGTGCGGGTCGAGATCCCGGCGGACCTGCCCGAGGTCCAGGCCGACGCGGCGCTGCTCGAACGGGTGCTGGTCAACCTCGTCGGCAACGCGCTGCGCTACAGCCCGCCCGGACGGCCCGTGCTGGTGACGGCGGGCGCCATCAAGGACCGGGTGGAGCTGCGGATCGCCGATCGCGGTCCCGGCATCCCGCCGGACGAGCGCGAACGGGTGTTCCGGCCGTTCCAGCGGCTCGACGACCGCGACAACCACACCGGCGTCGGGCTCGGCCTGGCGCTGGCCCGCGGCCTCACCGAGGCGATGCACGGCGAACTCGTCGCCGAGGACACCCCCGGCGGCGGTCTCACCATGATCGTCGTGCTGCCCCTGCCCGGGGAGCCCACGCCCGGGACGTCCGTACCGGAAGAGGGAGCGCCCTGAGGCACCGCCGAGATCAGGACGGCGGGGCGGGAACGGGGCGGGCCGCCAGCGCTTCGGCGGCGGCCACCAGGTTGGACGCCATCGCCCGGCCGGTCGAGGCCGACCAGTCCTTGCCCGCGTCGGAGTCGAGGTAGCTCGAACCCGGTCCGGGGCCCTGGTTCCAGTACGTCCAGGCCTGGCCCGGGATCGTGTAGCCGAACTCGTTCAGGGAGTGCTGGATCTGCCCGATGACGTGGTGCGCGCCGTCCTCGTTGCCGGTGACGACCACGCCCGCGACCCGGTTGAAGCAGATCGGCCGGCCATCGTCGTCGGTCTCCGACAGCATCGCGTCCATCCGCTCGAGCACCCGCTGCGCGATCGAGCACGGATTGGCGGCCCAGGTGGGGGAGGCGATCACCAGGATCTCCGACTCCACCAGGCTGCCGTGGATCCGCGGCCAGTGGTCGCCCTCGCCCATGTCGGTCTTGACGCCGGGCTTGATGTCGTGGTCGACGGCGCGGAACGTCTCGACCTCGACGCCGCGCTTCCCCAGTTCCGCGATCACGATCCCGGCGAGGGCCTCGGTGTTGGACGGCTCGGGCGAGGGCTTGAGCGTGCAGTTGATGACGACGGCCTTCATGGTGTTCCTTTCTGGACGCGGACGGTGTCGAGAGCGGGGTCGGCGGCGTCGGGCACGACCATTCCGGCGGCGACGCCGGTGCGCAGGTACTCCAGCGCGGGCTCGTTGAGGCGCTCGCCGGGCAGCACGGCGGGGATTCCGGGCGGGTACGGGGTCAGCATCTCGGCGCAGATGCGGCCCACCGCCCGGTCCGCCGGGACGTGCTCGGCGGCTCCGAAGAAGGCGTCCCGGGGGACGGTGACCTGCTCCAGCCTCAGCTCGCCCGGATCCGGTACGCGCACGGCCGGGCCGCCGCGCAGTTCGGCCGCGTGCTCGGACACGTAGGTGAGGGCGGCGAGGAGATCGGAGATGGTGTCCTTGTCGTCGGCCTGGGTGATCTGGGCGCTGATGCGGCGGTGGTCGGCCAGGTGCAGGTTGACGCGATGGGTCTCGCGGAGCCGGTCGGCGGCCCGGTAGCCGGAGCAGCCGAGCCCGCTCAGGTCGATGACGATCTGCAGCGGGTCGAGGTCGTACGCCCGGCCGGGGCCGAGGAACTCCTCGCGCTCGACGTGCAGGCCGGGGATCCGCCCGATCTCGGTACGGGCCCGTTCGGCCAGGTCCAGGGCGTGCTGGAGGAGGTCGCGGCCCTGCTCCATCATCTGCCTGCGCCACCCGTCGAGGCCCGCGTACAGCAGCACCGACGGGCTGGTGGTGCCGAGCAGGTCCTCGCGGGCCTTGAGCACGACCGGGTCGACGAGCGATCCCTGCTGGTGGAAGACCGAGCCCTGCTCCAGGCCCATGCCCATCTTGTGCACGCTGGTCACGCACACGTCGGCGCCCGCGTCCATGGCCCAGGACGGCAGATCGGGATGGAACGGCAGGTGCGCGCCCCACGCCTCGTCCACGATCAGCGGGCGGCCGTACCGGTGGCACACGTCGGCGACGGCCGACAGGTTCGCGCAGGTGCCGTACGGTGTGGGACTGGTCACCAGGGCGCCGCGCGCGTCGGGATGCTCCTCGAACCGCGCCGCGAACGTCTCGGCGGATGGCGCGTGCGCCAGATGCCGTTCGGGGTCCCACTGCGGCTCGACCCAGATCGGGCGGACGCCGCTGAGGATGAGCCCGGACACCACCGACTTGTGCGCGTCCCGCCCGACCAGCAGCTTCTCGTCCGGGCCAGCGACCGAGAGCATCGCGCTCTTGACCGACAGGGAGCTTCCGCAGGTGGAGAAGAACGTCTTCTCGGCGTGCACGGCGTCGGCCATGAGCTCCTGGGCGCGCTCCAGGACCCCGTGGGTGGAGCGCCGGTCGTCCAGGCCGGAGATCGCCAGGATGTCCGAGCCGAACACCGCGTCGCCCAGGATCTCGCGTGCCCGCGGGTCGGCGCCCCGGCCCTGCTTGTGGCCGGGCGGTGTGAACGGCGTCTGTCCCTCGTGCCGGTACGCGGCGAGCGCGTCCAGGACGGGGGCCTGCGAATGATCCATGCAGGGCACCTGCCCTGTGGCGCGGGCCTTTAACGGACGAACGCCGTCGGGCGGCGCACACCAGGAGCGTCGCCGGGGGCGCCGTCAGGGTGGCCGCCGGGGTGGCGCCAGGTGCTCAGTCGGTCCTGTCGGCGGCCGCGCCGCCCGCGCCGACCAGGCCGGTCTCGGCCCCGGCCGCCAGCCAGTCGCGCTCGTGACCGGCCATGACGCGCCGCGCGTGCCGGGTGATGATCGCGGGCAGCAGGGCGCGGGCGGCCTGCAGGGCGGGCAGCCAGCGCTGGCCGTACACGTGCGGCCTGCGCCGGGCGACGCCGTCGATGAGCCGCTCGGCCGTGGGCTCCAGCGGGTAGGTGCGGTTGGACGGGAACGGCAGGCCCGCGCGCATCTTGCGGAGCGCGTCGTTCTCGTCGGCGCCGCGCACCATGTCGGTGTCGGTCCAGCTCAGGTAGCCGATCCCGACGCGCATGCCGTGGTGGGCGGTCTCGGCGCGCAGAGAGTGCGCGAACGCCTCGACGCCCGCCTTGCTGGCGCTGTAGGCGGCCATCATGGGGGCGGAGCAGAGCGCGGCCAGGGAGGCGACCTGGAAGAAGTAGCCCTTGCTCTCGCGCAGCGCGGGGACGAACGCGCGGGCGGTGCTGACGCTGCCGAGCAGGTTCACCTCGATGACCCGGTTGAACGTGCGGGGATCGGAGTACTCCACCGGCCCGCCGGTCGCGATACCGGCGTTGGCGATCACCACGTCGATCCGGCCGAAGTGGGCGACGATCTCCTTGGCCACCGTGGCGAGGGTGGCGTCGTCGGTGATGTCGGCCTCCCACCAGCGGGCGCCGTTCCCGCACGTTGCGGCGGTCTTCTCCAGCTCGTCCGGCTCCAGGCCCAGCAGGGCCACCCGGCCGCCGCGGTCCGCGATGCCCTGGGCCAGCAGCGCACCGAGGCCGCGTGCGGCCCCGGTGACGACCACGACCTGGTCGGTGAAGCCCTTGCCCTTGCCGGATCCGATGCCCATATCCGCCGCCTCCGTCGTCCGTTCCGGGAAGCCTAGACCATTGGACTACTTGTCAGTAACAACGGGTTCGGTAGCGTCGTCCCCATGGACGCCTCCGCCCCGGAGTGGGCACCCGAGCACGAGGTCGGCGCGGAGCTGGCGGCCCGGCTGGTGGGGGAGCGGTGGCCGGAGTTCCGCGGCGTCCCCGTGGAGCCGCTGGCCGCAGGCTGGGACAACACCGTCTTCGTGGTCGGCGGCGCGTGGGTCTTCCGCTTCCCGCGCAGGTCGATCGCGGTGCCCCTGCTGGAACGGGAGATCGCCGTGCTGCCGTTCCTGGCACCGCGCCTGCCGCCGGCCATCCCCGTACCGCGGTACGTGGCGCGCGACCCGTCGCCGGACTATCCCTGGCCGTTCTGGGGAGCGCGGATGATCCCTGGACGGGAGCTGGCCGACGCCGGGCTCGGCGAGGACCGGCGGGTGCGGGCGGCGGGCGACGCCGGCCGGTTCCTGCGGGCGCTGCACGATCCGGCCCTGGTCCCGCAGGTGGAGCTGCCGTACGACCCGTTCCGCCGGGCCGATCCGTCCAGCCGCGGTCCCAGGGCCCGTACGAGGCTCGCCGAGCTGGCCCGGCAGGGGCTCTGGGAATCCGATCCGGCCGTCGAGGCACTGCTGGACGCCGCACCGGACGCGCCGGTCCCGGACGGCGCCGTCGTGTGCCATGGCGACCTGCACCCGCGCCATCTCATGATCGGGGAAGGCGGCGCGGTGGCCGGGGTCATCGACTGGGGCGATCTGTGCCTGGGCGATCCGGCGGTCGACCTGTCGCTGGCGTACGGGGCGTTCGCCGGTACGGCCCGCGCCGCCCTGCTGGAGGCCTACGGCCGTCCGGTCGGTGCCGCGCAGGAGACCGCCGCGCGGGTGCTGGCGCTGTTCGTCTGCTCGGCCCTCGCCGAGTACGCGGCGTCGGAGGGGAACGGCGCGCTGCTCGCCGAGGCGCTCGCCGGCATCGGCCGCTCGGCCGCGCCGTAGGCCGCGCGGATCAGATCCTGATGTAGGCGCGGACGGTGGTGCCCTCCGGGCCCGTACGCAGCCGGACCAGGTCGGCGAGATGGTTGACCATGAGCACGCCGCGCCCGCCGTCGGTGCTCAGCCCCACCGGGATCCGGCCGACCAGCGGATCGGTGATCCGGCCGGCGTCGCGGACCTCGCACACCACATGGCCGTTCTCCGACCAGACCCGCAGCACCCCGGTGCCGCCGCCGTGCCGGGCCGAGTTGGCGGCCAGCTCGTTGACCGCCAGCTCCAGATCCCCGGCCCGCCGCTCGCCGAGCCCCAGCTCGCCGCCGATCCGGCGGGCCAGCTCGCGGATCAGCGGAATCGTGTCCAGATCGAACGGCACCGGCTCGACGTCCGGCCGCTCGGGCAGCGGCCGGTTGCAGTCCTCGATCACGCGCTCGGGCGCGAAGTCGGCACTGGCCCGCTCGCCGCCCCGGTCGACGATCACCGGATGGGTGGTGCGCGCGTCCTCGACCGCCTCCCGGCCCAGGCCCGCGACGTCGTACGGGCACAGGATCGTGACGCTGCGGCCCGCGAACGCGAGGTTGATCAGGGCCTCGTGCTGGACGCAGGCGGGGTATTCGGTGGCGGAGCGGCCCGGCCAGATCGGCTCGCCGATGATGCGGACCCGGCCGGCGGCGTGCCGGTCGGCGAACGCGCGCAGCACGCCGGGGATGATCCGGCCGGGATTGCGGCCGGCCTCCGACATGTCGAGCCAGTGGACGCGGGCGGCGGCGTCGCGCGCCGCCTCGCGCACGGCCGACCGCAGCAGCGCCAGCCGGGGCGCCGGGACGGCGACCGCGACGGGCTCGCGCGCGGCGTACCCGTCCAGGATGAACGGCAGCGTGCCGTCGAGGTACTCGTCCTGGTCGCGGTAGAAGAGCGCCGGGTGGGCGAACGACCCTTGGGCCAGGGCCGTGGGCGAGGGTTCGGTCATCGGCCGGCCGCCGTCGGCCGGACCCTGCGCACCACCGGTACTCGCGGATGGTGCAGCGTCATACGTGGTCCTCCCCGAAGCCGGTGCGGCCCGTTCCCCCATCTGACCGCTACCCCGGAGGCATCGGTGAAAACGGGCCCGCGGGGGCCGGCTTCGCCATCGATCGCCATCTGCACCAGGCAGGATAGCGTCCCTTTACCGGGCATATGGGACGGGAGGCGCATCCGGCCCGTCAGCGATCTCCCTCGTGCGGTGGCCCCTCGCTCAGCATGGCCGCGTCCACGACGTCGGTGAGCAGGTCGCGGCGGCGGTAGGCGGCCCGCTGGCGCTGCGCGCCGGTGCCCCGTTCCAGCAGCTCCCGGAGCCCGGCGGCGGCGCGGTCGAGATCACCGGTCTGGACGAGGGCGGGCCGTACATGTGCGAGCAGATCGCCGGCCAGCGCGCGGAACGGCACCGGGCGGCCGGTGCGCACATCGACGCCCGCGCCGGCCAGCCCGTTGCGGGCGGCCAGCCAGTACGCGGCGCGCAGCATCTCCGGCGCGGGGTCCGGTACCGGGTCGCGGGCCTCCACGGCGGCCAGCGACACCTGCACCAGCGCCCGGGTGAGCAGGGCGAACAGCACGGACTCGGCCACGGTCATCGCCACGTCGCCGAGCCTGATCTCCAGGGTGGGCAGCCGCGCCGACGGCCGGACGTCCCAGAAGATCGTCGCGGTGTCCATCAGGGCGCCGCAGCCCAGCAGCGACTCCACCAGCTCCTCGTAGTGCGCCAGCGACCGGAAGACCGGCGGCGGGCCCGCCACCGGCCAGCGCGCCCAGGACATCACCCGCCAGCAGTCGTGCCCGGTGTCGCGGCCGGCCCAGTACGGGGAGTTGGCCGCCAGCGCCAGCAGCGTCGGCAGCCAGGGCCGCAGATGGTTGCTGACCAGGACGGCGCGCTCGGGATCGGGCATCTCGACATGAACGTGGCAGGAGCAGATGCACTGCTCGTCGTCCAGGGCCCGGTAGGTGGCCAGGCTCTCGGCGTACCGGGCGCCCGCGCCGATCGGCGGCGGGAGCAGCTCGCCCAGTACCGGGGTGCCGGTGGCGACCAGCCGCAGCCCCTCGGCCGCCGCGGCCGAGGCCATCGCCGCCCGCATCGAGCGGACCTGCTCGGCCAGCTTGTCGGCGTCGTCGCACGGGGAGGTCTTGGCCTCGGCCAGGAAGTCGATCAGCTCGGTCGAGGCCCGCTCGCCCAGCGCCGCCGCCGCCCGTTCCACCACGGCCGGAGCGCGCGGGACGACCATCCGGGAGCCGGGGTCGGCGACGAAGTACTCTTCCTCGACTCCGAACCTGAGGGCCATCCCACCACCTGGTGCTCGGGGGCGTCGAAGGCGGCCGCGTCATCGTGACGCCACCCCGACGTTACGTGGTGGCGGGCCGGTTCGCACCTACCCGAAGTGCCCGAGCGCCGTGGCGCGGCGGTGCCGCCGGAACAGCCGAGGCGCTTGGTCCCGGTTCGTTCCGTTCCTGGCGGGCAGGCCGACCGGAGGAAGTGACCCCTCGGAAACGCAAGAAGGTGGTGGCGATGTCCGACGGCTCTACCGTGCTCGGACTGCTCCTCGTTCTCGGCGCCGTCGCGATCCTGATCCTCGTCGCGCTGATCTACCTCGGCGGCCGCCGGCAGCGCCCGCCGGACGACGCCGACCCGGCGCACTGGCGCGGCCCGTGAAGAACCGGCCGGTAACGTACCGGCTCTAGGAGCCCGCCCCGTCGGTGACGACGTCGCTCATGATGTCGACGATCCAGGCGACCACGCCGCCGACCGCGATGACCGCGGCGCCGCCCCAGAACATCGGCCAGTTGGGGCCGAGGCACAGCGCCACGCCGGCCACGGTGAAACCGATGAAGATCACGGCCACGGCGACCCAGGACTTCGGCCGTCCCGCGTGGCTGCCAGTCGACATGCGTATTTCCCTCTTGTTCTTCGGCGGTGGGCTACGCGGGAAGAGTAGCAATGCCCGCCGGGAACGCGGATCCGGGGTGCCCCGAGCGCGCCCGCGCGGGTTCCGCGCACGGGCTCACACCACGGGCTCACACCACGGGCTCACACCACGGGCTCACACCACGGGCTCGCGCCCCGGCTCACACGAAGGCGCCCATCCCGGTCGCGGCGCGGCCGACGATCAGCGTGTTGATCTCCCGGGTGCCCTCGTACGAGTAGAGCGCCTCGGCGTCGGCCACGAACCGGCCGATGTCGTAGTCCAGCACGATCCCGTTCCCGGCCATGAGCTCGCGGCCCCAGCCGACGGTCTCGCGCATCCGGCTGGTGCAGTACGCCTTGGCCAGCGCCGAGTGCTCGTCGCGGTAGAGCCCGGCGTCCTGGAGCTGCGCGAGCCGTACGACCATGCCCAGCGTGGCGGTGGCGTTGCCGAGCATCTTGACCAGCAGGTCCTGGACGAGCTGGAACTTGGCGATGGGACGGCCGAACTGCTCGCGCTCGATCGCGTACCGCCGGGCGATCTCGTACGCGGCGAGCATCACGCCCACCGCCTGCCAGGCCACGCCGCTGCGGGTACGGCGCAGGATCGCGGCGGTGTCGCGGAAGCCCTGGGCGCCGGGCAGCCGGTCCGCCTCGGGGACGCGGCAGTCCTCGAACGTCAGGTCCGCGTTCTGCACGGTCCGCAGCGCGATCTTGTTCTCGATCCTCGTCGCGGTGAGGCCGGGGGAGTCCCCGGCCACCACGAAGCCCTTGACCTTCTCGTCGGCCTCGTCCTTGGCCCAGACCACCAGCAGGTCGGCGAACGTGCCGTTGCCGATCCAGCGCTTGGCCCCGTTCAGGATCCAGGTGTCGCCGTCGCGCCGCGCGGTGGTGCGCAGCCCGAGCGCCACGTCCGAGCCGCCGCCGGGCTCGGTGAGCGCGAACGCGCCGATCCGTTCCATCCGCCCTATCGCGGGCAGCCACCGGGCGCGCTGCTCCGGCGAGCCGCAGCGCGCGATGCTGCCCATCGCGAGCCCGGCGTGCACGCCGAAGAAGGTGGCCATGGACGGATCCACCCGGGCCATCTCCAGCGCGAGGAAGCCGGTCAGCAGGCTGCCGGGCGGCTCGCCCGGGCACTCGTCGTAGCTCAGACCGGCGACCCCCAGCCTGCCGA
The DNA here is from genome assembly GCF_044326315.1 of Actinomadura sp. 9N407. NCBI lineage: Bacteria > Bacillati > Actinomycetota > Actinomycetes > Streptosporangiales > Thermomonosporaceae > Actinomadura > Actinomadura sp. 9N407. The sequence goes on along the minus strand of NZ_JBIRAW010000009.1, from coordinate 283,897 downwards.
ACCCCGGGACGAGCCGGAACGGGAACTCGGCCCGCGCCCAGCAGTCGTTGGCGATCGGCGCGACCTCCGCCTCCAGGAACGTCCGGACGCGTCCCAGGATCTCCCGCTCCCGCTCGTCGAGCAGGTCCTGCATCTGGTAGAGGTCGCCGGGCAGCGGATCAGGATTCATGGGCTCCCTCTTCCCGCACGTCCCGCCCCTAACCGAGCAAGCGCTCCGGTCCGGCGACCCCGGTCGCGGGCCGGTCATACGTGCTCGCTTACCATCCAGGGCATGACGGTGCCGCCTGAAGAACTCGAACTGGCCGCCGCCTTCCCCACGGCCGAACGCGACCGGTGGCGGGAGATGGTGAAGGGGGTGCTCCGCAAGTCCGGCGTGGCGAGCGACGACACCCCCCTGGAGGACATCGAGGGTCTGCTGACCCGCGATTCGTACGACGGCGTGCCGGTGGCCGCCCTGTACACGGCGGCCGACGGCGCCTCCGGCAGGCCCGGGCTGGCGCCCCGCCTGCGCGAGGTACGGCCCGACGGCGAGGGCCTGGCGGGCTGGGACGTCCGGCAGCGGCACGCCCACCCCGATCCCGCGGCGGCCCGCGAGGCCGTGCTCGCCGACCTGGAGAACGGCGCCACCTCGCTGTGGCTGGAGCTGGGCCGTACCGGCCCGCCCGTCGCCGCGCTGGCCGAGGTGCTGCGTGACGTTCATCTCACCATGGCGCCCGTCGTCCTCGACGCCGGAGCGGAGACGCCGGCCGCGGCCGAGGCGCTGCTGGCGCTGATCATCGAGCGCGGCCAGGCCGCCGAGGCCACCGGCAACCTGGGCGCCGACCCGCTCGGGCTGCGGGCCCGTGCCGGATCCGCCGTGGAGGGCCTGTCCGTCGAGGACGCCGCCGCGCTGGCCGTACGGTGCGTCCGGGAGTTCCCGGGGCTGCGCGCCCTGACCGTCGACGCCACCGTCTACCACGACGCGGGCGGCGGCGACGCCGAGGAGCTCGGCGCCGCCATCGCGGCCGGGGTCGCCTACCTGCGCGCGCTGACCGGCGCCGGGCTGACCCTGGACGAGGCGTTCGGGCAGCTGGAGTTCCGGTTCGCCGTCAACGCCGACCAGTTCATGTCGATCGCCAAGCTGCGCGCCGCGCGCCGCCTGTGGGCCCGGGTCGCCGAGGTCTGCGACGCGTCCGGGGCCGGTGACGCCCGCGTGCACGCGGTGACGTCCTCGGCCATGATGACCCGCCGCGACCCGTGGGTGAACATGCTGCGCACCACCGTCGCGGCCTTCGCCGCCGGCGTGGGCGGCGCGGACGCCGTCACCGTGCAGCCGTTCGACGCCCGGCTCGGGCTGCCCGACGACTCCGCCCGCCGGATCGCGCGCAACACCCAGACCCTGCTGCTGGAGGAGTCCAGCCTGGCCCGCGTGATCGACCCCGCGGGCGGGTCCTGGTACGTGGAACGGATCACCGAGGAGCTGGCCCAGGCCGCCTGGGACCGGTTCACCGAGATCGAGAAGGCCGGCGGCCTGGCCGCCGCCCTCGACTCGGGTCTGGTCGCCGAGCGCGTCGCCGCGACCTGGGCGCGCCGCCGCGAGGACATCGCGCGCCGCAAGGCCCCGCTGACCGGTGTGAGCGAGTTCCCCAACCTCACCGAGAAGCTGCCCGAACGCACCCCCGCCCCCGCCGGCCTCTCGGCGGCGCCGGGCGGGCTGCCCGTGGTGCGGTACGCACAGGACTTCGAGTCGCTGCGGGACCGTTCCGACGCCCACGCCGAGGCCACCGGAGCCCGGCCCAGGGTCTTCCTGGCCACGCTGGGCCCGATCGCCGTGCACACCGCGCGCGCCTCGTTCGCCGCCAACCTCTTCCAGGCGGGCGGCATCGAGACGGTGACCGGGGAGCCGGGCGGGTTCGCCGCCTCCGGTGCCGCCGTCGCGTGCCTGTGCTCCAGCGACAAGCTGTACGCCGAGCAGGCCGCGGCCGCCGCCCGCACGCTCAAGGAGGCGGGCGCGGTGAAGGTCTGGCTGGCGGGTAAGGGTTCTCACGAGGGAGTGGACGCCCGCGTCTTCGCGGGATGCGACGCGGTGAGCGTGCTGGAGACCACCCTCGACGATCTAGGAGTGAACCGATGATCCCCGACTTCTCCGAGATCGGGCTCGGGACGGCGGCCCCCGCCGACGAGGCCGCCAAGCGCTGGCGCGCGGCGGTCACCGAGGCGACCGGGCGCGACCCGGAGGCCGAGACCTGGGACACCCCCGAGGGCATCGGGGTCAAGCCGCTCTACACCGGCGACGACCTGGCCGGCCTGGACTTCCTGGACACGCTCCCGGGCGTCGCCCCGTACCTGCGCGGCCCGTACCCGGCGATGTACGCCACCCAGCCGTGGACGATCCGGCAGTACGCCGGGTTCTCCACCGCCGAGGAGTCCAACGCCTTCTACCGGCGCAACCTCGCGGCCGGGCAGAAGGGCCTGTCGGTGGCGTTCGACCTGGCCACCCACCGCGGCTACGACTCCGACCACCCTCGCGTGGCCGGCGACGTCGGCATGGCCGGGGTGGCGATCGACTCGATCTACGACATGCGCCAGCTGTTCGACGGGATCCCGCTGGACAAGATGAGCGTGTCGATGACCATGAACGGGGCGGTGCTGCCCGTCCTGGCGCTCTACATCGCCGCCGCCGAGGAGCAGGGGGTGGAGCCGGAGCGGCTGGCCGGCACCATCCAGAACGACATCCTCAAGGAGTTCATGGTCCGCAACACCTACATCTACCCGCCGACGCCGTCGATGCGGATCATCTCCGACATCTTCGCGTACACCTCGCAGCGGATGCCCAAGTACAACTCGATCTCGATCTCCGGCTACCACATCCAGGAGGCCGGGGCCACCGCCGACCTGGAGCTGGCCTACACGCTGGCCGACGGCGTGGAGTACATCAGGGCGGGCCGCGAGGCCGGGCTCGACATCGACGCGTTCGCGCCCCGGCTGTCGTTCTTCTGGGCGATCGGGATGAACTTCTTCATGGAGGTCGCCAAGCTGCGCGCCGCCCGCCTGCTGTGGGCCAAGCTGGTCAAGGAGTTCGACCCGAAGAACCCCAAGTCGCTCAGCCTGCGCACCCATTCGCAGACCTCCGGCTGGTCGCTGACCGCGCAGGACGTCTTCAACAACGTGGCCCGCACGTGCATCGAGGCGATGGCCGCGACCCAGGGGCACACCCAGTCGCTGCACACCAACGCGCTCGACGAGGCCCTCGCCCTGCCGACCGACTTCTCGGCCCGGATCGCCCGCAACACCCAGCTGCTGCTCCAGCAGGAGTCGGGGACGACCCGTGCGATCGACCCGTGGGGCGGCAGCGCGTACATCGAGCGCCTCACCTACGACCTGGCCCGCCGCGCCTGGGGGCACATCAGCGAGGTCGAGCAGGCCGGCGGCATGGCCAAGGCCATCGACGAGGGCCTGCCCAAGCTGCGCATCGAGGAGGCCGCGGCCCGCACCCAGGCCCGGATCGACGCGGGCCGGCAGCCGGTCATCGGCGTGAACAAGTACCGCCCGGACGCCGCCGAGAGCATCGAGGTGCTCAAGGTCGACAACGCCTCCGTCCGGTCCCAGCAGATCGAGAAGCTGCGCCGGCTCCGCGAGGAGCGCGACGAGACCGCCACCCGGGCCGCGCTCGCCGCCCTCACCAACGCCGCCGAGGCGGCCGAGGCCGGGACCCGTCCCGGCGACCTGGAGCACAACCTGCTCACCCTGGCCGTGGCCGCCGCCCGCGCCAAGGCCACGGTCGGTGAGATCTCCGACGCCCTGGAGAAGACGTACGGGCGGCACGCCGCCCAGATCCGTACCATCTCCGGCGTGTACCGGGAGGAGGCCGGCAACGTGGGCGCCATCGAGAAGGCCCGCGCCGCGACCGCGGCGTTCGAGCGGGCCGAGGGCCGGCGGCCCCGGATCCTGGTCGCCAAGATGGGCCAGGACGGCCATGACCGCGGCCAGAAGGTGATCGCCACCGGCTTCGCCGACCTGGGCTTCGACGTCGACGTGGGCCCGCTGTTCCAGACCCCGGCCGAGGTCGCCCGGCAGGCCGTCGAGGCCGACGTGCACATCGTGGGCGTCAACTCGCTGGCCGCCGGCCACCTCACGCTGGTGCCCGCGCTCCGCGAGGAGCTGGCCGCGCTGGGCCGCGGCGACGTGATGATCGTGGTCGGCGGCGTGATCCCGCAGCAGGACTTCGACGAGCTGCGCGCCGCCGGAGCCACCGCGATCTTCCCGCCCGGCACCGTCCTGGCCGACGCCGCCACCGCTCTCCTCGACGACCTCGCCGCGAAGCTGGGGCACAAGGCGGCGTGAGGAAGCCGGAGCTGGAGGACTATGTCTCGGGTGTACGGGAGGGGGCTCGGGCGTGGGTGGCCCGGGCGATCACCCTGGTGGAGTCGACCCGTCCTGACCATCGGGAGCTGGCGCAGAGGCTGCTCGTGGAGCTGACCCCCTTCGCCGGGAACGCCCGCCGGATCGGGATCACCGGTGTTCCCGGGGTAGGCAAGTCCACGTTCATCGACGCCCTGGGCAGCGACCTCACCGCCGCGGGACACAAGGTGGCGGTGCTCGCGGTCGATCCCTCGTCCACCCGGACCGGCGGCAGCATCCTGGGCGACAAGACCCGGATGCAGCGGCTGGCGGTCGATCCCCACGCGTTCATCCGGCCGTCCCCGACCGCGGGGACGCTGGGCGGGGTGGCCAAGGCCACCCGCGAGGCGATGGTCGTGATGGAGGCGGCGGGCTACGACGTCGTGCTGGTGGAGACCGTGGGGGTCGGCCAGTCCGAGACCACGGTGGCCGAGATGGTCGACTCGTTCCTGTTCCTGACCCTGGCCCGTACGGGCGACCAGCTGCAGGGCATCAAGAAGGGCGTGCTGGAGCTGGCCGACGTCATCGCGGTCAACAAGGCGGACGGGTCGCACGCGATGGAGGCCAAGCGGGCGGCCCGCGAGCTGGCCGGGGCCCTGCGGCTGCTGCGCAGCGACGAGCGGGCCCGCGACATCCCCGTCCTGACCTGCAGCGCGCGCGAGAACACCGGGCTGGACACCATCTGGGGGCATCTGGTCGAGCACCAGGACCGGCTGGCCGCCGACGGCGAGCTGGAGCGGCGCCGGCGGCGCCAGCAGGTCGGCTGGACGTGGTCGATGGTCCGCGACCGGCTGCTGACCGAGCTGCGCGAGCATCCCGCCGTACGGGAGCTGGCGCCCGGTCTGGAGGCGGAGGTGGCCGGGGGCACGCTGACGCCCGCGCTGGCCGCGGAACGGATCCTGGCCGCGTTCACCCGGTGACGATGCGCCGGATCCTGTAGAACAGGCTGATGGACGTCATCCCGCTCGATGATCCGACCGAAGCGCAGATCGAGCAGTGGCACGCCGTGCTCACGGCGGTCCACGCGGCCGAGCCGGCCGGCGACCCCGCCCCCGTCCGGGAGCAGACGGCGCGGCTGCTGCGGGACGCCGGCCGGCGGCTGTGGGCGGCCGCCGACGGCGGCGAGACCGCCGCGGTCGCCGAGCTGCGGCTGCCGGGCGGGCCGGGCGCCGACCGCCCGGGGGAGATCGACATCCAGGTCGCGCCGGCGCACCGCCGGCGCGGCCTCGGTACCCGGCTGATGGCCGTGGCCGCCGAGGGCCTGCGCGCCGACGGCCGCGGCAGCGTCATCGCCCAGGTCCTGGCGGGCACGCCGGCCGTGCCGTTCCTGGAGTCGCACGGCTTCGTCTGCGTCCTGACCCTGAGCGGCCTGCTGCTGCGCCTGGACGACCTCCCGCCCGACCGCGTCCCGAAGCTGGTCGCCGCGGGCCCGTCCGGCTACCGGCTGGTCCGCTGGCGCGGCATGGTCCCGGACGAGTACGCCGACGCCCTGGCCCGCGCCAAGCACGCGATGGCCGACCTCGCCGAGTACGAGGGCCTGCCCTGGGACGCCGACCGCGTCCGCGAGATGGCCGAGATGGTCGCCAAGCGCGGCGACGACCTCTACACCGTCGCCGCCGTCCAGGGCACGGCCGTCGCCGGCTTCACCGAGATCGTCGTCCCGGCCGGTGCCCCCGAACGGGCCGCGCAGTACGACACCGCGGTGGTCCCCGAGCACCGCGGCCGCCGGCTCGGCATCTGGGTCAAGGCGGTCATGCTGGAGTGGCTGGCCGCCGAGCGTCCCGAGGTCCGCGAGATCGAGACCGACAACGCCGGCGACAACGCCCACATGCTGGCGGTGAACGAGGAACTGGGCTTCCGCCGCCAGCGCGAGTCGCGGGAGTACCAGGCCGCCGCTCGTGATCTCCCGACAATCCACAGCACGCGCCTCTAGTCGTGTCGATTGAAGTCCCGGCCTACGGCCCTCGCCTGGCGGCTCGCGCCTAACCGGGCCTTTGCGAGCGCTGCATCGCTTCGCGATCTGCCCGGGTGAGGCTCGCCTTCGGCGTCGCCTCACCCGGGCAGAGTGTCGCGCTCGCGCGGGGCTGAGGTCGCTGGGCACTTTGAGACGGCCGTGCGGGCCGAAAAACGCCTTGCCGTTCACCGCGAAGATCGGGACCCTGAGGTGGGCCTTTCGGAACGTCAGGAAGGGCCGGAGAATTCATGGGCCATTTCTCCGCCGTTCCCTGGTGATCGCCATAATGGCGCACCAATGGCCGGTGGAGTGGACGGAAGGGAGGTGACCCGGTGAACGTTCTCGTCCTGAACGCGTCGTACGAGCCTTTACAGAAAGTCGACCTGCGGCACGCCATCCGCATGCTGGTGCGCGAGGTGGCCGTCGTCGAGGAGGCGGAGGAGGGCCGGACGATCGGCCGCTACCCCGTGCCGCGGGTGCTGCGGCTGGTCCGCTACGTCGCCATGCGCTGGCGGCACGGCCGGCGCCCGCCCTGGACCAAGCGCGGCGTGCACCTGCGCGACCGCGGCCTGTGCGGCTACTGCGGCAAGCGGGGTCACACCATCGACCACGTCATGCCCCAGTCGCGCGGCGGCGCCGACTCCTGGGAGAACACCGTCCTGGCCTGTGGCAAGTGCAACAACCGCAAGGGCAGCCGCACGCCGGCCGAGGCCGGGATGCGGCTGCGCATCCGTCCCCGCGTCCCCGTCTGGGACGAGCTCGTCGGCCACTGAGCGAGCGATCCGGACGCATCGAGTGACCCCCGACACATGAGGAGCGCGGCCGCCGGCCGGAGCGAGCCGGATCACGTTCCGGCCAGGCCGGGCGGCCGTCCGGCGGCGTGCGCTCCGCACCACGGCGGAGCCCACGCGTCACTGTCCTTCATATTGAGATAAGGTCCTCTTCCGGTAGTTTTAAGGTAACGCTGCGTATTTGGCCGAGTATTGCATGCCAATTAGCTGTTTGTGGTAGCGTGCCGCCAATCTTGCTCGATGGTGCTAAGGAGAAAGCAGTGGCGGCCCTCGACCCACACGGCGGGAAGCGGAGGTCCTTCCGCATCCGGATGGCCAGGCGCAGCGTGGCCGTCGCGGCCCTGCTGACCTTCTCGGCGGTGCTTCCGCCGAGCGCGGGCAGCGCGGCCGAGCCGAAGGATCCGGCCAAGGAGCTGGCCAAGCTCGAGAAGCGCGCCGCCTCGCTGTCCAAGGAGTACCGCGGCGAGCTGATCTCGCTGAACGAGGCCAAGGCCGCCGCCAAGCGCGCCAAGGCCGACGCCGAGCGGCTCGACCGCGAGTACGAGGCCGCCCGGGTCGACGTCAGCCGGATCGCCGCCTCCACGTACATGAGCGGCCGGATGGACACCATCCCGATCGTCACCGCCGATGACCCGAGCGCGTCCGTACGGGACGCCACCGTGCTCGAGCACCTGTCCCGCAACAACGGCCGGCGCGTGCAGGCCCTGCAGAACCTCTCCGTCCAGGCGGCCAAGTCCCAGAAGGACACCGGTGCCAAGGTCGCCAAGGTGCGCGAGGAGGTCGAGGACCTGGAGAGCCAGCGCAAGCGGGTGAGCAAGCTGATGGCCAAGTACAAGCCCGAGGTCCCGACCTCGGGCGGCGGTGGCTCGTCGGGCCGGCCGGACGGCGCCAGCGGCACCAAGTCGCCCATCACCGGCAACTCGATGACCGCCCGCATGCGCACGGTGCTGCAGGCCGTCGACGGCAAGTTCGGCGCGTTCCCCGCCATCGGGTGCGCGCGTCCCGGTGACCCGCAGGACCACGGTTCGGGCCGGGCGTGCGACTTCATGGAGAGCACCGGCGGGCAGATGCCGAGCTCCTCCGCGCTGGCCCATGGTGACGCGGTGGCCCAGTACGTGATCGACAACGCCTCGCGGTTCGGGATCAAGTACGTGATCTGGCGCCAGCGCATCTACGACATGCGCGGCAGCGGCGGCTGGAAGCAGATGGAGGACCGGGGCAGCGTCACCCAGAACCACTACGACCACGTGCACGTGTCGGTGCTCTGACGCACCGCCCCCGCACCGCCCGGACGCACCGCCGCGCCGCCGGAGACTGGATCTCGCCCGCCCGGTGATGCCAGAGTCGGGTCATGGCCTACGACATCGAGCGGCCGTACGGGCCGCTGATCGAGACGACCGTCCGGGTGGCGACGTGGAACACGTGGGCCCGGTACGGGCCGTGGCACGACCGCGAGCGGGCGCTGCTGGCCGCCCTGCTGGCCGCCGCACCCGACATCGTCGTGCTGATGGAGGCGTGGGACGACGAGGACGGATCCCAGGCCGAGCGGCTCAAGGGGCCGCTCGGGCTGCCGCACCACGTCTACGGCGGCGCGCCCGAGTCGGGGATCGCGGTGCTGTCGCGCTGGCCGCTCAGCGGCCGGGAGGAGCAGCGGCTCGGTGACCGGGACCGGAAGGGCTGGGACGGCGGGCAGGCGCTGTTCGTCCGGGCCGAGGGACCGCGCGGGCCCGTCCAGGTCGCCGGTGTCGGGCTCGGCTGGAAGCTGGGCCACAGCGCGCAGCGCCAGGAGCAGGTGCGGGAACTCGGCGCCTTCGTGCGCAAGGCCGCCGACGTCGAGTCACCGGTCGTGGTGGCCGGGGACTTCAACGCCGATCCGCACAGCGACGAGATCCGCATGCTCACCGGCCGGGCCGCCGTGACGGCCCCCGGCCTGGTGTTCTACGACGCGTGGGAGACCGCGGGCGACGGGACGCCCGGCCACACCTGGGCGCGGACGAACCCGTGGACGCAGCCGGTGCTGTGGCCCGACCGCAGGATCGACTACATCCTGTCCGCCTGGCCGAGGCCGGGCGGGGCCGGGCATCCGGTGCACTGCGAGCTGCTCGGCACCGAGCCGATCGGCGGGATCGTGGCCTCCGACCACTACGGCGTGCTGGCGGACCTGCGCTACTGAAGCGCGACCGGGGCACCCTCCCCGGCCGAACGGATCGCGGCCTCGATGACCTCCAGGCCGGTGATCGCGTCGGCGAGGTCGACCGGGGGAGGCCCGGCGCCGCGCAGCGCCCGCGCGACCTCGGCGTAGAAGTCCTGGTACGCGCCGGGGTCGGTGGGCTCGGGCCGGTCCGCGGCCACGGTGCCCAGCCGCCCGTACGACTCGAGCGGTGCCTGCCCCCAGCCGGCGTCCTTCGGCGTGCGGCCCGCGCGCAGGTCCTTCTCCTGGCCGTCCATCCCGGAGACCGTGTACGCGGCGGCGGACCCGAGCACGCGGAAGCGCGGACCGGGCTGCGCGGCCGTCGCGCTCATCCACAGATGCGAGCGCGTCCCGCCCTCGTGGGTGAGGGCGACGAAGACGTCGTCGGCGGTGGCGGCACCGGGCCGGCGCACGTCGATCTCGGCGTACACCCGCTCCGGCCGGCCGAACAGCGTGACGGCCTGGTCGATCAGGTGCGGGCCCAGGTCGAACAGGATCCCGCCGGCCTCGCGCGGGTCGGCGCTCTCCTTCCAGCCGGGCTTGATCTCGGGCCGCCAGCGCTCGAACCGCGACTCGAACCGCTGGACGGTCCCCAGCTCGCCGCCGCCGGCCAGCCGCCGGACCGTCCGGAAGTCGCCGTCCCAGCGCCGGTTGTGGAACGGGATCACCGGCAGCCCGCGCACCGCGGCCAGTGCCGACAGCGAGCGGGCCTCGGCGGCGGAGGCCGCGACCGGCTTGTCCACGACGACCGGCATGCCGGAGGTCAGCGCCGTGCGGGCCAGCGGCACGTGCTGCCGGTTGGGCGCGGTCACCACCACCAGGTCGTACGCCTCGGGCGTCTCCCACAGCCGGTCGGCGCTGTCGAGCACCTTGGTGTCCGGATGGCGCCGCCGCACCGCCTCCTGCCGCTCGGGGTTCCCGGTCACGACGGCGTCCAGCCGCAGGTCCGGAACGGAGGTGATCAGCGGCGCGTGGAAGACCGCGCCGCCGGTGCCGTATCCGATGAGTGCCACCCGCAATGCCATGCACCGATCATCGCCGATGCCGCGCGACCAGCACAAACGGCCTCCCGGTCAGCCGAACCGCCGGTCGGCCGAACGAGCCGGTCAGTCGAACAGGTCGGGCTGCTCCCGGGTGATCTGGTCGAACAGCGGCTGGTAGTTGATCCAGCCCACCAGGTCGTTGCCGATCTGCTGGTGCGTCAGGACCGCGTTGTCGTGCTCGATCGGGACGACCGCCCCGGCGGCCTTGGCCAGCAGCTGCACCTGGCACGAGCGCTCCATGGTGATGAACCACCAGGCGGCGGCGTCCACGGTCTCGCCGACGGTGAGCAGGCCGTGGTTGCGCAGGATGAGGGCCTTGTGGTCGCCGAGGGCGGCCGCGATGCGCTTGCCCTCCTCCAGGTCGGTGACCACGCCGGTGTAGTCGTCGAACAGGCCGTGGTCCTGGTAGAACGCGCACACGTCCTGGGTGATCGGCTCCAGCTTCTGGCCGAGCGCCGAGATCGCGCGGCCGTGCGTGGAGTGGCTGTGCGCGGCGGCCACGGCGCCGGGACGGGCCTGGTGGATCTGGGAGTGGATGGCGAAGGCGGCCTCGTTGACCGGGTAGCGGCCCTCGACGACCTGCCCCTGGTGGTTGACCAGGATCAGGTCGCTGACCTTGATGTGCTTGAACGACATCCCGAACGGGTTGACCCAGAAGTGGTCGGCGCGCTCGGGGTCGCGGGCGGTGATATGCCCGGCCACGCCCTCCTCGAAGCCGAACTTGCCGAAGATCCGCAGCGCGGCGGTCAGCCGCTCCTTGCGGTGCCGGCGCTCCTCCTCGACGGTGTCGAACGACGGCGGCAGCCGGAAGATCAGGTCGGTGGGCAGCTTGTCGAGGAACTCGTCTTCTTCGGACATCAGGGCACTCCTTGGCTTGTCTACGTCCACCAAACCGTGCCGACCCCGCGCTCGTCTAGGCTGGGAGGAGTCAACCAGCGCGGCGGTGGTTGTCCCGTACGGACAAGGGAGGGCACCATGCCGGACGTCGACGCCTTCCTGCGGCTGCTGCTGGAGCGCGCCGCCGACCCCGGCCTGCTGGAATCCACCGTACGGGCCGCGCGCAGCCGGTCCGAGCTGGTCGCGGCGCTGCCCGAGGAGGAGACCCGGCGGCACACCCGCGCCCTCGTCCACGGGGTGCTGGCCGCCCTGAAGGAGGGCGGCGAGCCCGGTACGGAGGTGCTGGCCGCGGCGGAACGGCTCGGGGCCGACCGGGCGCGCCAGGGCGTGCCGGTGGCCGCGCTCCTGGACGGCTTCCAGGCGGGCCGCTCGCACCTGGTCGGGGTGCTGATCGAGCAGGGCCGCCGGCGGCGGGTGCCGGCCGACACGCTGCTGGACGGCGTCACCCGGATCGACGCCATCAACACCGCGCTCGTCCACCGGATGGTGCACGCCCACCGGATCGCGGAGCTGGAGATGGCCCGGACGACCCGGGAGGGCCATGTGCAGACGCTGCGGCAGCTGCTGCACGGGGAGCCGGCGACCGTCCGCGCGCCGCTCGACCCGGACGTCCCGTACCACTGCGTCGTCTCCGACATCAGCGATCCCGCCGTCGCGAGCCGGCTGGAGGCCGCGCTCGCCGCCGGCGGCCCGGCCCTGTGCGGGCTGGTGGACGGGCGGCTGGCCGCGCTGGTCACCCGGCTGCCCGAGGCGCCGGAGCTGGCCGGCGGGCCGCTGCTGGTGGCCGCGCCCGCCGAGCGGCCCCTCCGGATCGCGCCGCTGTACCGGCTCGGCCGCCGCGCGCTGCGCGCGGGCGCCGCGTCCGGGCTGACCGGGCTGCGCCCGCTCACCGACCTGGCACTGGTCACCGTCACCGAGGGCGAGCCCGAGCTGGGACGCCTGCTCGCGGCCCGGCTGCTGGGCGGACTCGACCCGGCCGACCCGTTCCACCGGGAGCTGGCCGCGACCGTGCTGGCGCTGCTCGATCACGGCGGGCGGATCGAGCCCACGGCGGGCGCCCTGCACGTGCACGGAAACACCGTCAAGTACCGGCTGCGGCGCTTCCAGGAGCTGACCGGCGGGACGCCCACCGCCGCCGAGGACGCCGTCGCGCACGCCGCCCACTGGTGGTGGGCGCTGCGGGAGTGGATCTCCCGGCCGCCGGATGGTGGGATGGGAAGATGAAGATCAGCACCGTGATGTGGCCGATGTCGTCGTGGCCGGAGATGGGCGATCTGTGGCGGCGGGCCGAGGACCTCGGCTTCGACACCGCCTGGGTGTACGACCACATGGCCTGGCGGGGCGCCACTCCCTGGTACGACGCGTACACGACCCTCGCGGCCGCCGGGGCGGTCACCTCGCGGGTCCGGCTCGGCACGCTGGTGACCTCGGCCAACTTCCGGCATCCGGTGCCGACCGCGCACGCCGCGAAGACGATCGACCACATCAGCGGCGGCCGGCTCCGGCTGGGCATCGGATCGGGCGGTACGGCCCGTACGTCCGACTCCGGCATCCTCGGCGGCGAGGAGTGGTCACCCCGCGAGCGCGCGGACCGCTTCGCCGAGTGGGTCGGCCTCCTCGACCGGCTCCTCACCGAGCCGGAGACGACCTACGAGGGCACCTACTACTCCGCCCGCGAGGTCGTCACCGAGCCCGGCTGCGTCCAGCGTCCCCGGGTGCCGTTCGTGATCGCCGCGACCGGCCCGAAGGGGCTGCGCCTGGCGGCACGGTACGGATCCGGCTGGGTCACCAACGGGCGGGGCCGCGAGGGGCAGGCACCGCAGGACGCCGTCCGCGACCAGCTCGGCGGCCTGCGCGCGGCCTGCGAGGCCGAAGGCCGCGATCCCGCCGAGGTGAAGCCGCTGTTCCTGACCGGCTTCACCGACGAGCCGTGGCTGGAGTCGCCCGCCGCGTTCGCCGATCTGGCGGGCCGGTACGCCGAGCTCGGCATCGACGAGGTCGCGCTGCACTGGCCGCGTCCCGGCACCGACTGGGACGCCGATATGGCGGTGTTCGAGGCCATCGCCGCCGCGCACTGAGCGCGCCGCCGTCAGGGGCCCGGCGTCAGCGGACCTGGCGCGGCGCCTCGCGCGGGCCGCGCGGGCTCCGGCGGCGTCGGACGGCCTCTTGGCCCGCGGCGACCAGCAGCCAGGTGAGCGCGGTGGCGTCGTCCACGATCCCGACCGGCAGCAGGAAGTCGGGGATCAGGTCGATCGGCGACACGATGTAGACCACCGCCGCGACCATCGCGATGATCTTCCCCTTGCCGGTCCGGTACGGCTCGGTCCCCGTTCCCGCGGGACGGCGGCGCCGCATCCTGACCAGGCCCGCGATCAGCAGCAGCGCGCCGGCGCCCAGGACGGCGGCGCCGGCCACCGTGCCGTCGACGCCCGCGACCGAGCCGCCGGCGGTGAAGATCAGGAGCGCGCCCGCGACGAGGGCGGCCAGGCCGGCGGGGATCATCGGGTACCTCCGGACGTCGGGGCCTACATCCGGTATTGCCCGCCCTCCTCGCCCCATTCGCCGAACGGGGGATCGGTTCCGGCGTCCATGGCCGCGCCCGCGCGCTCGTCCAGCAGGACGAGGACCAGTCGGCCCACCTTCAGCCGGCGGGCGGCCTCGACGGTCGCGGCCAGGTCGGAGCCGGGGCCGGCGAAGACGAGGTCGGCGCTCCCGGCCCAGCCGGGGAAGTCGCCGAAGCGCGGTGCCCAGACGGCGGTGTGATGCCCGGAGACGATCCGGTAGCCGTACGCCCCGTCGCCGGCCGGCATCGGGTCGATGTGCAGCGAGCCGTGCCGGAAGGCCGCCACCGCGGGCTCGCGCATGCCCGTCTCCTGGGCGATGCGGAGCAGATCGGGGTGCGGGGCATCGTCCCGGACCAGCCAGGCGTGCACGTTCTCGGGCGGCTCGGAGCCGGGACCGCCGTCGATCCCCACCCGGGTGTGGCCGTACTCGACGAGCAGGCCCGCCGGAGCGAAACGGGACGACCGCGCCGCCCCGGCACCGAGCAGGATCAGGCGCGGCATACCCGGATCGTTACCCCGGATCGCCCTCGCGTCCACCCCCCGCGCCCGCGTACTCCCGGGGCGGCGACTCGGCGGACTGGGGCTGCAGGGTGGCCAGCAGCTCGGTCGGGGTGCAGCCGGCCAGCGCCCGCACCTCGCGATTGAGGTGGGCCTGGTCGAAGTAGCCGCAGCCGATCGCGATGCCGGCCAGGTCGGGCGGGCCCGCCGCCATCAGCTCCACCGCGCGCTCGAACCGCAGCACCCGGGCCATCACCTTGGGTGCCAGCCCGACCTGCTCCTTGAACCGCTGGGCCAGATGCCGGCGACTCCAGCCCACGTCACCGGCCAGATCGCCCACGGCGGCGCGGCCCTGGGTGGCCAGCAGCACCTGCCAGGCCCGGGTCACCTCGGGGGAGGGGGAGGGGCCGATCTCCAGCCGGTCCAGCAGGAAGCGGTCGAGCAGGCCGAAGCGGGCGGGCCAGCCCGGCGCGGCGTCCAGCCGGGCGGCCAGCTCGCCGGCCGCCCGGCCCAGCAGGTCGGGCAGCGCGGCGGCGATGTTGGTGAGATGGCCCATCGGGATGCCGAGCAGCGTGTACGCGCCGAGCGGGGTGAGGTCGAGCTGGACGCCGCGCTGGCCGCCCGGGCTGTGGTACGAGCCGTGCCCGTCGTGCATCCCGGCGACGAACGAGGAGTAGCGCTCCACCGGGGCGCCGGGCACCTCGAGATCGAGCGGCGATCCCAGATTGACGATCATGACGGCATGCCGGCCGGGCAGCGTGCGCATCCGGCTCGGGACCATGCCCTTCTCCCAGTAGCCGTTGTAGGCGGTCAGGAAGGGGCGCAGCGCGGGGTGGGGCGCGCTGTACGCCAGCCACCAGTCGCCCTGGTCCTCGAACCTGACCGGCCTCATGCCCTCCAGTCTGGCATCCGGCTCCGACAGGACCGCGCATCGCCGATCACTCGTACAGCTGGCCGCAGACCGCGATCCGGGCGAGATCGCCCCAGCTCATGCCGGTCATGGCGCGGACGTACGAGCGGGCAGGCGGCTGGCCGTCCGGCTTGGGCAGCGGCACCCGGGCGCCGTCGGCGGCGTCCCAGCCGCCGAGGCTGCCCGCCACCGCGCACTCCAGGTAGGTCGCCGGATCGAAGTTGTACCAGCGGCGGGGGGTCGCCCGGGCCCCGGAGCCGGGCGGGCGCGGGGCGTCCACGCCGAACCGCGCCTGCGGCCCGGGCGGATGGGTGAGGAAGTCCTCCAGGTCGGCCAGCTGGGACAGCACGACGCGCTCCCAGTCGGCGTGGCCGTGCGGCTCGTCGCCCGGCAGGGACAGGTCGCGGGTACTCCACGACGGGTCGTACGCGGCGGGCGGGACCGTCGCCGCGGCGGAGAACATCGCCGCCACGTCGTCGGGATGCAGCCGGTCGCGGTCGCGGAGCGGGCCGCTGACCTTCCACAGCGCGCGCAGGAACGCCGACAGTGACCACGAGGCCGCCCTGGCGTCCTGCCCGAGCTGCAGGAAGTGCAGGTAGAGGTCGCGGTTGGTGCGCACGGCGGGCCCGGACGGGCCGGTCACCCAGTAGATCTGCTTGTGCGGGACGCCGCTCTCCATCGTCAGCACCTGGGCCAGCGCCGAGATCCGGGTGTCGTGCGTGGCCATGTGGACCTGGTTGCCGTTGTCGTCCTGCCGCATGACGTCCCACGTCTGCATCCGGCGCCTCCACGATCAGGGGGTGTGGCGGTTGCGGCCCCGAGACAGAGCGTGTCCTATCACCGGGTCCGGCCACCAGTACCGACCGTGTCACTTTCCTGGCCTGAAGTAGTGACCGTCCGCACTATTCCGTACGGGCGGCGGGGCCCAGAGGATCATCCGGGTCCCGCCGCCCGCGAGCTCAGGGCCGCTCGGAGGCCGCCCGGGAGCCGCTCAGAGCCTGGAGCGGTGGATCACCTGGATCTCGGTGAAGCCGTACAGGCCCCAGGTGCCGTTCTCCACGCCCACGCCGCTCCACTTGAAGCCGCCGAACGGCTGGTTCGGGGCCAGCGCCAGGTGGGTGTTGACCCAGGCGGTGCCGCATTCGAGCCGGCCCGCGACCTCGGCGGCCCGGTCGGCGTCGGCGCCCCAGACCGAGCCGGACAGCCCGAAGTGGGTGCCGTTGGCGCGCTCGACGGCCTCGTCCAGGTCGCGGTACTTGATCACGGGCAGCGCCGGGCCGAACTGCTCCTCGTCCACGATCCGGCTGCCGTCGGCGACGTCGGCCAGGATCGTCGGCTCGAAGAAGTAGCCGGGACCGTCGATCGCCTTGCCGCCGGCGGCGGCGCGGGCGCCACCGGAGATGGCGTCGGCGACCAGCTCGCTGACCCGGTCGAACTGCGGCTTGTTGTTGACCGGGCCGTACTCGACGCCCTCGGTCATGCCGTCGCCGACCTTGACCGACCTGGCCTTGGCGGCCAGCGCGTCGACCACGTCGCCGTACAGGGCCTCCGGTACGTACACCCGCTTGATCGCCGAGCAGACCTGGCCGTTGTTCATGAACGCGGCGCCGAACAGCTTCTCGGCGACCACCGCCGGGTCGGCGTCGTCGAGCAGGATCGCCGGGTCGTTGCCGCCCAGCTCCAGCGTCACCCGCTTGAGGTCGGGCGCGGCGGCCGCGGCCACCCGCTTGCCGGTGGCCACGCTGCCGGTGAAGCTGATCTTGCGCGGGGCCGGGTGGGCGGTCATCCAGCCGCCGAGCTCGTCGCCGCCGGTGACGACGTTGAGCACGCCGGGCGGCAGCACCTCGCGCAGCACCTCGCCGAGCCGCAGGCTGGACAGCGGGGTGAACGGGGAGGGCTTGAGCACCATCGTGTTGCCGGCCAGCAGCGCCGGGGCCAGCTTCCAGATGGCCA
This sequence comes from Actinomadura sp. 9N407, assembly GCF_044326315.1. Taxonomy (NCBI): domain Bacteria; kingdom Bacillati; phylum Actinomycetota; class Actinomycetes; order Streptosporangiales; family Thermomonosporaceae; genus Actinomadura; species Actinomadura sp. 9N407. Next base: position 266,716 of record NZ_JBIRAW010000009.1, on the reverse strand, counting down.
GCAGCAGCGGGTAGTTCCACGGGGTGATCGCCGCGACCACGCCCATCGGGCGCCGGACGACCTCGACCAGCGCGTTGTCGTCGTCCTGGATCACCTCGCGGGGCAGTTCGAGGTCGGCGAAGTACTTCAGCCAGACGCCGGCGCCGACCACCTCCATGGTGCCGTCCTGCAGCGGCTTGCCCTGCTCCAGGGTGAGGACGCGGCCGATCTCCTCCGACTTGGCGAACAGCAGGTCGGCCGCCGCGTGCAGCGCCTTGCGCCGGGCCGCCTCGTCGGCGCGCCACTCGGGCAGCGCGGCCTGCGCGGCGGCCATCGCCGCGTCCAGCTGCTCGCGGGAGCAGTCGGGGGCCTGCTCGGCGACCTCGCCGGTGGCCGGGTTGATCACGCCGAAGGTGCGGGGGGCGGCCGCGGCCTGGCCGCCGATGGTCATCGTGTACTCGGACAAGATGGATCCTCCGAATTGTCGCGCCGGACCGAATGTCGTTCAGTATTCACCCCGGTGCCGCCGCGGACCAGTCCCCGCGCCGCCGCGAAAGCGCCGCCCGCCGGATGGCTTCCGGCGGGCGGCACTGGCTCCTTCGGATGGTCGGGTCAGACGGTCGGGGTTCAGATGGTCAAGGTGCGGTCGACGAAGTCGCGGTAGTCGCGCAGCGCCAGCCGCAGCCGCTCGGTGTCGGGGGACGCACCGTCGCCGCCGGTGTCCAGCCGGTCGGCGAGCGTGCGCTTGCGGGCGGCGAGCGCCTGGCCGACCGCGTTGACGACCTCGGAGGCCAGCTCGTCGGCCCGGCGGACGGCCTCCCGGGGGTCGTCGACGAAGCCGGACTGCACCTCGCGCCAGCGCTCGTTGAAGCCGTCGGCCACGGGTCCGTCCAGCAGCCGCTCGCGGTTCTCGGCATGGCCAGTGGTGTGGCCCTGCGCGTGTCCCTCGGTGTGGTCGTCGGTACGGTCCTGAGGCTCGGCCACCGGAGCGGGGAACGCCTCGGCGATCCCGCCCTCTCCGGTCGGGGACGCCGGGGGACCGGCGACCCTCAGGTCGGTGTCACCGGCGGGGGCCGGCGTGCTGTCGCGTTCCATCGGTCACCGCCCCGCCTCGGGCTCGCGGCCGTGGCGCGCGGGCGCACTGTGCGCGCCGGGCGCGTTGTGCGTGCCGTGTCCGCCGGGCGTGGCGGGCGTCCCGGAACGGTCCCCGTCGGGGACCATCAGCAGGTCCTCGAAGAGCGCGCGGTAATGCACCATGGCCTGGCGCAGTTCCTCGGTGCTCGCCTGCCGCCGGGTCGCGCGGTCGCTGATGTCGTGGCCGCGCCGGTAGTGGTCCAGGGTCCGGCCGTGCTCGACCGACAGGTGCGCGACCCGGTCGTCGAAGTCCCTGGTCGGGTAGCCGCGCTCGCCCATGACCACCGTCACCAGGCGGTCGGCCTGCTCGACGGCCGCCGCGGGCTGGTCGACGAACTGCTCCTGGACGTGCACCCACTGCTCGCGGTAGAGCTCCCGCTGGCGCGGGTCCAGGTCGCGCAGCTCCAGGTCGTGATGGCGCCGCTCGCGGGATTGCAGCTCCCGCTCGGCGGTGCCGCGGTCGCCGTGGCGTTCCACGGCGCGGTCGTATTCGGGGCCGAACCGCCGCCGGAGCTTGCGGGTGCGGGCCTGGGTCCACAGGACGTACCCGGCCACCGCCACCAGCGCGATGATCACTACGGCGACGACGACCATGAGGATGGTCGACATTGCTCCTCCCACCTGGGTCGGGTCGATGGACGGCCACCTGCCCGAACAAAGGGCATCAAAACGGGCGCCCCGGTTTCGGCTCCGCGCCGAGGTCAGGAGGCGGCGGGGAAGAGGCAGGTCAGGCGCCCGACCCGGGTCCGCTCGACGAATCCGGCCGCTTCGAGCAGCCGCGACGGCGCCGCGTCCGTACGCCGCGTACAGGCGATGGTGACCCCGGTCCGGCGCAGCGCGCGCCGTACCTCCGCCGCGCTCGGATCGGACGCCGCGCGAGGTTCCATGAGCGTCGTGAGGAGCATCCGGTCGTCGATGAACCGCCGCTGTACGGGGAGCAGCCGCAGGTAGTGGCTGTTGGGGTTCACCGCGTGGTGCGTCGTCGAGAAGAGCGGCACCTGCCGCATGTACCGCTGCGGCATCAGTGCGACGACCGGCCGTCCCGAAGCGCGGGCCTCGGCCGTACGGATGACCTTGCGGGCGGTGGCGAGGTCGTGCTTGTCGGTCTTCCAGGACGGGCGGTGCGCGATGGACGTCCCGTTCTGGCCGGACCACAGCGGCACGCCGGCCACCACCATGACCGCGCACAGCGCCACCGGAACGGCGACACGGACCGCGTTCACGGGCAAGCCCCTCAGGTGGGCCGTGGCCAGCAGGCCGACGAGCACCGGGGCCGGCACCAGCCACAGCGTCCGCCACATGACCTGCGCGGCGCCGGTGCCGTCCGCGATGGCGTCCAGGACCCCCGGCAGGAGCAGCAGGGTCGTGACCGCGGCCGTGCCGGCGGTGACGAGGGCGGGGATGCCCCGGCGGGCCAGCAGCGGCGCCAGCCACAGAGCGCAGCCGCCGGCGATGCCCATCACTCCGCTCATCAGCACCCACGAGAAGCTCGTCGGCGCGTCGGTGAACGGGCCGACGACGCTGGTGTCGTCGTGGAGGAGCAGCACCGCGATCCCGGCGGCCAGCGGGTAGAGCATCGCCGCGCACGCGGCCAGGCCGGTCCTGACCCGCCCGCTCACGATGAGCGCCCCGGCCACGGCGCCGGTGACCAGCGGAACGACCATCGTCGCCGACGACGACAGGCCGACGGCGGCGGTCCCGGCGGCGGCGACCAGCACGAGGGCGCCGCCCGTGCGCCGCTCCGCCCACCGGGTCAGGTGGACGTACAGCAGCGGGATCAGGGCAGAGACCATGATCGCCTTGCCCTGCCACATCCGCAGCAGATGGAACGAGCCCAGCGACGCCTGCCCGACTCCCGACCAGAGCAGGTAGACCACCGCGACGGCGAAGCAGGCGAGCGCCAGGCGCGGCGCCCACTCGCGGGCCAGCCGCCACAACGCCCACACGGCCAGGAACGTGACCGCCGGGAGCAGCACGTACCAGAGGAACGAGGCGGGGTGCATCCCGACGAGGCGGGCCAGCACGCCGGCGAGGACCTCGACAGAGGAGACCGGCGGCTCTCCGGCGATCGGCCCGGTCGTGCCGGTGGTGAAGATGACGTCGTGGAACGGGATCCGCCCGTCGGTGGCCGTCGCCACCGACCGGGACACGAAGTAGGCGTCGTCCCCGTCCGGGTTGACCAGGAACCACGAGGCCACGGCGAACCCGGCCGAGGTGACGAGCGCGACCGGCGATCCCCAGCGGTCACCGCGTCCCTCCCCTCTCGCCGGGGTCTCGCCGTCCGGTCCGTCCGCGCCCGGTCCGTCCGCGCCCGGTCCGTCCGGGCCCGGTCCGCCGGGGACCGTACGGCCGCGCAGCACCCCGTACGCGGTCGCGGCGACGCTCAGCACGCCGAGCGTCCAGGTGCACCACCACGGCACGCCGTTCTCGTGCAGCCCGGCCGCGACGCCCGCGCCCACTCCCGCGATGACGGCGACGGCCGCCACCTGCCACGGGATCCCGTTCCAGGACGGTACGGCCGGGTCGTCCCACAGGGCTCCACCACCGCCGGGCCTTTTGCGCCATGCGTACACGGCCGCCGCGGCGCCGGAGGCCGCCGCCCACATGGCGAGCAAGGCCCAGGACGGCGGCCGGATCAGCAGGCCGAGATGGTAGACCAGCGTCCAGATCGCGAACGCGACGACCACGGCGTCGGTGGCCCGGTCCAGCGCGCGGGCGAGCGGTGCCGGGGGCACGGCCGGTCCGCCGGGCGCGGTGCTCCTCGCCCGGCCCGGTTCCGCCTGGCCGTCCACTGCGATCAATCCTGCCCCCCGGCCCGGACCCCCAAGCAGGCCGATGCGATCATGATCGGCGGCCCTACCCTGAAGATCACGACTTAATGCAATAAGGCCTGAATTACTGCGCGGTACCGGAAGCACGTGCTGTGATGGGTGCCCTACGGCCGCCCGCGCGGCAGGGTGCGGGCCCGTCCGATGGGATGTGATGCCCGGTGCGCCATGCGTTCGGTTTCCTGCTCGGCCTCCTGCTGACCCCCGCGCTGGCCTACGGCGCGGCCTGGGGATACGTCCAGGCGGGCCAGTCCTTCGACGGGTCCGCCCAGGAGATCACCGACAGCACCCGGATGTACGGGGCGTTCGCGCTGCTGGCCGCCGTCGGCCTGGTGATGGGCGTGATCATAGTCGCCCGCTGGGCCTCCCCGCTGGTGTCGCTGGTCCCGGCGCTGGCGCTGCTCGGGCTGTCGGTCTACTTCCTCATCGACCCGTCCCGGGTCCTGGACCTGCCCGGCCAGGTGCCGCCGGCCGGCGATCTGGACTTCGGGCTGCGGATGCTGACGGGCTCGGGCGTGTTCGGGCTGATGGGCTTCGCGCTGCTGATGCCGACCTGGGCCCCGCGCCGCTGGAGCCCCGACCGCGACGACGACGAAGAGGCCTCGGAGGCCTACTACCAGTCCGTCCAGCGCTAGACGTGTCTCAATGTCCCGGCCCGCGAAGCCCTAGACCGCGTCCGGCGCGTCAGGGCGCCACCGGCCGGCCGGGACGCTCGTACGCATGGTCTCCGCGGTAGAGCCGCGCGACGACGTCCTCGATGTCGGTCTCCCGCAGCGCGATGTCGCGGATCTCGTACCGGCCCGCGAGCTCGGCCACGACCGCCGCCGCGTTGGCCTCCCGCGGCAGCCGCAGCGACTGGCGCGGCCCCTCGACGGCGATCACCTCTGTTCCCGGCACCGCGATCGGCGGCCCCGGCCGGGCCAGCTCCACCACCAGGACGCGGCCGCCGCCCACGGTCTCGCGCAGCCGGTCCAGGCCGCCGTCGTACGCCAGCCGGCCGTGATCGATGATCATGACCCGCCGGCAGAGCCGCTCGATGTCGCCCAGATCGTGCGTGGTGAGCAGGACCGTGGTGCCGCGCTCGGTGTTGATCCGCTCCAGGAACGCGCGGACCGTGGCCTTGCTGACCACGTCCAGGCCGATCGTGGGCTCGTCCAGCACCAGCAGCTCGGGATCGTGCAGCAGCGCCGCGGCCAGATCGCCGCGCATCCGCTGGCCCAGGCTGAGCTGGCGGACCGGGGTGTCCAGGAACGGGCCGAGCTCCAGCAGCGCGGTCAGCTCCGCCATCCGCTCCCGGTGCGCGGCCGCCTCCACCCGGTACAGCCGCCGGATCAGCGTCAGGCTGTCGCGCAGCGGGAGGTCCCACCACAGCGTGGTGCGCTGCCCGAACACCACGCCGATCCGCCGCGCCAGCGCCGTCCGCTGCCGGGACGGGTCCAGCCCGCACACCCGCACCCGTCCCGACGACGGGGTGAGGATCCCGGTCAGCATCTTGATCGTCGTGGACTTGCCCGCGCCGTTCGGGCCGAGATAGCCCACGAACTCGCCCCGCCCGACCGTGAACGACACCTCGTCCACGGCCCGCACCGTGGTGCGCGCCCGGCGCCGCCCGCGCCCGGCGGCACGCTTGCGCACGGTGAACGACTTGGACGCCTCCGCCACCTCGATCATGCCCCGCCCCTCTTCCCCGGCTTCCCGCCGATTCCTCAGCTTCCCGTCGACCGGTAGTGCCGCAGCCCGGTCCGCCAGGCCAGCGCCGCGAGCGCGCAGACCAGCACCGCCACCACCGGCGAGGCGAACCGCAGCGCCGCCGGCATCCCCGTCGGATCCGGCCGGTCCAGCACGTACAGCGCCGGCTGCCAGTTCACGAACGCCAGCGGCACCACGAACGTCACCCCGCGCACGAAGTCGCGGGCGAACACGCTCATCGGGTACTGGGTGAGGAACGCGCCGCCGTAGGTGACCGACTTGGTGGCGGCATGCCCCTCGATCAGCACGAAGTGCAGCGACGCGGTCAGCACCCACAGCCCCGCGAAGATCGCGATACCGCAGGCCACCATCAGCGGGACCATGGCGATCCGCCCGGCGTCCCAGGGCGCGTCCAGCCGCGGCAGCGCGACCGCCAGGACCGCCACCGCGGGGATCAGCTTGCCGAGCCGGCGCGGCGAGAAGTCCTCGGTCGCGACCTGGATCAGCGGGCTCACCGGCCGGACCAGCATGGAGTCCAGCGATCCCTCCCGGATGTGCACGTCCAGCCGCTCGGTCGTCCCGAACAGGACGTCGGCCACCGCGAACGACAGCACGCTCGTCCCGTACAGGAAGATCACCTCGGCCGCCGAGAACCCGCCGATCACCGGCGTGTGGGCGAACATCAGCACGATCGCCAGCAGGTCCAGCCCGCCGACCGCCGCGGTGCCCAGGCTCAGCAGCACCATCGAGACCGGGTACCGGGCCGCGGCGCGCGTCCAGGTCCAGGCCAGCAGCGCGTACATCCGGACGGTACGGTCCAGTGCCTCAGCCACCGTGGATCACCATCTTCCGGCGCGCCGCCACCGTCAGCCCCCGGCCCGCCGCCAGCAGCGCCACCGCCCAGCCCGCCTGGAACGCCAGCGCGCCCAGCAGCCCGGTCCCGGTGTGCTTGCCGAGGAACACGTCGGCGGGGACCTGGATCAGCGCCGCCCACGGCAGCGCCCGCGCCACCTCGCCCAGCCAGCCAGGGAAGACCACCAGCGGCAGGATCATGCCGGAGAAGAACAGCGACATCACCAGCGCGACCGAGTTCAGGCCGCGGTCGTCGTGCAGCCAGAACATGCCGAGCGCCACCAGGTAGCGGATCCCGAACCCGGTCAGGACCGCCAGCGCCACCGAGAGCGCGAACGCCGCCAGCGTGCCCGGTCCCGGAAGCGTCAGATCGAACACCAGCGCCCCCGCCACCAGCGGGGGAGCACCGCGCAACGCCAGCGCCGCCGTCCCGCGCGCGAGGTCGTCGGCCAGCCACCAGGCCTGCAGGTCCACCGGCCGGTGCAGGTCGATCGCCACGTCGCCGTTGCGGATCCGCTCGGTCAGCTCCATCCCGCCGAAGATCCGGACGGGCCCGATCAGTGCCTGGGTCAGGAAGCAGAACGTCACCGCGTCGGCGACGTCGTAGCCGCCCAGCGACGGACGCTCGTTCCACAGCGCGACCAGGATGTAGGCGCGCATGAACCCGAAGACGGTGTTGGTGAGGGCCTCGGCGACCGCGCTCAGCGGATAGGCGGTGTGACGGCGGAACGCGTACCACGCCACCCACGGAAAGACGCCCACTTGCCATGAGCATACGGAAACGCGCGCAGGGGCACCATGCCATGACGGCGAGGTGGCCGGACCCGGCGAGATCCGCCGGCCCGGCCACCCGCGATGTCCCCGCTACCAGCTGGTGGGCTTGGACGGTGTGTAGAGCCAGACCTTGAAGAAGGCGTCGAGGTCCTGGCCGGAGACCCTCTCCGCCAGCGAGATGAACTCCTCGGTCGTGGCGGTGCCGTACCTGTTCTGGTGGACCCAGGTCCGGGCCAGCCGCAGGAACCGCTCGTCCCCGATCTTCTGCCGGAGCGCCTGCAGCGTCAGGCCTCCGCGGGAGTACACCGCGCCGTGGAACATCTGGTCACGGGTGGGGTCGGCCACCACCAGCTCCCAGAACGGCGGCCGGTCCGGCGGGACGGCCGGCGGGTTGTCGTAGGTCAGCTGGAACGACTCCTGCGCGGTCGCGCCGCCGTGCCGCTCGGTCCAGTACCACTCGATCCAGCGCGCCCAGCCCTCGTTCAGCCAGATGTCCTTCCACCGGTGCGTGGAGACGCTGTTGCCGAACCACTGGTGCCCGATCTCGTGGACGACCACGCCCTCGGCCCGGGGCCGGTGGTAGATCGGCCGGCTCTGGGTCTCCAGCGCGTACCCGGTGTTGAGCGGCGGCACGCCGTTGTTCTCGACGATGGAGCCCGTGGTGGTGAACGGGTAGCGCCCGAAGTAGTCGGCCAGCTCGTCGGTGGCGCGGGTGGTGTGGCGCGGCGTCGCCACGGCGTCCGGGTGGGCCGCCACATCCGGGTCGACCGCGTCCAGTTGCGGGATGCCCTTGCCGGTCGTGGTGGTGCTGACGTCGAACCTGCCGATGGAGTTGGTGGCCAGGTACGGGGCCATCGGGCGGTCCTCGCGCCACACGAACGTGGCGGTGCCGCCCCTGCTCCACTGCCCCACCAGGTGCCCGTTGGCGATGGCCTTGAGGTTCTCCGGCACGGTCGTCCTGATCGTGAACAGCGCCTTGTCCTGGGGATGGTCGTTGGCCGGGAACCACGTCGAGGCGCCGTTGGGCTCCGAGGACACCGACGCGCCGTCGGGCGTGGGGACCCACCCGTACGGGAGGCCGAAGACGATGGGCCCGCGCAGGGTCTCCGGTACGCCGTCGTACCGGACGGTCACGGTGAAGTGGCGGTTCTTGCGCAGGCCCTTGGGAGGCGTGATGACCAGTTCCCGCTCTCCTGTACGCGTGTAGCGGGCGGGCTTGCCGTCCACGCGTACCGACCGCACGTTCATTTTGTAGAGGTCGAGGTTGAAGCGCGACAGGTTCTGAGTGGCCCGCGCGCTGATGACGGCGGTGCCCGTGAGCACGTCGGTGGCCGGGTCGTAGGCGGTGTCGAGCCCGTAGTGCCCGACGTCGTAACCGCCGTTGCCGAGTTCGGGGAAGTAGGAGTCGCCGAGCCCCGCCGCGCCCGGGGTGAAGCGTGTGTCGGCCAGTGCCGCGGGGGCGAGCGCGGTCATGCCGATCGCGGCCAGCGCGAGCGAGACCAGGTAGGGCGAGCGCCGCAAAGCCATCGTTCGGGTCCTCTCCGTCGAGTACTCCGTCGATAGATCAAGTGGTACGCCCGACCCTGACGCCGGTCAGAGGATCTGTCGATGCCGCTGCCCGGTTGCGGCCAGCGAGGAAAACCTGGACGCCGTTCGCGCGTCGCGGGTCCGCGCGGGGTCCGGGAACGCCAGAAGGCCCCTTCTCCGGGTGTAGGGACGGAGAAGGGGCCTTCTGCTTGCCGATCGGGGCTGGATCGGCGATTTCCTCAGTGAGCCTCGCGTACCGAGGAGGGGACCCGGGAGACCGAAAGCTGTCTCAAAGTGGCCTCAGCCACCACGCGAGCGCGTTACCTGCTTGGTGAGGCGATGCCGGAGGCGAGCCTCACCAAGCAGATCGCGAAGCGATGTCGCGCTCGCACAGGCACGGTCACGGTGCGAGCCGCCAGGCGAGCACCGTGGGCCGGGACTTTGAAACAAGGCCTAGTGGAACTGGGCCTCTTCGGTGCTGCCCGAGAGCGCGGTGGTGGAGGAGTCCGGCGCGATGGCCGTGCTCACCTGGTCGAAGTAGCTCGTACCGGCCTCGCGCTGGTGCTTGACCGCCGAGAAGCCGCGCTCGACCGCCGCGAACTCGCGCTCCTGCAGGTCGACGTAGGCGGTCATGCCCTCGCGGGCGTAACCGTGGGCCAGGTCGAACATGCCGTAGTTGAGCGAGTGGAAGCCGGCCAGCGTGATGAACTGGAACTTGAAGCCCATGTGGCCGAGCTCGCGCTGGAACTTGGCGATCGTGGCGTCGTCCAGGTGCTTCTTCCAGTTGAACGACGGCGAGCAGTTGTAGGCCAGCATCTGGTCGGGGTACTCGGCCTTGACCGCCTCGGCGAACTTGCGCGCGACCTCCAGGTCGGGCGTGCCGGTCTCCATCCAGATGAGCTCGGAGTGCGGCGCGTAGGCCTTGGCGCGGGCGATGCAGGGCTCGATGCCGTTGCGGGTGCGGTAGAAGCCCTCGGCGGTGCGCTCGCCGGTCAGGAACTCCTGGTCGCGCTCGTCCACGTCCGCCGTGATCAGGGTCGCGGCCTCGGCGTCGGTCCGCGCGATGATCAGGGACGGGACGCCGGCGATGTCGGCGGCGAGCCGGGCGGTGTTGAGCGTCTTGACGTGCTGCGAGGTCGGGATGAGGACCTTGCCGCCCAGGTGGCCGCACTTCTTCTCGGAGGCCAGCTGGTCCTCCCAGTGCACGCCCGCCGCACCGGCGGCGATCATGCCCTTCATCAGCTCGAAGGCGTTGAGCACGCCGCCGAAGCCGGCCTCGGCGTCGGCCACGATCGGGGCCATGTAGTGGGTGTCGCCCGAGCCCTCGGACCACTGGACCTGGTCGGCGCGCAGCAGCGCGTTGTTGATCCGCCGCACCACGGCCGGGACCGAGTTGGCCGGGTAGATGCTCTGGTCGGGGTAGGTCTGGCCGGCCAGGTTGGCGTCGGCGGCGACCTGCCAGCCGGACAGGTAGATGGCCTTGAGGCCGGCCTTGACCTGCTGGACGGCCTGCATGCCGGTGAGCGCGCCGAGGGAGTGGACGTAGTCCAGCTCGTGCAGCAGCTTCCACAGGCGCTCGGCGCCGAGCCGGGCGAGGGTGTGCTCCTCCTGGACCGAGCCGCGCAGCCGGATGACGTCCTCGGCGGTGTAGCTCCGCTCGATGCCGTTCCACCGGTCGTCGGTGTCCCACTGCCGCTGCAGCTCATCGGCTGCGCCCTTGAGGCGACTGTCGCTCATGATGTGCCCCTTCCATGTCGTCCCCTGGGTGCTTGTGATGACTATGCCCCGGGCGCAACCCCTAAATGAACTCGTGAGTAACAGAAGATTCGCAATAATTCCGCTAACATGAACCCGTGACGACCTTGCGCCCAGAAGAACCCCTCAACTTGACGAGCGGAGTCGACCTCGACACCTTCGGGCAGCGGCTCCGGCATCTGCGCCGCGGCCGCGGCCTGACGCTGTCCGAGCTCGGCGAGCGCGTCGGCCGCGCCCCGTCCCAGCTGTCCCTGCTGGAGAACGGGCGGCGCGAGCCCAAGCTGTCGCTGCTGCAGTCGCTGGCCGCCGCGCTGGAGGTACCGATCGAGGAGCTGCTGCGCCGGCAGCCCCCCAGCCGCCGCGCGCAGCTGGAGATCGCCCTGGAGGAGGCGCAGCGCGACCCCCTCTACCGCTCGCTCGGGGTGTCCCACATCAAGGCGAGCAAGCGGATGCCCAACGAGGTGATCGAGCACATCCTGGCGCTGTACGGGGAGCTGCGGCGCAGCCGTACCAAGCCCACCGCCAGCCCCGAGGAGGCCCGCAAGGCCAACGCGGAGCTGCGCCGCCAGATGCACGAGCGGGGCAACCACTTCCCCGAGATCGAGCAGGTGGCCACCACGACCCTGGAGGCCGTCGGCTACCGCGGCGGCGCCGTCTCCCAGGGCACGCTGATGACGCTGGTCAACCACTTCGGCTTCGGGCTGCAGTACGTCCAGGACCTGCCGCGCTCGGTCCGGTCCATCACCGATCTGCGCAACCGCCGGATCTACCTGGAGCGCGAGCAGCTGGGCATGCACACGCCCCGCACGATCCTGCTCCAGACGCTCGGGCACATCGCGCTCGACCACGACGTGCCCAAGGACTTCGCCGACTTCCTGCGCCAGCGGGTGGAGGCCAACTACTTCGGTGCCGCGATGATGATGCCCGAGCGGGCCGTGGTCCCGTTCCTGCAGGAGGCCAAGGCCGCACGCGAGCTGTCGGTGGAGGACCTGGCCGACGTCTTCTCGGTGTCGTACGAGATGGCCGCGCACCGCTTCACCAACGTGGCCTCCCACCACCTGGGCCTGCAGCTGCACTTCACCAAGAACGACGAGAACGGCACGATCTACAAGGCCTACGCCAACGACGGCCTGATCTTCCCGCAGGACGAGGCCGGGGCCATCGAGGGCCAGCGGATGTGCCGGGAGTGGGCGGGACGGCACGTGTTCCAGACCGCCGACCGGTTCTCGGTCTACTACCAGTACACCGACACGCCGACCGGCACGTACTGGTGCCTGTCGCACATCGACCCCAGCCACGAGCGCGACTTCGCCATCACGCTGGGCGTCCGGTTCGAGGACTCGCGCTGGTTCCGCGGCCGCGAGACCACCAACCGGGTCAAGTCGGCCTGCCCGGACGGGGACTGCTGCCAGCGCCCGCCGGTGGAGCTGGCCGAGCGGTGGGAGGGCATGGCGTGGCCGTCCGCGCGGGCGCACTCGCACGTGCTGTCGGTGCTGCCGCCGGGGGCCTTCCCCGGGGTGGACGACGCCGACGTTTACGCTTTCCTGGACAAGCATGCCGCTGGATGACCGGCGTGTTGTCGGGACGTTACGTTCTCGGGTCGGCTGATCCGGGCCCGCTCCAACGGTGAATCATCTGGGCTGACATGGCGTTTCCTAGCTAGAGGACCTTTTTGTCCCCCAGACGGTCCCGACGGAAGGGAGATCGCGTGCTGCCTGAGGTCGCGTCGTGGCTGCGCCGCCGGACGAGTGAGACGGCGGACTGGCCCCTCGACACGCTGCTGGCCGCGAAGGGCGATACCCGGGTCAGCGTGGTGCTGCCCGCCCGAGACGAGGAGGAGACGGTCGGCGCCATCGTCGGCGCCATCCGCGCCGAACTGGTGGAGCAGGCCCCGCTGGTGGACGAGATCGTGGTGATCGACTCGCGCTCCACCGACCGTACGGCCGAGGTGGCCGCGGCGGCCGGTGCCGAGGTGGTCGCCCAGGACGCCGTGCTGCCCGGGACCGGCCGGATGTCGGGCAAGGGGGAGGCGCTGTGGAAATCGCTGGCCGTCACCGGCGGGGACCTGATCGTCTTCGTGGACGCCGATCTGCGCGCGTTCTCCACCGCCTACGTCACCGGCCTGCTCGGCCCGCTGCTGACCGATCCGTCGGTCGGGTACGTCAAGGGCTGCTACGACCGGCCCCTCGTCACCGGTGAGAGCAAGGACGAGAACGGCGGCGGCCGGGTCACCGAGCTGGTCGCCCGGCCGCTGATCAACCTGCACTGGCCCCTGCTGGCGGGGGTGATGCAGCCATTGGGCGGCGAGTACGCCGGGCGCCGCGCGCTGCTGGAGCGGCTGCCGTTCATCACCGGCTACGGCGTGGAGCTGGGGCTGCTGCTGGACGTCTTCCAGGACGCGGGCCTGGACGCCATCGCCCAGGTCGACCTCGGCCGCCGGGTGCACTCGCACCAGAGCACCGAGGCGCTGGGCGCGATGTCGTCCCAGATCATGCTGGCCGCCTGGTCGCGGCTGCAGCGGCACGGCCGGATGCTGCCGCTGGAGACCCCGTCCACGGCGCTCACCCAGTTCCGCCGGGTCGCGGGCGGCCATGACGTGCGGGTCAGCGACGTCGGCGTCGGCGAGCGCCCGCCGATGACCGAGGTCCCCGGCTACGCCTCGGTGCGCCGGCCGATGCTGTCCTGACGGCCGCCGTACCGCCTTCGCCACCCCGTCTGACCTGGCCTCCTGGCCTCCGCTTGGCGTCCCCATCGGATCCCGCCCACGCAATGTTGGCGCACCGTTGCCCCGTGTGACTCCCGCCACCGCGTTCACCCTTGGAACGGTCTCAGGTGCTACCGTTGGTAACAGCTCATATTGGAGAGAGGGTCAATAACGATGACGAGCACCGAGGCCGCACCGTTCTCGATCGAACCGGGCGAGGACGTGCGCCAGGTCAGGGACTGGGTGCACGAGTTCGCGCGGGACGTGATCCGTCCCGCCGCCGAGGAGTGGGACGAGCGCGAGGAGACCCCCTGGCCGCTGATCCAGGAGGCCTCCAAGGTCGGCCTCTACTCGCTGGACTTCTTCGCCACCCAGTGGCTGGAGCCCTCCGGGCTCGGCATCCCGGTGGCGTTCGAGGAGCTGTTCTGGGGCGACGCCGGCATCGCGCTGTCGATCGTGGGCACCGGCCTGGCCGCCGCCTCCGTCGCGGCGGTGGGCACGCCCGAGCAGACCGCCGAGTGGGTCCCGCAGATGTTCGGTACGGCCGATGACGTCAAGCTCGGCGCGTTCTGCGCCTCCGAGCCCGACGCGGGCAGCGACGTGGGCTCGATCCGGACCCGCGCGGTCTACGACGAGGCCAAGGGCGAGTGGGTCATCGACGGCACCAAGACCTGGGCCACCAACGGCGGCATCGCCGACGTCCATGTCGTGGTCGCCTCGGTGCATCCCGAGCTCGGCAGCCGCGGCCAGGCCAGCTTCATCGTCCCGCCCGGCACGCCCGGCCTCAAGCAGGGCCAGAAGTTCAAGAAGCACGGCATCCGCGCCTCGCACACCGCCGAGGTCGTGCTGGACGGCGTCCGGGTGCCCGCCGAGATGATCATCGGCGGCAAGGACCGGTTCGACGAGCGCATCGCCCGGGTCCGCGAGGGCAAGAGCGCCAAGGGCCAGGCCGCGATGAAGACGTTCGAGACCACCCGCCCGTCGGTGGGCGCCATGGCCCTCGGCGTCGCCCGCGCCGGCTACGACTACGCCCTCCAGTACGCCCAGGAGCGCGAGCAGTTCGGCAAGAAGATCGGCGACTTCCAGGCCATCGCGTTCAAGCTGGCCGACATGAAGTGCCAGATCGACGCCGCCCGGCTGATGGTGTGGCGGGCCGCGTGGATGGCCCGTACCGGCAAGGACTTCACCAGCGCCGAGGGCTCGATGGCCAAGCTGATGGCCAGCGAGGCCGCCGTCCGCGTCACCGACGAGGCCATCCAGATCCTCGGCGGCAACGGCTACACCCGCGAGTACCCGGTGGAGCGGATGCACCGCGACGCCAAGATCTTCACCATCTTCGAGGGGACGAGCGAGATCCAGCGCCTGGTCATCGGCCGTACGATCACCGGCCTCCCGGTCCGCTGAGGCGGCGACCGATCATGAGTGGTGCCCGTTCACAGGCCGCGGGCCCCCGTAGCGTACGGTTCTCCCAATGACGGCGACGGGTGCGGCGAGGGCGGGGTCACGCCGTGACCCCGACCGCAGGCGTGCCCTGCTCGAGGCGGCCGACCGGGTGATCCAGCGGGAGGGCCCGGAGGCGTCGATGGCGGCCATCGCGGCGGAGGCCCGGATCAGCAAGCCGATCCTGTACCGCCACTTCGGCGACAAGAGCGGGCTCTACCAGGCGCTGGCCGAACGGCACACGCGGCGGCTGGTGGAGGGGATCAGGGCCGAGTTCTCCGGCGCCGGATCCGCGCGGGCCCGCGTCCGGGCGACCATCGACACCTACCTGGCCCTGATCTCGGCCGACCTCAACCTGTACCGGTTCCTGATGCACCGGGCCAGTGCCGAGGACGCGGCCACCCACAGCGTGATGAGCACGATGAGCCGCGGGGTGAGCCGGGAGCTGGCCGAGGTGATGATCGCCGAGAACGAGCGGGCCGACCGCACCCGCGCCTTCGTCTGGGGGCACGCGGTGGTCGGCATGGTGCAGTCCGCGGGCGACTGGTGGCTCGACCACGCCGGGGAGGTTCCCCGCGAGGCCGTGGTCGACGCGCTGGCGGACCTCATCCTGGCCGGGCTGCCCGCCGCCTCCCCCGATCCCGTCGAGGTGTTCCGCGAATGACGATTCCCGAGGTGACAGTGCAGACCGACCTGAGGCCCGAACCCTCCGTCGAGACCGAGCGGCGGCCCTGGGGCACCTTCGAGCGCTTCACGCTGAACGAGCCCTCCACGGTGAAGCTGATCCACGTGGAGCCCGGCCAGCGGCTGAGCCTGCAGCGCCACCGCGACCGCGACGAGCTGTGGGTGGCGCTCGATCCCGGCGCGGTGTTCGAGGTGGCCGGCCGGCGGATCGAGCCCGAGGTGGGGGAGCGGGTGCTGATCCGCGCCGGCGACACGCACCGGCTGAGCTCCGCGGGCCCCGCCGTGCGGGTGATGGAGATCGCCTTCGGGAACTTCGACGAGGACGACATCGAGCGGCTCGAGGACTCCTACGGCCGCGCCTGACCGCACGCCTTGCCCCTGGGAGGGCGGATGGATCTGGACCGGCTGACCGGACCGCTGGCCGAGGTGCTCGCCGCCCGCTACGGGCCCGGCGTCCGCGTGCGCGGGCTGGCCAGGGCCCAGGGCGGCGCGTCCCGGGTCACCTGCGCGTTCGACGCCGTGACCGCGGCCGGGCAGGCCCATCCGCTCATCCTGCGGCTGGCGACCCGGGGCGCGATGGCGGGCGCGCCGCTGACCCGCGAGGCCGCGCTGATGCGGGCCGCGGGCGCGGCCGGCGTGCCCAGCCCCGAAGTGATCGCCGCGGACGGCGCCGAGGGCCCGCTGGGCGCCGAGTTCGTGGTGATGGAACGGGTCGAGGGCGAGAGCATCCCGCGCCGCGTCCTGCGCGATCCGGCCCTGGCCGGCTCGGACGGCCGCCTGGCCGCGCAGTGCGGCGAGATCCTGGCGGCCGTGCACCGCATCCCGGTGGACGCGGTGCCCGGCCTGGAGCACGTGGACCAGCTCGAAACGTGGCAAGAGGTCCTGGACACCATCGGCGAGCCGCATCCCGCGCTGGAGTTCGCGTTGCGCTGGCTGGCCCGCAACCGCCCGCCGGCGGGGCCCGCCGCCGTCGTGCACGGCGACTTCCGCAACGGCAACTTCATCATCGGTCCCGACGGCATCCGGGCCGTCCTGGACTGGGAACTGGTCCACCTGGGCGACCCGCTGGAGGACCTCGGCTGGCTGTGCGCGAAGGCGTGGCGGTTCGGGTCCGAGTTGCCGGTCGGCGGGTTCGGTACGTACGAGCGGCTCGTCGAGGCGTACGAGAAGGCCGGCGGCGCCCCGGTCGACCGCGACGCGCTGCGCTGGTGGGAGATGTTCGGTGTGGCGCGCTGGGCCGTCATCTGCGTCATGCAGGCGCAGCGCCACCTCACCGGCGGTGAACGCTCGATCGAGCTGGCCGTCCTGGGCCGCCGCGTCGCAGAGAACGAATGGGACCTGCTGCAGATGATGCCCTAGCGCTCGCCTGTCAGGTGCGCGTAGACGATGAGGTTGTCCTGGTACGAGCGGTCGCCCTCGTCGTACTCCCCGCCACAGGTGACCAGGCGCAGGCCCGCGTAGCGCACGTTCCCGTACACGCGCACGCGAGGGAACTCCCACTTGGGCACGCGTTCCGTCGCGTCCACCTGGAACACCGCCACGCTGCGGTCCTGCCGGGTGACGCGGATCCTCGCCCCTGGACGGACTTGCCGGAGCCTGTAGAAGACCGCAGGGCCTTCCGTGCCGTCGTAGTGGCCGAGCAGCACCGCGGGCCCTCTGCTCCCGGGTGCGGGGCCCTGCTCGTACCATCCGACCCGCTCCGCCTGCCGGAGCGGTGGCACCTCCACGGTGCCGTCGCCGTTCAGGCCCACCCGTGTCACCGGCGCGTCGACGCCTATGCCGGGGACCTCGATACGTGCCGGGGAAGAGGGCGGAAGGGCCCGCCCGTCGGGGATGTGCCAGAGCGCGCGCGGGCCGCCATGGTCGCGGTAGTGCGGTTCCTCCCCGGGCCCGTCCATGCCCCTGCCCATGGCGAGCGCGCCCACCACCGCCAGCCCGGCCGCGATGAGGTAGCGGCGGTCACTGCCGCCCACGGGACGCCCGGGAGCGGGCCAGTGCCGTACCGCCGATTCCGGCGGCGGCGCCGACCATCGCGAGGCCGGCCAGCAGCCACGGCAGGTCCGTTCCCTGCGTACCGCCGCCGCCCGTGTCCGCCCAGCCGTGCGGTACGACGGCGTCCTTGTCGCGCTCGGGCTCACCGCCCCGTACGCGCACCGTCCCCTGCTGCGTGTAACCGGAGGTGGTGCACCTGGCCTCGATCCCGTACGTTCCGGCCCGGTCCCGGACGACCCGCGCCCGGACGGTGAACCAGCCGTCGACGACCTCGCCCTCGCCGCGGGCGGCACCGGTGATCCGCACGCGCCGGTCCTCGTCCTCGCAGCCGCCCGCGACGGTGACGGACGTCCCGGAGCGGGTGGCCTCCGCCTCGATGTCCAGCTCGCCCGCGTGCGCCCGCGCTGGAACGAGCAGCGTCAGCATGGTCGCGGTGGCGAGCGCGGCCCGTACGGCGGTGGCCTGCATGTGCGTCTTCCCTCCGTCGGATCCCGGTCCGGACGGGTGATGCCCGGGCGGTCCCGGCTCAAGGGGGCGTTGGAGCGATCTTTGCCGCCGCCTGCCGATCCTCTAGGATCGCCGGATGGCCGCACCCCATGACGCCCCCTCCGCGCGCGAGCTCGTGGCGGCCGTACGCGAGTTCCTGGAACGCGACGTGCTCGGCTCGCTGGAGGGCCGGACGCGCTTCCACGCCCTGGTCGCGATGAACGCGCTGTCGATCGTCGAGCGGGAGATGGCGGACGGCGCGGGACAGGCCGAGCGGCACCGGGCCCGGCTGGACGCGCTCGGGTACGCCGACGACGCCGGGCTCGCCGCCGCGATCAGGGCGGGCGAGCTCGACGACCGGGACGCGCAGGTGAAGGCGGCGCTCGCCGATACCGTGCGCGACAAGCTCCTCGTCGCGAACCCGCCCTACCTCGAAGCCTGACGCGGCCCCCGGGCAGGACGGGTCCATGACGGATCCGGGCCGGATCAGGTGCTGCCGGTCAGCTCCAGATCCTTGACCCTCGGGTCGCCCTCGTCGGCGAGGTAGTCCGATCCTTGGGTGGCGTCCACGCCGTCGGCCACCTTGGCCACCCGGCACACGACCGTGCCCACGATCGCCACCAGCAGGTTGACCGCGAGCGCGAGGATGCCCACGTACACCGTCATCTTGGTGTCCAGGCCCAGCTCGCCCAGGTTGTACGCCGAGCCGCCGAAGTGCTCCTTGCCCTTGTCCGGGTTGGGGATCTGGTAGAGCATCCACAGCCCGGCCAGCAGGCCCGCGGCCCAGCCGGCGACCAGGGCGCCGCGGTGGAACCACCGGGTGACCAGGCCCAGCGCGACCGCCGGCAGCGTCTGCAGGATGATCACGCCGCCGATCAGCTGCAGATCGATGGAGAACTCCGGGTCCAGCAGCAGGATGCACGCCACCGCGCCGACCTTGACCACCAGCGAGACCAGCTTGCTGACCGTGGCCTGCTGCTTCTCGGTGGCGTCCTTGCGCAGGTACTCCTTGTAGATGTTGCGGGTGAACAGGTTCGCCGCCGCGATCGACATGATCGCCGCCGGGACCAGCGCGCCGATCCCGATCGCCGCGTACGCGACACCGGTGAACCAGCTCGGGAACATCTGGTCGAACAGCAGCGGCACCACGGTGTTGGTGTCGGGCTTGCCGTCGGTCACGATCGGCTGCACGCCGGCGGTGATCGCCATGAAGCCCAGCAGCGCGATCAGCCCGAGCACGAGGCTGTAGGCGGGCAGCGCCGCCATGTTCCGCTTGATCACGTTGCGGCTCTTGCCGGCCAGCACGCCGGTGATGCTGTGCGGGTACAGGAACAGCGCCAGCGCCGAGCCCAGCGCGAGCATCGCGTAGTTGAGCTGGTTGGAGCCGTCCAGCAATACCCCGTCGCTGGTCTTCGGGGTCGCGTCGAACTTGGCCTGCGCCGTGTCGAAGATGTTCCCCCAGCCGCCCAGTTTGCTCGGGATGTACAGCACCGCGACGATGATCACCAGGTAGATCAGGACGTCCTTGACGAACGCGATCAGCGCCGGCGCGCGCAGTCCCGACTGGTAGGTGTAGGCGGCCAGGATGGCGAACGCGATGATGATCGGCAGATGGCCGTTCACGCCCATCGCCTTCAGCACCGCCTCGATCCCGACCAGCTGCAGCGCGATGTAGGGCATCGTCGCCACGATCCCGGTGATCGCCACGGCCAGCGCCAGCGTGGGCGAGCCGAACCGGGCGCGGACGAAGTCGGCCGGGGTGACGAAGCCGTGCACGTGCGAGACCGACCAGAGCCGGATCAGCACCAGGAACACCAGCGGGTAGACGACGATCGTGTACGGCACCGCGTAGAAGCCCATCGCGCCCGCGCCGAAGACCAGGGCGGGGACGGCGACGAAGGTGTAGGCGGTGTAGAGGTCGCCGCCGATCAGGAACCAGGTGATCCAGCTGCCGAAGTTGCGGCCGCCCAGGCCCCACTCGTCCAGGCTGTCCATCGTCTCCGGCCGGCGCCACCGGGCCGCCACGAAGCCCATCCCGCTGACCAGCAGGAACAGCGCGGCGAAGACGATCATTTCGGTGAGGTGATCAGTGGACACGCCGGCCCCGCTTCCGGGTCATCCGGTAGACGATCAGCGTGCAGCCGACGCCCAGCGGGATGAACAGGAACTGGATCCAGTAGAAGGCGGGGAAGCCGGCCAGCCGCGGCTCGTCGGAGTTGAACAGGAACGTCAGCAGCGGGGCCACGACGGGGACGATCAGCAGCCAGTTCCAGTGGCTGCGGTCGGAGCGGCGGGACTCCGGGGGTGCCGCGGCCGGGGTGTCGGCCGGTTCTGAGGGCAAGGGTCGGTCCTCCTCGTGCGCGGGAGCTCGTTCCGGCGGCGGGCGCGTTCCCGGAATGGGGAACGCGCCCGCCGCCGTGCGTGAAACCGCGCGAGCGTACACCCGAAGCGATCACGGACGGATCTCGGTGCCGGCACGAGTTGGCTGGATCGTTCCAGCGGCCGCCCGGATGCGGGACGCGTGCCTCGCAGGCGTACGGATCTGGCCGGACGCCCTGGTCAGACGGTACGGTCGGCGGCCGTCCTCGGCTCGTGCCGGACGTCGTCGGGGGAGTCCAGCTCCCGCGTCCAGGCGGCGAACTCGACCAGCACGCCGTCGGGGTCCTTGAAGTAGATCGACCGCACGAAGACCCCGTCGTGCATCGCGGGGGCCACGCCGAACTCGCTGTCGTCGTGGTTGAGGAGCGTGCCGACGTCGATGCCCTTGGCGATCAGCCGGTCCCGGTACTCCTCGATCCGCTCCGGCGGGACGTCGATGGCGATGTGGTTCATCGAGCCGACCGCCGACAGCAGCTCGCCCCGGTCGGGCAGCCCCTTGGGCGCCGAGACGCCGGGCACCGGCTCGGGCGCGTCCGGGAACCAGAAGAACGCCAGCGCGTTCCCGCCGCCGCAGTCGAAGAAGAAGTGCTGTCCCCAGCCCATCGGCAGCTCGATGGTCTTGATCAGCGGCATCCCCAGCAGGCCCTGGTAGAAGTCCACCGTCCGCTTCATGTCGCTGCAGACCAGCGCGAGATGGTTCACCCCGCGGAGCTCGAATTCGGTGTTCTCCCTGGCCATCGGAGTGCGACTCCCGTCTGTAAGCGGACCCTTGCATCCATGATGACACGCCCCGGCCGGGGCGCCGCTCGACCGGGGGACGCGCGTCCGGGTACCCTCGTCCCATGCGAACCGCGCCCCGAGCCTTCGACTGGTGGTGGCGCCGCTAAGGCGGCGCCGGTTCGCGCATTTCCGGAATCCAGGCGACCGCCCTCACCCGGCGGTCGTCTCGCGTTTCGGCCGGGGGTGCAGGGCTCGATCATGAGGGGCCATTTTCGCGGTGGAGACCGTCCCAGAGCAATCGCAGTCCAGCGAGTTCGTGACCGCCGGCGGCGTACGGGTGATCCGTACGGCGACGCCGGTCGACTCCGAGCGCAGGTCCGACGTGCTGAACGCCCTCGTTGCCGCCGTGGGGGAGCGGCGCGGCGGCGTGCTGAGCTCGGGCATGGAGTATCCCGGCCGCTACAGCCGCTGGCACATGGCCTATCTCGACCCCTGCCTGGAGAT
This sequence comes from Actinomadura sp. 9N407, assembly GCF_044326315.1. Lineage (NCBI taxonomy): Bacteria > Bacillati > Actinomycetota > Actinomycetes > Streptosporangiales > Thermomonosporaceae > Actinomadura > Actinomadura sp. 9N407. Next base: position 245,269 of record NZ_JBIRAW010000009.1, on the reverse strand, counting down.
CGTCGCGCGCGGCCGGGCGGTCGCCGCCCGGGCCCTCAACGAGCGCGGCCGGGTGCTGCTGCCGGCGGTCGCCGCCGTGCTGCGCGGGGCGGGCGAGGTCCGGGCCGACGGGCCCGGCCTGATCGAGATCTTCGTACCGCCGGGCGAGGGCTTCTTCACCGAGGAGGAGCGCAGCCGCCGGCCGACCGTGTTCAGCGCGCTGCGCCTGATCATCGACCTGTTCCGCTGCGACGACCCGCACCTGGGCCTGTACGGCGCGTTCGGGTACGACCTGTCGCTGCAGTTCGAGCCGCTGCGCACCCGGCTGGAGCGCCCGGACGACCAGCGTGACCTGGTGCTGCACCTGGCCGACGAGATGATCGTGGTCGACCGCAAGCGCGAGACCTCGCACCGGATGTCCTACGAGTTCGTGGTCGATGGGGCGAGCACGGCGGGGCTGGCGCGCGCGACCGAGCCGACCCCCGTGCCGGTCGCCGCCGAGCTCCCGGCCCAGCCGGTGCCCGGCGTGTACGCGCAGACCGTCCGCGACGCCAAGGACAAGTTCATCCGCGGCGACCTGTTCGAGGTGACCCCCGGGCACGCGATGTACGGGCGGTGCGACTCCCCGGCGGCGTTCTTCGAGCGGCTGCGCGAGACCAACCCGGCACCGTACGAGTTCCTGTTCAACCTGGGCGACGGCGAGTACCTGGTCGGCGCCTCGCCCGAGATGTTCGTCCGGGTGAGCGGCGACCGGGTGGAGACCTGCCCGATCGCGGGCACGATCCGGCGCGGCGCGGACGCGCTGGAGGACGCCGAGCAGATCCGCACGATCCTGTCCTCGGCCAAGGACGAGTCCGAGCTGACCATGTGCACCGACGTCGACCGCAACGACAAGTCGCGGATCTGCGTGCCGGGCAGCGTCACGGTCCTGGGCCGGCGGCAGATCGAGCTGTACTCGCGGCTGATCCACACCGTCGACCACATCGAGGGGCGGCTGCGGCCCGGCTTCGACGCGCTGGACGCGTTCCTCACCCACATGTGGGCGGTCACGGTCACCGGGGCGCCCAAGACGTGGGCGATGCAGTTCATCGAGGACCACGAGGTCTCGCCGCGCCGCTGGTACGGCGGCGCCGTCGGGTGCATCGGCTTCGACGGGTCGATGAACACCGGGCTCACGCTCCGTACCGCGCAGATCCAGGACGGGATCGCGACCGTCCGGGCCGGGGCCACGCTGCTGTACGACTCCGACCCCGAAGAGGAGGAGCGGGAGACCCACCTCAAGGCGAGCGCGCTGCTGCGCGCGCTGGCGGACTCGCAGGCCGAGCAGGCCGGCACGCCGGTGGAGCCGGCCGGGGAGCCCGCGGGCGAGCGTGCGGGGGAGGGGCTGAAGGTCCTGGTCGTCGACCACGAGGACTCCTTCGTCAACACCCTGGCCGACTACTTCCGCCAGCAGGGCGCCGACGTGGTCACGCTCCGGCACGGCTTCCCGGTGGGAATGCTGGACGAGCAGGCCCCCGACCTGGTGGTCCTGTCACCGGGGCCGGGACGTCCCGAGGACTTCGCCACCGGCGCGCTGCTGGACGCCCTGGACGAGCGCGGGCTGCCCGTGTTCGGGGTGTGCCTGGGGCTGCAGGCGATGGTGGAGCACGCGGGCGGCGAGCTGGCGCTGCTGCCCGAGCCATCGCACGGCAAGCCGGGCCAGGTGAAGGTGGCGGCCGGCGGCGACCTGCTGGAGGGGCTGCCGGACGAGTTCACCGCGGCCCGCTACCACTCGCTGCACGCCACCCCCGACCGGGTGAAGGGGTTCCAGGTCACCGCCCTGACCGGGGACGTGGTGATGGCGATCGAGGACCCGCGGCGGCGGCGCTGGGCGGTGCAGTTCCATCCCGAGTCGATCCTGACCGCGGGCGGCCGGTCCGGTCACCGGGTCGTGGCCAACGTGCTGCGCCTGTGCCGCCGTCCGGCCTCCGGATAGCGCGGCGACAGCAAGGGAGAGCAACAAAACGGTAATTTCGGACATCCGAGATCGAAAGGCCGTTTGTCGGTCGCAGGGCCGGGGACCCTGCGACCATGCTTACCTTGCTGTGGCTCATCGCGGTGGCCCTGGTCATCGCCGGCATCTACGTCCTCATCGCCCGGCGCGAGCTGATCCTGGGCATCGTGCTGATCGTCGTCGGCCTCCTCGTGGGCCCGGGCGGCGTCAGCATCTTCAACTGACCCCGTCCTCCACGTGACCTCCCCGCCCGGGCAACCGCCCGGGCGGGCGCCACGCGTCCGGCAGGGCGGGGACCGATTCCCGGGCCATGGATAAAACCTGACGCCGGCTGTCAGGTTTCGCTGCCAGCATCGTTCTCATGAACGAGCAGACGACCAACGAACGACCGCTGACCGGGAAGATCGCTCTGGTGGCCGGGGCCACCCGCGCGGCGGGACGCGGCATCGCCGTGCAGCTGGGCGCGGCGGGCGCGACCGTCTACGCCACCGGGCGCTCCACCCGCGGGCGCCGGTCGGAGATGGACCGCCCCGAGACCATCGAGGAGACCGCCGAGCTGGTGACGGCGGCGGGCGGTGAAGGCATCGCCGTCCCCACCGACCATCTCGACCCCGGCCAGGTGGACCGGCTGGTCGAGCGCGTCGACGCCGACCACGGCCGGCTGGACGTCCTGGTCAACGACATCTGGGGCGGCGACCACCTCACGAAGTTCAACACCAAGCTCTGGGACCTGCCGCTGGACGACGGCCTGCGGATGCTCCGGCTGGCGATCGACACCCATGCCATCACCAGCCACCGCGCGCTCCCGCTCCTGATCAGGAACCCGGGCGGGCTGGTGATCGAGATGACCGACGGCACGGCCGAGAGCAACGCCGCGTACCGCTGGGAGACCGGCTTCTTCTACGACCTGGCCAAGTGGGCCGTGATCCGGATGGGCCTGTCCCTGTCGGAGGAGATCAAGCCGTACGGCTGCACCGCCCTGTCCCTCACCCCCGGCTGGCTGCGCTCGGAGGCGATGCTGGAGCACTTCGGCGTCACCGAGGACACCTGGCTGGAGGGCACCCGCGTGGACGGGCACTTCGCGATCTCCGAGTCGCCCGCCTACGTCGGGCGCGCCGTCGCGGCCCTGGCCGCCGATCCCGACCGGAACCGGTGGAGCGGGAAGTCGCTGTCCAGCGGGGAGCTGGCCCAGGTCTACGGCTTCACCGACACCGACGGCAGCCGTCCGGACGCCTGGCGGTACATCGCCGAGGTCCAGTGGGCCGGCAAGCCCGCCGACGTCACCGGCTATCGGTAGAGGTCGGCGACGCGGGCGGCGTTGTCGGCCATCCAGGCGCGCAGCTCGGGCGGGTCCAGGACCTCGACCTCCGGGCCGAGCCGCGTCAGCTGGTGGCGCGCCACCAGGTGCGACTCGACGGGCAGCCGGGTGACGACCCGGCCGTCCGCGTCCGGCTCGCCGGCGCCCTCGGCCGCCCGCCGCGCCGCGTACGGCTCGACCGCGTACCGCAGCACGCGCAGGCCCTCCGGGCTGAGCCGGACGGTGATCTCCTCGCGCAGCATCGTCCGCAGGAACGCCTCGGCCTGCCCGGCCCAGTGACCGGGCAGGTCGAAGCCCTCGTCGCGCTCGAACCGCTCGCCGGTGGGGGACAGGTCGATGATCCGGTCCACCCGGTACGTGCGGTGGTCCTGGCCGACGCGCGCCACCAGGTACCAGGTGCCGTTCTTCAGGACGAGCCCGTACGGCTGCACCGTCCGCGTGATCTCGCGGTCGCGCCGGTAGCGCAGCCGGACGACCTCGTCCCGCCACACCGCCCGGGCCAGCTCCCGCAGGCCCGGCGGCGGGCCGGACTCGCCGAACCATCCGGGCGCGTCCAGGTGGAAGCGCCGGCCGGCCTGCTCCGGAGCGTCCCGCAGCGACGCCGGAAGCGCCGCCAGCACCTTCAGTTCCGCCGCCGCCACCGCGTCGGCGAGCCCCATGTCCTGCGCCGGGCCCGGCAGACCGGACAGGAACAGCGCCTCGGCCTCCTCGCGGCTGAGCCCGGTCAGCCGCGTCCGGTAGCCGCCGACCAGCCGGTATCCGCCGTGCCTGCCCTGCTCGGCGTACACCGGGACGCCGGCCGCCGACAGCGCCTCCACGTCCCGGTAGACGGTGCGCTCGGAGACCTCCAGCTCGAGGGCCAGCTCGGCGGCGGTCATCGCCTCCCGCGACTGCAGCAGGAGGACCAGGGAGATGAGCCGGGACGCACGCATGGGCCCATTCTGACATTCTTGTGTCAGATAACGCGATTTTCAGTGTTCCCGGCGGTGAATCCGCTGTTAGCGTCGCCGTCGTGCCCGATCTCTACGCGTACATCGACGCCCTTCCCAAAGTCGAACTCCACGTCCACCTGGTGGGCTCGGCCTCCGTTCCCACGGTCCTGGAACTGGCCCGCCGCCACCCCGGCGGCCCCGTCCCGACCAGCGAGGACGAGCTGCGCGCGTTCTACGCCTTCCGCGACTTCCCGCACTTCGCCGAGGTCTACATGGCGGTCAACGCCCTGGTCCGGGAGCCGGAGGACGTCGCCACCCTGGTGCTCGGCACCGCCCGCGACCTGGCCGCGCAGAACGTCCGCTACGTCGAGCTGACCGTCACCCCGCACAGCCACCGGCTGGTCGGGATGCCGCCCGCCGCGATCACCGAGGCACTGGACCTGGCCGCCGGGCAGGCGCGCGAGCGGTACGGCGTCCAGGTGGCCTACGTCTTCGACATCCCCGCCGACATGCCGGGCGACTTCGTCGGCGGCACCCTCGACCAGGCGCTCGAGCACCCGCCCGAGGCACTGATCGGGTTCGGGCTCGGCGGCATCGAGCAGGCCCGCGCGGGCCACACCGAGGCCATCCGGGACGCGTTCCGCGCCGCCCGCGCCGCCGGCCTGCGCAGCCTGCCGCACGCCGGCGAGATGACCGGACCGGAGACGATCTGGGAGGCCCTGGACGGGCTGGGCGCCGAGCGGATCGGCCACGGCCTGTCCTGCGTCCAGGACCCGAAGCTGGTCGCCCGCCTGCGCGAGACCCAGATCCCGCTGGAGGTGTGCCCCACCTCCAACGTCTGCACCGGGCAGATCCCCGACCTCGCCTCCCACCCGCTGCCCCGGATGCTGGAGGAGGGACTGTTCGTCACCCTCAACAGCGACGACCCGCCGATGTTCGGTACGACCCTGACGGGCGAGTACCGCGTCGCGGCCGACACGTTCGGCCTGGGCCGCGAGGACCTGGCCGCCCTCGCCCGCAACGCCGTGACCGCCTCCAGCCTGGACGGCCCGGGCAAGCAGGCGATCCTGGACGGGATCGCCGCCGCGTGACCCGGGCGGCCGCGGGCCGCCGAATGTCAGGCAGTAACGTGGCGCCCGTTGGAAATGTGCCGAACTGTGGCGCATTCCGGGACAGGAGGCAGACATGCACCGGTTCGTGGCCACAGACGGCGTGGAGATCGCCTACCGGACGTGGGAGCGGGAGTCCACGCTGCCTCCGGTCGTCCTGCACCACGGCTTCGCCGCCAGCGGGTCGACGAACTGGGTCCAGACCGGGCTCGTGGACGCCCTGCTCGGCGCGGGCCGCCGGGTGGTCGCCATCGACGCCCGCGGCCACGGCGCATCGGGCAAGCCCCACGATCCCGCCTTCTACGGCGAAGAACGGATGGCCGCCGACCTGCGGGAACTGCTGGACGTGCTCGGCGAGCCCGCCGTCGACCTGGCGGGCTACTCCATGGGCGCGATCGTCTCGCTCATCGCGGCCGGACAGGAGCCCCGGGTACGCCGCCTGGCCGTGGGCGGAGTCGGCGCCGCCGTGGTGGAGCTCGGCGGGGTGGACACCCGGGTGATGGGTGGTACGGCGCTCGTCGAGGCCCTCCGCGCCCCCGACCCGTCCACCATCACCGACCCGACCGGCGCGGCGTTCCGCGCGTTCGCCGACTCCACCGGCGCCGACCGGCTCGCGCTGGCCGCGCAGGCGGAGGTCGTCCACGCGACCCCGATCGACCTGGGCGCGATCAAGGCCCCCACCCTGCTGCTGGCGGGCGACGCCGATCCGCTCGCCGCCCGCCCCCAGGTGCTGGCCGGCGCCATCCCCGGCGCGCGGCTGCGGCTGGTGACCGGCGACCACCTGGCCGCCGTACGGGATCCGGCGTTCGCCCAAGCGCTGCTGGCCTTCCTCAACGCCGACCAGCCCGGAGACGCCCGCTCCGCGTGATCAGGAACACGGCTGGAATCCGCAGGCACGCCTGTCACGATCCCGGCCGCCGCCCCGGCACGACTACAGTTGCCGGGGCGGTTCAGGCAGGGAAAGAGGAGGCCGATCGTGGACGGGGACATCGAGTTCCGCAGTGACATGGTGGTAGAGCTGATCAAGTCGGCCGCGTCGGACGCGGACGTGCTGTGGGCGGCCCGGGTGTCGACCAAGGGCGAGAGCTCGCTGGCGGAGATCGAAGCCGATCCGGAGCGCTCCAAGGGTTTGATCAACTACCTGATGCGGGACCGGCACGGCACTCCGTTCGAGCACTCGTCGATGACCTTCTACGTGAAGGCACCGATCTTCGTGTTCCGCGAGTTCATGCGGCATCGCACGTTCTCGTACAACGAGGAGAGCGGCCGGTACCGCCGGCTCGACCCGGTCTTCTATGTGCCCGGCGCGGAGCGCAAGCTCGTCCAGGAAGGACGTCCTGGCAAGTACGTCTTCGCGGACGGCACGCCCGAGCAGCACAAGCTGGTGACCGAGGCCACCCAGGACAGCTACCGGCAGGCCTATCGTGCCTACACCGAGATGCTGGACGCGGGGATCGCCCGAGAGGTGGCCCGGACCGTGCTGCCGGTCGGCCTCTACTCGTCGATGTACGCCACCTGCAACGCGCGCGCGCTGATGAACTTCCTTTCCCTGCGGACCAAGCGGGAGGACTCCACGTTCCCCTCATTCCCGCAGCGGGAGATCGAGATGGTCGCGGAGCAGATGGAAGAGCAGTGGGCGGCCATCATGCCGCTCACCCATGCGGCTTTTGAGGCCAACGGCAGGGTGTGCCCCTAGCGCGTTCGCTGAGACCCGCGTCACGGCATTTGGGTCTGTGCGCGTGGCATGGGGTGGGCCAGGGTTGGGCGCATGCCTGATGTCAGCATTGCGCAAGGGGTGCCCGCCTACCTCGCCGTCCCGGACGGGGAGGGGCCCTGGCCCGCCGTGGTCATCGTGTTCGAGGCCACGGGGGCGAGCGAGGACATGCGCGCCCAGGCCGATCGCTTCGCCGCCCAGGGATATCTGGCGGTCCTGCCCGACTTCTACGACGGCGGGTCCTGGCTGCGGTGCGTGCGGGGCGCGATGCGGCAGATGGTCGCCAGGCGCGGGCCCATGTTCGACCAGATCGAGAGCGCGCGCGTGTGGGCGGCGGAACGGGACGACTGCACCGGGCGGGTCGGGCTCATCGGGTTCTGCATGGGCGGCGGGTTCGCGCTGGTGGCGTCCGCCAAGTACGACTTCCAGGCCGCCTCGGTGAACTACGGGATCATGCCGCGCGAGCGCGACCTGCTGAAGGTCCTCGACGGCGCCTGCCCGATCGTGGCCGGCTATGGCGGGCTCGATCGTTCGCTACGCGGGGCGGCCGGCAAGATCGAAAGCGCCCTGACCAGCCTGGACGTTCCGCACGATGTGAAGGAGTACCCCACCGCGGGGCACAGCTTCCTCACCGAGTCGAAGCTTCCGGCGCCGCTGGGCGTGCTGTCCAAGGTCATGATCGGCCATGGCAAGGGCCGTTCCAACGCCGCCGACGGGTGGGAATGGATCTTCGCGTTCTTCGGCACCCACGTGAAGTGATCAGTCGGCCGACAGTTCGCCGAGGGTGACCTGCAGGTTCCGGGTGGCGCCCTCGCGGACGAGGGTGACCTCGGCACGCGCGCCGGCCTTCTGGGTGGCGAGCGCCTGGGTGAGCGCCTCCTCGGTCGGGGTCGGGGCGTCGTTCACCGCGGTGATGACGTCGCCGGGGCGGATGCCGGCCTCGGCGGCGGCGCCGTTCCTGGCGACCTCGACGACCTCGGCACCGGCGGGCCGGCCCGTCCGCAGGTCGACCACGGTACGGACGGTGACGCCCAGGGCGGCGCGGCCGGAGTTGGTGACCTTGCCGTCCCTGATCAGCTGCGGGACGATCACGGCGACCGTGGAGCTCGGGGTGGCGAACCCGATGCCGGGCGCGGCGCCGCCCTGCGGGCCGTTGGCGGCGGCCGTGGGGATGCCGACGACCTCGCCGTTCAGGGTGGCCAGCGCGCCGCCGCTGTTGCCCGGGTTGATCGCCGCGCTGGTCTGGATGGCCTGCACGATCGTGGACCCGGGGAAGGACTCGCCTGCCTGGGTGGACACCGTACGGCCCATCGCGGAGATGATCCCGTTGGTGACGCTGCCCGACAGCCCGAGCGGGTTGCCCATGGCCAGGACGGCCTGGCCGACCACGAGCTTCGTGGAGTCACCGAACGCGGCCTTGGGCAGCCTGCCGCCGGCGACCTTCACCACCGCGAGGTCGTCGGCGTTGAACGTCCCCACCAGGGTGGCCTTCATCGGGCTGCCGCCGCTGGCCGGGGTGACCCTGATCTCGCGGGCCCCCGCCACGACATGGGCGTTGGTGACGATGTTGCCGCTGTCGTCGTACACCACGCCCGAGCCCTCGCCACTGCCCGTCTCGATCTGCACGACCGACGGCAGCACCGTGGTGACGACCTTCTCGTACGCCTGCTCCATCTCGGTGGTGCCGCCGCGTTCACCGGTGGTGGCGGCCGAACGCGCCGCCGGCTCCTCCTTGCCACCGGAGCAGCCGGGCAGCAGGAGCACGGTGGCCAGCAGGAGCGCGGGCGCTGTCCGGGCGCGCATCAGATGCCGTCGCGCTGGATCGGGCACGTCATACAGTGCGTACCGCCGCGGCCCTTGCCGAGTTCGAAGCCCTCGATCTCGATGACCTCCACTCCGTGCTCGCGGAGCTTGCGGTTGGTGTACTGGTTCTTGTGGTAACCGACGACCACACCGGGCTCCAACGCGAAGAAGTTGTTGCCGGAGTCCCACTGCTCGCGGGCCTGCTGGTCGTCGTCGCCGCCGGTCGGGACGACGTCCAGCCGCCCGATGCCCAGCGCCTCCTGCACCGCGTTGACGAACCCGGTCTCGCGGCGGACGTCGAACGTGCCGTCCTTGTCCCCGGGCCGCAGCGAGAAGGTCGTCGCCGTGTCCAGGAACGGGATGTACGCGGACGCCTTGTCGACGTCCAGCAGGGTGAACACCGTGTCCAGGTGCATGTAGGAACGCTGCTTGGGGACGCACACGGCGATGACGCGCTCGGCGGCCTCGGCGGCGAACAGCGACAGCGCGATGTGCTCGGCCGTACGGGGATTGGTGCGCTCGCTGATACCGATGGCGACCGTCCTGTTGCCGATGGGCATCATGTCGCCGCCCTCCATCGCGGCGCTGCCGTAGTCCTCCTCGTTGAAGCGGTCGTCCTCGCCGGCGTACGGATACCAGTAGGAGAAGTCCTGGTCGGCGAACATCGGATGGTGGTGGTAGATGGTGCTCTGGTTCATCGTCTCCAGCAGCCGCACGTGCCAGAACATCGGGTTGAGCGAGACGCCCCCGTACAGCCAGGCGGACGGATCGCGCTGGTAGAGGGAGTTGGGCAGCGGCGGCAGGACGAACCGGCCGGGGTCGGTCCAGGCCGCGACCAGTGACCGCTCCTCCATCTCGGCGGCGCCGAACTCACGCTTGGTCAGGCCCCCGACGAGGTGGTGGGCCAGGCGCTCGCCGCTCCAGTTCGACAGCGTCTCCCGTACGGTGTCGACCAGGGCGGGCCCGACGGTCAGGTGCGTGACGACCTGCTCGACCGCGCGCCGCTTGACGTCGATGCCCGAGTCGAGGGCCTGGGCGAGCAGCTCCTGGTGGTAGTGGACCTCCACGCCCCGTTCGCGCAGCAGCTGCACGAACGCGTCGTGCTCGCGCTGCGCGTGCTCGACCCACAGGATGTCGTCGAAGAGCAGTTCGTCGTTGTTGGCGGGGGTCAGCCGCTTCAGGCTCAGATCCGGCCGGTGCACGATCACCTTGCGGAGCCGGCCCACCTCCGAGTGCACCCCGAACAGCCGCTCCCCGTCGCCCATGCTCGTCCCCCTCGCGGACCGCGCCCCCACATTCCGGACGTGGTCTGCCCGTACGCCCCGCGGCACAATGCCCAGCTGACGGAATCCGGCCCGAAATCGGAACCGATCTTGACCTGGCCCCCGCTCCGGAGCGGGAAGGGGTCCCGGCAGCATGACGACCACCACCGAAACCGCAACGGCCCGCAAGCTGGGGACCCCTGCCCTGACCGCCATGGTCGTGGGCTCGATGGTCGGCGCGGGCGTGTTCTCGCTGCCCCGCAACTTCGCGCAGGCCACGGGCGTCATCGGCGCGATCGTCGCCTGGCTCATCGCGGGCACCGGCATGCTGATGCTCGCGTTCGTGTTCCAGATCCTCGCCGTCCGCAAGCCCGCCCTGGACGCCGGCGTCTACGCCTACGCCAAGGCCGGCTTCGGGGAGTTCCCCGGGTTCTTCTCCGCGTTCGGGTACTGGGCCAGCGCCTGCGTCGGGAACGTCACGTACTGGGTCCTGATCGGCTCCACCCTCGGCCTGGTGTTTCCGGCCCTCGGCGAGGGCGACACGCTCCTGGCCATCGCGGTGTCGGCCGTCGGCGTCTGGGCCTTCCACTTCATGATCATGCGAGGTACGAGCGAGGCGGCGTTCGTCAACCAGATCGTCACCGTCGCCAAGCTGCTGCCGATCCTGACCTTCGTCGTGATCCTGCTGGTCACGTTGCAGAGCGAGGTGTTGACCGCCAACCTCTGGGGGGCGGAACGCACGCTCTCGGGCCTGTGGTCGCAGGTCAGGGAGACGATGCTGGTGACGGTGTTCGTGTTCCTGGGCGTCGAGGGCGCCAGCGTCTACTCGCGCTACGCCAGGCGCCGCAGCGACGTCGGACGCGCGACCGTCCTCGGGTTCCTTAGCGTCCTGGCCTTGTTCGCCTCGGTCACCCTCCTGTCGTACGGGACCGCCGCCCGCCCGGAACTCGCCGGGCTGCAGCAGCCGTCCATGGCCGGCGTCCTGGAGACGGTCGTCGGCGGCTGGGGCAAGACGTTCATCGGCGCCGGGCTCGTCGTCTCCGTCCTCGGCGCCTACCTGGCCTGGACCCTCATGGCCGCCGAGGTGCTGAACGTCGCCGCCCGCGACGACGACATGCCCGCGTTCCTGCGCCGCGAGAACGGCCACGGCGTACCGGTCACCGCGATGCTCATGACCAGCATCCTGATCAGCGCCGTCCTGGTCGTCACGCTGTTCTCCGAGGACGCGTTCACGTTCACCCTCAAGCTCTGCAGCTCCCTCTCGCTGATCCCGTACCTGCTCGCCGCCGGATACGCCCTCAGGCTCGCCCTCTCCGGCGAGACCTACGACAGCGCGCCACGGGGCAGGGGCAAGGAGACCGTGATCGCAGCCCTCGCCGTCGTGTACACGGCGTTCCTCATCATCGCCGCGGGCCTGGAGTTCCTGCTGCTGTCGTGCATCATCTACGCCCCGGGGACCGCGCTGTTCGTCCTCACCCGCCGCGAGCGCGCCCGCCGCGTCTTCACCCCGCCCGAGGCGGCCCTGTTCGCCCTCACGGCCGTCGCCGCCGTCGCCGGCGTCATCGCCCTGGCCACCGGCCTCATCACCATCTAGTGATCTACAACGTAAAGGCGTCCGCCTCGTGGCGCGTCAGCCTGGAAGGACGGCCTGGGTCTGGGTCACCTGGGCCACCCGGCGGTCCTCATCGTCGTAGAGGTCCGTCTGGACGACGATGAAACGGCGGCCGGGGTGCAGGGGCCGCGAGACTCCGCGTACCTCGCCCTGCCGGACGCCGCGCAGGAAGTTCGTCTTGGACTCCAGGGTCGTGGTGGACGATCCGGCCGGGAGGTTGAGGAACGCGCAGGCCGCGCCGAGGCTGTCGGCGAGGGCCATCAGGGCGCCGCCGTGCATGATGCCGCCGGCGGTGCAGCGTTCGGGGGCCCAGGCGAGTCGGCCGGTGACCTCCTCGGGCTCGGCGCTGTCGATCCGGACGCCCAGCGCGCGAGCGAAGGGCATGGCGTCAATGATCTCGTCGGTCATGGGGCCATCGTGGCGGGGCGCGGGTATGCGCGGCGATTACCTGGGAGGTCATGGCCACCGGAATCGGCATTACCGGGGAGGTAATCGCGGGCATGACCTCGGGTGGGTAGCGTGCGGGCATGACGATCACCTCGCTCAGCGACGTACGGCCCATCGGCGACCAATTGCGGGCATGGCGGCAGCGGCGCAGGCTGAGCCAGCTGGAACTGGCGTCGGGGGCCGACGTCTCGACGCGGCATCTGAGCTTCATGGAGACGGGACGCTCCGCGCCGAGCCGGGAGATGGTGCTGCGGCTGGCCGAGCATCTGGACGTGCCGCTGCGCGACCGGAACCTGCTGCTGGTGTCGGCCGGGTACGCGCCCGTGTACGCCGAGACGCCGATCGCCGAGCCCCGGATGGATTCGGTACGGGCGGCACTGCGCCAGGTCCTGCGGGGACACGAGCCGTACCCGGCGGTGGTGGTGGACCGGTTCTGGAACCTGATCGACGCCAACGAGGCGGCGGGCTTCTTCATGGAGGGGGCGCCGCCCGAGCTGCTGGAGCCGCCGCTGAACGTGCTCAGGCTGAGCATGCACCCGGCCGGGATGGCGCGGAACATCCTGAACCTGGGGGAGTGGCGGACGCTCATGATCGACCGGGTGCGGCGGCATGTGGCGCTGACGGCCGATGCCGCGCTGGCCCAGCTCTACCGGGAACTGCGCGACTATCCCGGGCCCGAGGCGACGACGGCTCCGGCGGGTGACGAGGTGGTCTTCCCGCTCCGGATGCGGGACGGGGACAGGGTGCTGTCGTTCTTCAGCACGATCGCCACCTTCGGTACGCCGGTGGACATCACGGTGGCCGAGCTGGCCATCGAGTCGTTCTATCCCGCCGACGCCGAGACCGCGGACTTCCTGCGGGAGCGCGCCGCCCGCTGAGAGCCGCGCGATCACGTGCCGGTGGTGGAGCCGGGGCGGACGATCATGAGGACGACCACGATCGCCCACAGCAGGTTGAAGGCGCCGGTGAGCATGCCCAGCCGGGCCGCGAGGGAGGCCGTCTCCTCGCCGCCGCCGGCGGTGAGCATGCGCCGCTGGCCGGGGAGGATGGCGGCGGCGAGGACGGCGGCGGCGATCGTGGTCAGGATCAGCGACGCGATGAGCCAGGGATCGGTGAGGACGCCGAGTACGGCGCCGGTGGCCAGGCCGAGGATCGGGACGGCGATCCCGGCCGCGGTGTAGCCGCGGCAGATGCGGTGCAGGAACGTGGCGACGCCGTCGCCGGCCTGCCTGGCGTAGCGGGGGAAAAGCGAGGCGGCCACGGCGATCGGGCCGATCACCAGGATCGCGGCGAGCACGTGCAGCGACAGCAGGACCTTGGTCACGGACACTCCCTCATAAGTTGGCTGCCAATAGGTGGACTGTCTACAGGATCCATGTGTAGGCTGTCTACTCATGAGGGCGGATGCGATACGAGGTCATCTGGACGGGCTGCTGCTGGCCGTGCTCGAACCGGGCCCGCTGCACGGGTACGCGATCATCGCGGCGGTCCAGGAGCGCAGCGGGGGAGCGCTGGAGCTGAAGACCGGCACGATCTATCCCGCGCTGAACCGGCTGGAACGGATCGGCCTGCTGGAGAGCAGCTGGGACTCGGTCGGCGAACGGCGCCGGCGCTGCTACCGGCTCACCGAGGCCGGGCGGCAGGGCCTGGCAGGCGAGCGGACGGCATGGCGCGAGTTCACGGCGGCGATCGGTTCCGTGCTGGATCCGTCCGCACGGCCGGGGAACGCCGCGTGAGCGCCGTGGCCGATCCCATCGAGGATCCCGTCGAGGACTACGCCGCCGAGTTGGCGGACGCACTGCACGGCCCCGCCCGGGCCAAGGAGCGGATGGTCAGGGAGATCCGCGACGGCCTGGCCGACACGGTGGCGGCGTACCGGATGCAGGGAATGCCCTACGAGCGCGCCGCGAGGCTGGCGGTACACGAGTTCGGGACGGTGGGCGAGGTCGCCCCGAGCTGCCAGCCGGAACTCACCATCGCGCAGACCCGGCACACCGCCCGGGCCGTCGGCCTCACGATCCCGTTCCTGATCGCCTGCTCGCTGCTGATCCGGACGGCCGGCCAGGGCTGGGCGCTGTGGCTGCCGGTCGGCGCGGCGGCGACCGCGGCACTGCTCGGGGCGGCGACGCTGGCCGTCACGGGCACCCTCGCGCGCCGGCTGCCCATGCCGGCCCGGCTGCCGCTCGCGATCGCGTGGACGGGGACGACGACCGGGGTGGTGACGGCGCTCGCGGCGCCGGCACTCGCCATCGCGTCGGCCGTGGTCGCGGACTGGCCGCTGACGGTGCTCGCCGGGGCGCTCGCGGCGGCGTCGCACGCCATGGTGGCGGGCTCGGCGCGCGCCTGCCGCAGGTGCGCCCGGCTGCCGGTCGCGTGACGGGGGACCGCCGCCGGCCTTGAACGTTCCGCGCCCGGGGACGCGCGCGGCCCGGTCAGGCCTCGGCGGCCAGCGGGTCGTGGTGGACGCGCTGCGGCGGGACGTCGAGGCGCTGCAGCACGTCGACCGTACGCCTGACCATCTCGACCGGCCCCGCGACATAGACCTCCTGCTCGGCGAGGTCGGGGAGGGTCTCCAGGGCGTCGGGCGGGGTACCGTGCACGCCGTCCTCGGAGACCAGGGTGGTCACCCGCAGCCGGGGGTACGCGGCCGCCATCTGCGCCAGGTCGCGCATGTCGTACAGGTCGCGCTCGGCCCGCGCGCCCACCATCAGGTGGACGCCGCGTTCCGGGTCCTCGGCCAGGGCGCGCTCGGCCAGCGCACGCAGCGGCGCCAGGCCGGTGCCGCCCGCGATCAGCAGCAGGTCGCGGCCGGTGCCGGGTTCGAGGGTCATCGTGCCGATCGCCGGCCCCAGCAGGATCGTGTCGCCGGGGCTGGTGTGCCGGACCAGCGTGCCGCTCACCCAGCCGGCCGGTACGGCGCGTACGTGCAGGCTGAGCATGCCGTCGGGCCGGGGCGCGTTGGCGATCGAGTAGGGCCGCCAGATCCGGGGCCAGCGGGAGACCTGGACGGTGACGTACTGCCCGGCGTCGAACGGCAGCGGCCGGCCGGGCCGCAGGGTGAGCACGGCGAGGTCGTGGCTGCGGCGCTCGTGCCCGGTGACCTCGGCGATCCACCAGGGCGGCGCCCGCTCGGCGTCCCGCTCGGCGGCGGCGATCATCAGCTCGGACGCGACCCGGTAGCCGGTGGTCCAGGCGTCCTCGGCCTCGGCGGTCCAGCCGTTCCCGCAGAACCGGCGCAGCGTCGCGATCAGTGCCTCGCCGACGGCCGGGTAGTGCTCGGGAAGGACCCCGTACTTGCGGTGGTCGCGGCCGAGGCCGCCGAGGTAGCCGGCCAGCGCGTCGGGGTTGTCGATGCTCCAGACGATTCTGGTGAGGGCATGGAAGAGCCGGTCGCGTTGCACGTCCATGGTCGGCGGGAACAATGCCCGCAACCGGGGATTCCCGGCCAGCAATCGGCCGTAGAAATAGGCGGTCGCCTTATCGGCGACCGGTTCGAGCAAGGTAAAGCTTTCTTTGATGATTCGGGGTTCCAAGGACATCTGGCGGGTTCGCCCCCCGGTCCATTCCGGTCGTGGTCGCCGGGCTCGACTAGGGGTCGTCGGCGCGGGAACGCCCGGCTCGGTGAGATTCTCTCATCCAAAGTGCCTGGTCTCAACACTTTCCCGCCAACGTGCACGTTCCGTCACTCTGCGTGAGTGATTTCTGATTCTCCGTTACGGAGGGCTGCATTCGGGCGGAAGAATACTCGTCGGTATCTCTTTGGAGTGCGCGCGATCGGCGCCGGAAGTGGCTCCCTGATGGCGCCTGGCCTGTTGCTTATCCGGTATTAGTCGAGTTTGTCCGTTGATCTTCGCGAGCCTCTCCGGGTGTGGTGCAGAAATCTCTACCGCGGTTCGCCGGGACGGCCCGGGCGCGAAGTGGGACGATCACCGTTGCGTACCGATCCCGTCCTTTCCGCCCGCACGCGGCGGACGGCGGGCGGCGTAAGGCAAGCTGGCCTCGACCGGACATGCCGGGGGGCAGGGGAGGGCCGGTCCGTAAAACGGGTCCATGCGCCATGATGACCTGGCGGAGGCGGTGTGACCGCCGTGCATCGGACACCGAACCGTGGCAGCGCACAACGGGAGGGAACCAAGCATGCGAGAGGCGACCCGAGAGGCGCCGGGCGGTGCCGGCGACGCCGCGCATTCCCCGCCGCTCATCGGCATCACCACCTATCTCGAACCGGCCCGCTGGGGGGTGTGGGTACGGGAGGCCGCGCTGCTGCCCGTCCCGTACGTGCGCGCGGTCGAGCGGTCCGGCGGGGTTCCGGTGCTGCTGCCGCCGACCGGCGGGCTGCGCGGCCTGGACGCCCTGATCCGGGGGCTGGACGCGATCGTGTTCGCCGGCGGCGGCGACGTCGATCCCGAGTTGTACGGCGCGGAGCGGCACCCCGAGACCGGCCCGCCGCAGCCGCAGCGCGACCGGTTCGAGCTGGCGCTGGTCCGCGCCGCCATCGAGGCGGACCTGCCGTTCCTGGCCATCTGCCGGGGCCTGCAGGTGCTGAACGTGGCGCGCGGCGGCACGCTGGTGCAGTACCTGCCGCAGGAGGTCGGGCACGAGAACCACGCCCCGGCGGTCGGGATGATCGGCCACCACCGGGTGCACATCAACCCGACCAGCGCGGTGGGCAAGATCCTCGGCGACGGCGCCGACGTGCCCACCTACCACCACCAGGCCGTCGAGCGCCTCGGCAAGGGGCTCAGCGCGGTGTCCTACGCCGACGACCGGGTCGTGGAGGCCGTGGAGCTGCAGGGGCACCGGTTCGGCATCGGCGTCCAGTGGCATCCGGAGGAGGGCGACGACCGCCGGCTGTTCGAGGCGCTGGTGGCGGAGGCCTCGGGCCGCTGACGGCCGCTCGCGGCCGGGCGGTGGGTGATTGGCCGGGCATGTAGCGGGGAGATCCGGTTCAAGGGGGTTCGCTCCCAGGGGTCGACCGACGACGAACCGCTGACCACGGACCCGCCTACCACGGACCCGCCTACCACGGACCCGCCAACCACGGAGGCCGCCGCATGCCCGTGCACCCGCAGACCCGGCGATTGCGGGAGTTCCTTGACTCCTGCGCGGAGCTGCTCGGGCCGGATCCGTCGATCGAGGAGATGCGCCGCCTGATCGGCTCGCCGTTCGCGCTGGAACGGCGCGAGCTGCCGCACGTACGGGACCTGACCGTGCACGGTGAGGGCGGTCCCGTACCGGTGCGCCTCTACCGTCCCGCAGGGCGCTCCCCGCTGCCCGCACTGGTCTACTTCCACGGCGGCGGATGGGTCATCGGCGGGCCCGACAACGTCGACGCCGCCTGCCGGGAGTTCGCCGCCCGCGCCGGGTGTGCCGTGCTCAGCGTCGACTACCGGCTCGCGCCCGAGCACCCGTTCCCCGCCGCCGTCCAGGACGCCTGGGCGGTGACCGCCGCCGCCACCGGCGAACCCGGCCGCTTCGGCGTGGACCCGCAGGCGGTGGCCGTCGCGGGCGACAGCGCGGGTGGCAACCTGGCCGCCGTGGTGGCCCTGCTGGCCAGGGAACGCGGCGTACGGCTCGTCCACCAGCTGCTGGTCTATCCGGCCACCGACACGGCCATGGACACCGCCAGCTACGCCGCGTACGGGACGGGGTACGGGCTGGACGCCGGCTCGATGGGCCGCTTCATGCGGCTCTACCAGGGCGACGCCGACCCGGCGGATCCGCGCCTGGCGCCGCTGCGCGCCCCCGACCTGGCCGGGGCCGCTCCGGCGACGGTCATCACCGCCGAGTACGACGTGCTGCGCGACGAGGGCGAGGCCTACGCGCGCCGCCTGCAGGAGGCCGGTGTCCCCGTCCTGCTGCGCCGCTACGAGGGCATGGTGCACTCGTTCTTCCTGCTCCCCGAGCTGTTCGACACCGGGGTCGAGGCCATGGATCTCGCTGTGCGACGATTGCGCGCGGCATTCGAGACGCCGGGGAACGGCACGGCTCCGATCCGGGAGGACACGCGATGGGCGAGACGCGGTACGGCGGGTACGAGCGGCTGAAGATCGACCGGGCCGGGCCCGGAATCCTGCGGATCACCCTCAGCGCCCCCGGCCGGCTCAACGCGGTCGACGCCACCGGGCACCGCGAGCTGGCGGAGATCTGGCGGGACGTGGACGCCGACGACGAGGTCCGCGCGGTGCTGGTCCGGGGCGAGGGGACCGCGTTCTCGGCCGGCGGGGACCTTTCCATGATCGAGGACATGCTGGACGATCACGCCGCCCGGACCCGGATCATGCGCGAGGCCCGGGCCATCGTGATGAATCTGATCGACTGCTCCAAGCCGGTCGTCAGCGCGATCCAGGGCCCGGCCGTGGGCGCCGGGCTGGCGGTGGCGCTGCTGGCCGACATCTCGGTCGCGGGCCGTTCCGCGAAGATCATCGACGGTCACACCCGGCTCGGGGTGGCCGCGGGCGACCATGCCGCGATCGTCTGGCCGCTGCTGTGCGGGATGGCCAAGTCCAAGTACCACCTGCTGCTGTGCGAGGCGGTGACCGGGGAGGAGGCCGAGCGGATCGGCCTGGTGAGCCTGTGCGTGGACGACGGCGAGCTGCATCCCCGGGCGCTGGAGATCGCCGGGCGGCTGGCGAGCGGCTCCGCCGAGGCGATCCGCAACACCAAGCACGCCCTCAACCACTGGCTGCGGGTGGCGCAGCCCGCGTTCGACGCGTCGCTGGCCCTGGAGTTCCTCGGCTTCACCGGACCGGACGCGCGCGAGGGCGTGGCCGCGATCCGCGAGAAGCGCGCTCCCGAGTTCCCCTGACGCGGGCGCCTGAGCCGGTCGTCAGCCGAACCGCTTGCGCAGGGCGTTCCGGCCGGTGCCGGTGATGAGAAAGGGGCCCGGGCGCGGCGGCTGAGCCGTCGCGCCCGGGCCGTGCGGGTCGCCGGGTCAGTACGAGCGGGGCAGTCCCAGCTCGTGCTGGGCGATGTGGGCCAGCACCATCTCCTCGGCGACCGGGATGTTCTTGGCGATGCGGGCGTCGCGGAACATCCGCGCCACCGGGTACTCCAGCGAGTACGCCATGCCGCCGTGGGTCTGGAACGCCCGGTCCGCCGCCTGCCAGGCCGCGTCGGCGGCGGTGAGCTTGGCGATGTTGGCCTCCGAGCCGCAGGGCCTGCCCGCGTCCCAGAGCCAGGCGGCCTTGTAGGTCATCAGCCGGGCCAGCTCCAGCTGCGCCTTGGCCTTGGCCAGCGGGAACGCGATGCCCTGGTTGGCCCCGATCGGCTTGCCGAACGGCGCCCGGTCGCGGGCGTACGCGCAGGCGATCTCCAGCACCAGCTCGGCGGAGCCGACGCCGCCGGCCGCGGCCAGGATCCGCTCGGGGTTGAGGATGTCCCACAGCACCATGAAGCCCTGGTCGGGCTCGCCCAGGACGCGGTTCGCGGGCACCCGCACCTCGTCCAGGAACACCATGCTGGAGGCGACCGTGTTGGTGCCCAGCTTGGGGATCGGCTGGTACGTGAGCGTGCCGTCGGCCACCGCCTTCTTCACGTCCACCAGCAGGACCGTGAAGCCGTTCGTGCGCGGCCTGGCCTCGGCCGCCGGGATCGTGCGGGTGACCAGGACCATGTGGTCGGCCCGCTCCACCCCGGAGATCCAGATCTTCTGCCCGCTCACCACGAAATCGTCGCCGTCGCGGCGGGCCTGGGTGGTGATGTTGATGGCGTTGCTGCCCGCGTCCGGCTCGGTGATGGCGAAGCAGGTCTCGATCTCACCCGAGGCGATCTTGGGCAGGAACGCGCGCTTCTGCTCCTCGGTGCCGTGCCGGTCGATCGTGAGCCCGCCGAACGCCGGGGTCAGCAGGTACATGAACGAGGCCGCGCCGCCGGCCCCGCCGCCCGCCAGGCTCTCCAGCGCCACCGCCAGCTCCAGCAGGCCCTGGCCCGCGCCGCCGTACTCCTCGGGGATGGCCAGGCTGTGCCAGCCGCCCTTGACCAGCTCCTGCCAGACCTCCTCGGGCCAGCGCTTCTCGGCGTCGCACCGGTCCCAGTAGTCCTGGTCGTACTTACCGGCGATGGCTCCCACGCCTTCGCGTACCGCGATCGCGCTCTCCGGCAGGTCGAAGTCCACTCGCGCCTCCTCCAACGTCGTTGCCGACCACGGTAGCCCACCCGAGTAAGTGGCCACTGACACGGGTGGGCCGCCGGCGGGGCCGGCCGAGGTCAGCCCTTGACGGTCAGCAGCGGGCGCAGTTCCGCGACGGGCGCGGCGACCCCGCCGTCGCGCAGCCCGGCCACCACGGGCCCGATGTCCTTGTACGCCCAGGGCGCCTCCTGCTTGAGGTCGCGCCGCCAAGCCGCCATCACGTCCGCCCGGCGGGCCACCACCGGGTCGCGATGATCCAGCGGCGTGACGACGCGGAACTCGCGCAGGAACGCGTCCAGCTCGGCGTCGCCCGCCTGCGCCGACGCCCCGCGTGGTACGCGGCGCCCGGCGCCGTGGCAGGCGCTGGCCAGCGTGCGGCGGCTGCCCTGGCCACGCAGCACGAAGCTCGCCGACCCCATCGAGCCCGGGACGATGACCGGCTCGCCCCACATCGCGTACGGGCCGCCCGCCGTCTCGGCGTGCCCGCCCGCAGGAGTGGCGCCCTTGCGGTGGACGACCCGTTCGCCGTCCTGCCAGAACAGGTTGTGCGGCGCGTCGTACAGCAGCCGTGAGTCGAGCGCGCCGCACGCGCCCATCAGGCCGGCGCGCATCGTGAGCGACAGGAAGAACCGGTTCCCGGCGGCGAAGTTGGCGGCGTTGCCGAACGCCTCCAGGTAGCGGCGCCGGCCGTCCGCCGAGCGCTCGTCCAGCAGGAACGGCATGATCCCGTTCCGTGGCCGGGGCAGGCCGGCGGGCCAGCCCGCCCGCAGCCGGTCCAGTGCGGTGCCGTTCGCCTGGTGGCCGAGCGACAGCGATCCGCTGTGCGCCATCGTCACCACCGTGCCCGGGGCCAGGCCCCAGGCGTGGGCCGCCGCGGCGTCGTGGACGCGCTCGACGTACTGCAGCTCCACGAAGTGGTTGCCGCCGCCGATCCCGCCGATGACGCTGTCGTTGCTGGCCTGCCCCGATCCGGTGCCCGCGCTGCCGACCCAGTCGGCGAACGCCTCGGCCGTGCGCACCGGGAAGCCCGGCGCGTGCATGCGGTCGACGCTGTCGTCGGCGTCGCCGGGCAGGATCCCCGGCCAGCCGCCGGAGTCGCCGGTCAGCAGCAGCCCCGGCAGCCCGTCGCGCAGCAGCGCCTCGCGCTGGACGGGGGTGAGCGCGATCCGGCGGCCGCCCTCGAAGAACAGGTGCCGCAGCCGGCGTTCGAGCGCGTCCAGGTGCGGCCGCACGGCGTCCACCTCCAGCGAGGTGACCTCCAGCCGCATGCCGCAGTTGATGTCGTTGCCGACCGCCTGGGGGATCAGGGCGTGCTCGGTCTCGATGACCGTGCCGATCGGGATGCCCGCCCCCTTGTGCAGGTCGGGGGTGAGGGCGACCCGGGTGATCCGGGGCGCCGGGCCGCCGTGGCCGGGAGTGGCCTCGGCCAGGCGCTCCAGGGTCTCGGCGGTCTCCAGGACGGAGAGCACCTCGTCCACGGCGGCCGGCTCGAGCGGGACGTCGGGGCCGGCGCAGATCTCGACGGGGACGCCGTAGGGGTTGGGAAGGCGGAGCCACTGGTCGTCGAGACGCTCGAGCCGGTGGTCCTGGCGTGCGTGCTGCATGGGAACGAGATCCTTCGTGGCTGCTTGCGGGCATGGCGGGAAGAGGGCGGGACGGACCCGCCGGGGCCTCCGGTTCAGCAGCCGCGAGGTGGGAGGAATCTAGCGCGGCGCCCGCCGCGCGGTCGAACGGTTATCCGGAGGGCTCAACCGGGGGAGCCCGTGGCGGTGGAGCCCGTCGTGGTGCCGAGGTAGCGGGTGACCAGGCGGGCGATGAACCGCGCGACCCGCTGCGGCGGCTCGGACGGCAGCACGATGTGGCTCATCGTCATCCGGACCGCCGCGTCGGCGATCTCGGCCATCTCGCCCCGCTCCATGTCGGGCCACTGCTCCAGCGCGTGCTCGACGATGCGGGCGCTGGCCGTGAACACCACCGGCTCGGCCCGGGTGGTGAGCAGCGGGAGCAGCTCGTCGCCGCCGGCCCCGGTGAGCACCACCTTCTTGATCGGGTCGTCGGCCGAGGTCTCCAGCGTGAACAGCACCGCGGCCTCGACCGCCGCGTACAGGTCCGCGTGCTCGGACAGGATCCGGTCGATGCCGTCCAGGTAGCGCTCGTTGTCGCGCAGTACCACGGCCTGCGCGAGCCCCCACTTGTCGCCGAACTCGTTGTAGACCGTCTGCCGGCTCACGCCGACGGCCGCGGCGACGTCCTGCATGCGCACGCCCCGGTAGCCGCGCTGCACCAGCTGCTCGGCCGCGGCGTCCAGCAGGGCGTCGCGGTGCGAGGGGCGGGGGGTGCTCATCGATGTTCCTCCAGGGGTTCGGGCTGAAGGGCATGGTCTCAGGGCGCCATTATCTCCCGGTCCCGGCGGCCGCCCCCGTGTCCGCCCCGGATCCGGGCGGATGGTAAGCAATGGGGCAGCCGAGGCGAGGAGGGCCGGTGTCGGGAATCCTGGTGGCCAACCGTGGTGAGGTCGCGCTGCGGATCCTGCGGGCGGCGCGCGAGCTGGGCCGGCCCGCGGTGGCCGTGCACACGCGCGACGACGCGGCGTTCCCGCACCTGCGCCGCGCGGACCACGTACGGGAGCTTCCGGGCGAGGGGGTGGCGGGCTACCTGGACGCCGACGCGATCCTCGCCGTGGCCAAGGACACCGGCGCCACCGCGATCCATCCGGGGTACGGCTTCCTCAGCGAGAACGCCGCGTTCGCCGCCCGCTGCGCCGGCGCGGGGGTCACGTTCATCGGGCCGCGCCCGGAGTTGCTGGAGCTGTTCGGCGACAAGTCGCGGTCGCGGGAGCTGGCGCGCGAGGCGGGCGTTCCGGTGACGCCCGGCACCACCGGACCCACGACCCCGGACGAGGCGCGCGCCTTCATCGAGGAGCACGGGCCCGTGATGCTCAAGGCGCTGGCGGGCGGCGGCGGGCGCGGCATGCGCGTCGTCGAGGATCCCGCCGATCTCGCCGGGGCCTACGAGCGATGCCGTTCCGAGGCGCTCGCCGCGTTCGGGAACGGCGATCTGTACGTCGAGCGCCACGTACCGCGCGCCCGGCACATCGAGGTCCAGATCGCCGGGGACGGCTCGGGCGCCGTCACCCATCTGTGGGAACGCGACTGCAGCGTCCAGCGCCGCAACCAGAAGCTGATCGAGATCGCCCCGGCGCCCGCGCTCGCCCCGGCGCTGCGCGACGCCGTCCTCCAGGCGGCGGTACGGATCGGCGCCCGCGTCCGCTACGAGAGCCTCGGGACGGTCGAGTTCCTGGTCGCGGGGGAGGAGTTCTGGTTCCTGGAGGTCAACCCGCGGCTCCAGGTCGAGCACACCGTCACCGAGGAGATCACCGGCGTCGATCTCGTCAAGGCGCAGATCAGGCTCGCCGGCGGCGCCACGCTCGCCGACGTGGGGCTGGCCGTACCGCCGCCGAGGCCTGAGCGGACGGCGATCCAGGTACGGGTCAACACCGAGCGGCTGGACCCTGACGGTACGCCGCGTCCCCGTTCCGGCACCCTGACCGCGTTCGCGCCTCCCGCCGGGCCGGGCGTCCGCGTCGACACCCACGGGCACACCGGCTACCAGGTCGGTCTGCGCTACGACTCGCTGCTGGCCAAGGTCGTCGCCCGCGCGGAGGACTTCCCCGCCGCCGTGGCGCGCGCCGCCGGAGCACTGGAGGAGTTCGAGGTCGCGGGCGTCGAGACCAACATCCCGCTGCTCCAGGCGATCCTGGGTCATCCGGGCTTCACCGCCGGTGGATTCGACACCGCCTTCGTCGCCCGCCACCTTGCCGAACTCGTCGCGAGCCGGCCTGAGGCGGAGCCCGTCCGGGCGGAGACGAGCGCGCCCGCCGGGACGATCCCCGTCTGCGCGCCCATGCAGGGCACGGTCGTCAGCGTCGACGTCGCCGAGGGTGAGGCCGTACGGGCGGGGGCCCCGGTCCTGGTGCTCGAAGCCATGAAGATGGAGCACGTCATCCGTGCCGGGGAGTCCGGGATCGTGCACCGGATCGCCGCCGCGCCGGGCGACACCGTCGCCGACGGCGCGCCGCTGCTGTTCCTCGAACCCGCCGACCTCGGCGGCGACCACGCCGACGAGGAGGCCGGGACCGACCTGGCGGAGATCCGCGCCGACCTCGCCGAGGTGCGCGCGCGGCACGAGACCGGGCTGGACGAGGCCCGTCCCGAGGCCGTCGCCAAGCGGCACGCCCGCGGCCACCGCACCGCCCGCGAGAACATCGGCGACCTGTGCGACCCGGGCACGTTCGCCGAGTACGGCGCGCTGGTCATCGCCGCCCAGCGCCGCCGCCGCTCGCTGGAGGACCTGATCGCCCGTACCCCGGCCGACGGCCTGGTCTGCGGGATCGGCGACGTCAACGGCGGCCAGGCGGTGGTCGTCTCCTACGACTACACCGTCCTGGCGGGTACCCAGGGCCATCTCAACCACCGCAAGACCGACCGGATGCTGGAGGTGGCCGAGCGCCGCCGGCTGCCGCTGGTGCTGTTCGCCGAGGGCGGCGGCGGCCGTCCCGGCGACACCGACACCAGCACCGTCTCCGGCCTGGACGTGACGAGCTTCCACGCCATGGGGCGGCTGAGCGGCCTGGTACCGCTCGTCGGGATCGCGGCCGGGCGCTGCTTCGCCGGGAACGCGGCGCTGCTCGGCTGCTGCGACGTCATCATCGCCACCCGCGACGCCAACATCGGGATGGGCGGCCCCGCCATGATCGAGGGCGGCGGGCTGGGCGTCTTCCGTCCCGAGGAGATCGGTCCCGTCCAGGACCAGGAGCCCAACGGCGTCATCGACGTGCTGGTGGAGGACGAGGCGGAGGCGGTGGACGTCGCCAAACGCTACCTGTCGTACTTCCAGGGCACCGCCCCCGAATGGGACTGCGACGACCAGCGGCTGCTGCGCCATGTCGTCCCCGAGAACCGGCTGCGCGCCTACGACGTCCGCCGCGCCGTCGAGCATCTGGCCGACACCGGATCGGTGCTGGAGCTGCGGCGCGGGTTCGGGGCCGGCGTCATCACCGCGCTGGTCCGGATCGAGGGCCGCCCGATGGGCCTGATCGCCAACAACCCCGGCCATCTCGGCGGCGCCATCGACCGCGACGCCGCCGACAAGGCCGCCCGCTTCCTGCAGCTGTGCGACGCGCACGGGCTGCCGGTCGTGTCGCTGTGCGATACCCCCGGCTTCATGGTCGGCCCGGACGCCGAGCGGACCGCGACCGTACGGCACTTCAGCCGGCTGTTCGTCACCGGCGCCCACCTGCGCGTCCCGATCATCACGATCGTGCTGCGCAAGGGGTACGGCCTCGGCGCGCAGGCGATGGCGGGCGGCAGCTTCAAGGCCCCGCTGGCGACCCTGGCGTGGCCGACGGGCGAGATCGGGGGCATGGGGCTGGAGGGCGCGGTCCGGCTCGGCTACCGCAAGGAGCTGGCGGCCGCCGAGGACCCGCAGGCGCTGTTCGAGCAGATGGTGGGCGCCGCGTACGAGCACGGCAAGGCCCTCAACGCCGCCTCCGTCTTCGAGCTGGACGACGTCATCGACCCCGCCGACACCCGCCGCTGGATCACCACCGTCATCGCCGGAGCGCCGCCCGCCGAACCCGGGCACCGCCGCTGGATCGACACCTGGTGATAACCCGCGAAACGGTCACACGCCCTTGCGGTGATCGTTAGAATTCCGCATGGCGGGGCCGTAGCGCAGAGGTCGTCGCGCCTTGCAGCGGGCTGGAGGACGTCGGTTCGAATCCGACCGGCCCTGCCACCCTTTCTTCGCCGGACCAGGGGGAGCAGCGTTGCCGCACGTGGACACCATCGCGCGGCTGCGGCGGATCCGGCGGTACGCCGTGCCCCGCTCGATGATCGAGCGGGGCGCCGGGCGGCGGCTGGCCGGCGACTGGCGCGGTGCCTGCGCCGCCGCCGGGATGGACGTCGAGGTGGACCTCGCCGACGTGGCGCGGCTGCGCGACTCCGAGATCGCCGGCCGGGTCGAGGACGCGCTGCTGCATCTGGTCCCGGACCTGGTCCGCTGGCACGCCCCGCGGATCGAGCCGCACCGCACGTCCCTGGCGCCCGACCACGTGCTCGTGCTCGCCGAGTACGGGATGGACGCCCTGTACGTCACCACCCCGACCTGGCTGATCAACGGCCCGCAGCGGATGGTGCTGCGCTTCGGGGCGCCGCGCCGTCCTCGCGGCGAGGCGCACTACTGCAGCGACTACACGCGCACCGGCTTCTGGCGCAATCTGATCCATCCCTGGATGGACGCCCGGCACCTCTGGGACGACCGCCACACGGCCGAGCTGCGCGAACGCTGCGGCGGTGACGCGGAGCGCGCGCCGTTCTTCCACCCTGACGGCACCCTCCGTACCGCCGGGGAACTGCCCGCCTCCGACCCCGGGCCCGGCGATCCGGCGGGGCACGCAGAGTGGGTCACCCTGCTGCACGAGCGGGGCGAGGTCGAGGCCGCCTTCGCCGCCGCCGGCATCGAGCTGACTCCGCCCGGGCCCGAGTCCGAGAAGTTCCGGGAGCACTACACGATCGGTCCGTACGAGCAGCTCGCGCGGATGCCATTGGCCCTGGCCCGGCTCGAGCCGGAGATCCGTCGCCTGGGCGGCGGCCGGTTCCAGATCCCCTGGACCCAGCACGCGGCCGTGCTGCTCGACCACGACGGTGAACGGCTGCGCGCGGAGGTCCTGGAGTACGACGCGTACTACGAGATGGAGGAGCTCCAGGAGATGCCGATGCTCGCGGACGCGTCCTGGCGCCGCCTGCCCGACCTCGACCTGCTCCGGTACGGCCGCACGTCCCCCGAGTCGCTGCATCCGCTCGTCCGGGACGCGCTTTTCCCGGAACGGGTCACCTCGCACGAGGGGCCGGTCGGGCCTCCCGACCCGGTCCTGCCCTCACAGGTACGGGTCCGGTGCGGCGGCGACTGGCACGAGATCGTGTTCAGGAACGGCGTCCTGGAGATCCCGCACAGCACGCAGGAGAGGGACCGCGAGCGGGCCCTGCTGGCGCTGGGCGGCGAGATGGGCGGCTGCCACGCCGCCGTGCACGCGTGGACGTCCGGCTCGGGCAGGCTGCCCAGGGTGCTGCGCGAACTGCGCCGGGACGTGTTCGAGCGCGCCCGTCACGGCGACACGGAGGGGATCGTCCGGCTGCTGGACCTCGGCCTCGACCCCCGCGTACGCGACGAGCACGGGCGCACGCTGCTGCACGTGCTCCACCTCGTCGACCACGAGCCGCTGCTGCCCCGGCTGCTGGCCGCCGGTGTGGACATCGAGGCCGAGGACCGGTTCGAGGACGGCGCGGGGCTGACGGCCCTGCACAAGGCCGTCGAGCACGACGGCTCGGTCGCGCTCATCCGGGCGCTCCTGGACGCGGGGGCCCGCATCGACCTGTTCGACCAGGGGGACGAGACCACGCTGCCCCGGCTCATCGACCGCGGCAACCGCCACGACCTGGAGTGGCTCCGGGAGCGGGTCTTCGAGGAGTGCCCCGACCTCGAGGGCTACTGAGCCTCCTGGGCGTACCGGGTGTCGGCGCGGACCTGGAACGGCGGCCCTGAGGCGACCATCCGCCCTCCGCGCAGCACGTACAGCTCGTCGCACACGCCCATGACCTGTTCCAGGTCGCGTTCCACGAGCACGACGGCCAGCCCTTCGGCGGCCAGGTCGCGGATCAGGACCTCCAGCGCGCGCGCCTCCCGCACGGGGAGGCCGGCGGACGGCTCGTCGAGCAGCAGCAGGCGCGGTCGCGTCGCCAGGGCGCGGGCCAGTTCCATGAGGCGGACGATCCCGGGCGGCAAGGCCGCGGGAAGGTCGCCGGCGTGGTGGGCGATGCCGGTACGGGCGAGCAGCAGGTCGGCGGCCCGGCCGGACCCGTGCACGGCCGCACGGCGCCGCCGGTGCCGGTCGCGGGCGTTGCGTCCCGCGGTCTCGCAGGTCAGCGCGTGGGCCTCGGCCGCGATCCGCACGTTGTCCCGAACGGTCATCGTCCCGAACGGCCGCGGCCGCTGGAACGTCCGGGCGACGCCGAGGTGGACGCGCGTGTGTGCCGGGCGGCGCGCGAGGTCGGCACCGTCGAGCAGGAGCGTGCCGCCGGACGCCCGGCGCAGGCCACAGATCACGTCCAGCAGCGATGTCTTGCCCGCTCCGGCCGGCCCGATGAGGCCGGTGACCGTTCCGGGCGGCGCGGCGAACGCGACGTCCCGCAGCCCCGGGGCCGTGACGCCGGACGCCGAGAGCCCTTCGCCGGCGGGCTCTGGGCGGACGGGCATCGCGGCTCCTGCTGTGTGATCTGGATCACCTGGGGCGCCTCACTGTACTGACGCGCCCGCCCGTGATCAATGCCGTGATCGATGTGCGTGATCACGGCCGCGATCGGGACGGATGTTGATCACGGTTCGGTTGCGTGCCGTACCGGTGCCTTGTCGGCGACCGGGAGCTTTCGTACGTTCACGGCAAACGGGGCCCGCCATTCACCCAAAGGAGACCCCCATGTCCAAGGTTGAACGCCGTGACGTCCTGGCCGGGGCAGCCGCCTTCGCCGGGTTCGCGGCCGTCGGCCTGCTGCCCGGTACCGCCGCAGCCGCGACCCGGCAGCGGCCCGGTGCCGTGCGGCCGCCCTCACTGGGCACCGGCGACAAGGCCGTCGTCGCCCGTGTCGACGCGCGCCGCGCGCTGCGGCACCTGAAGGTGCTCAGCGACCAGATCGGGTGGCGCATCGCCGGTACGGAGTCCGAGCACCGCGCCGCCCGCTACATCGCCGGGGAGCTGCGCGACCTCGGCTACAAGGTCGAGCTGCAGCCGTTCCCGGTGGCCGACAAGTACCTCGCCGAGATCCGCGCCAAGGGTGACGTGCACTGGCAGTGCAGCGCCTCTCCCCAGGGTGCCGTCGCCTCGGCGAAGGGGACCGTGCTCGATGCGGGCGCGGTCACCGAGGTCGGCGCCGAGGCGAACGGGCGGCTGGTGCTGTTCGACCGGGTCGCCGGCCAGGAGACCGCGCAGATGAAGGCCGCCGTGGCGCAGGGCGCCAGGGCGGTGCTCATCGCCAACGTGCGGTCGACGACCTATCCCGAGCGCAAGGCCGCCTCGTTCACCCCCTCGCTGAGCGAGGCCGCTCCGGTCCCGGTGCTGGGCCTGGCCGAGTACCACGGCGCGCAGATCCGCGGGGGAGTCCGCGAGCTGTCGTTCAAGGTCACCCACCACTCGGGGCTGACCTCGTACAACGTCCTGGCCGAACGCAGGGCCACGCTGCCCAACCCGCAGGGCAAGGCCGTGGTCATCAGCGCCCACTACGACAGCGTGCCCGGCTCGCCCGGCGCCAACGACGACGGCAGCGGCACCGTCCTGTGCCTGGAGCTGGCCCGCGTGCTCAAACGGCTGCCGACCCAGCAGGCCATCCGGATCTGCCTGTGGGGCTCGGAGGAGTACGGTCTGATCGGGGCCCGGCACTACGTGCGCGGGCTCAGCGAGGCGGGCGTCGCCCAGATCAGCGGCTGCTTCCAGAACGACATGGTCGCCACCAGCCACCCCCCGGCGGGCACCTACTGGCTGCTGTCGGTCGACGGCGCCGTCAACACCACCACGGCCGCCGTCACCGCCGCCGCCGAACGGCTCGGATACACGGGCCAGACCAAGGGCCCGACCGCCCGCGGCTCCAGCGACCACGAGGCGTTCTACGAGCGCGGGATCGCGGCGGGCAACTTCAGCTGGCGCGGCGGGGAGGCGCCCAGCCAGCTGGAGCCGATCTACCACACCCCCGAGGACACCATCAGGAAGAACATCAGCCTCCAGCGGCTCCAGGTGTCCCTGGAGCTGATCGGCTGCGCCGCGTACGACGTGGCCCGCCGCAAGTAGGCCCACCGCGAGCAGGGCGAGCCGGGACTCTCCCCCGGACGGCGAGCGCGTTCACTCGCATCGAGTAAAGTGTCGCGTTTGCGGCGCATCGAACGCGCCTCTGGACTCCGGGGGAGAGTTTTTGCGTCCACTCACGGCCGCCGCCGCCGAACGCGCCGTCCTGCGATCACCGGACGGCGCACCGCCACCCCGCACGCTCCTGGACGTCCTCGACGCGACGGCGCTGCGGTATCCGTACGCCCCCGCGCTCGACGACGGCACGGCCAGGCTCGACTACGACGGGCTGCGCGCCGAGGTCGGATGCCTGGTCAAGGAGCTGGAGCAGGCGGGCGTCGGGCGCGGCGACCGGGTGGGCGTGCGCGTGCCGTCCGGGACCCTCGACCTGTACGTGGCGATCCTCGCCGTGCTCACCGCCGGCGCCGCCTACGTACCCGTGGACGCCGACGATCCCGAGGAACGGGCCGCGCTGGTCTTCGGCGAGGCGGAGGTCTGCGCGGTCATCGGCGAGGGCCGCGCGATCACCGTCCACCGGCCGCCGCACGGGCTGCCGGGACGGCCGGATCCGGACGACGACGCCTGGATCATCTTCACCTCCGGCTCCACCGGGCGGCCCAAGGGCGTGGCCGTGACCCACCGCGCGGCGGCGGCGTTCGTGGACGCCGAGGCCCGGCTGTTCCCGGCGACCCCCGAGGACCGGGTGCTCGCGGGCCTGTCGGTGGCGTTCGACGCCTCCTGCGAGGAGATGTGGCTCGCCTGGCGCAACGGCGCCTGCCTGGTCCCGGCGCCCCGCTCGCTGGTGCGCACCGGCATGGACCTCGGCCCCTGGCTGGCCGAACGCGGCATCACGGTCGTCTCGACCGTACCGACGCTGGCCGCGCTCTGGCCGGTGGAGTCGCTGGCCGGCATCCGGCTGCTGATCTTCGGCGGCGAGGCGTGCCCGCCCGAGCTGGCCGCCCGGCTGGCGGTCCCGGGCCGGCAGGTCTGGAACACCTACGGCCCCACCGAGGCCACCGTCGTGGCCTGCGCCGCCCCGCTCGATGGGGACGGGCCGGTCCGGATCGGCCTGCCGCTGGACGGCTGGGACCTGGCCGTCGTCGACACCGACGGCGAGCCCGTCCCGTACGGCGCGACCGGAGAGCTGGTGATCGGCGGGGTGGGGCTGGCCCGCTACCTCGATCCGGTCAAGGACGCCGAGAAGTACGCGCCGCTGCCCGCGCTCGGCTGGGACCGCGCGTACCGCAGCGGCGACCTCGTCCGCGCCGACCCCGAGGGCCTGGTCTTCATCGGCCGGGGCGACGAGCAGATCAAGCTCGGCGGGCGGCGGATCGAGCTGGGCGAGGTCGACGCGGCGCTGCAGTCGCTGCCCGGCGTGAACGGCGCCGCCGCGGCCGTCAAGACCACGGCGGCCGGCCACCAGCTGCTCATCGGGTACATCGTGCCGGGCCACGAGGCGGGGCGAGAGCCCGGGCGGGAGTACGACGCGGACGCCGCCCGCGAACGGCTCGGCGAGATGCTCCCCGCCGCGCTGGTCCCGAGGCTCGCAATCGTCGAGACGCTGCCGACCCGTACCTCCGGCAAGGTCGACCGCGACGCGCTCCCCTGGCCGCTTCCCGACTCCGACACCGAGAACGAGGGCCCGGCCGAAGCGCTGACCGAGGCCGAGGAGTGGCTGGCCGCGCGCTGGGGCGAGATCCTCGGCGCGGAGCCCGACGGGCCCGGCGCCGACTTCTTCTCCCTCGGCGGCAGCAGCCTCGGCGCCGCCCGGCTCGTGTCCGCGCTGCGCCCGACCTTCCCCTCCGTCGCGGTCGGCGACGTCTACGAGTACCCGACGCTGCGCGCCCTCGCCGGGCACCTCGGCATCCCGCAGGGGGAGCAGGCCGCCCCCGTACGCGAGGTCAGGCCGGTGCCCCGGCGGGCCGCGCTCGCCCAGATCGTCCTGATGGCGCCGCTGCTGACGCTGGGCGCGATGCGCTGGGCCGTCGGCGTCGCGGCGTTCAACAACGTGATCGGCCTCCCGTGGGCACCGGCCGTCTCCTGGTGGTGGGTGCTGGCCGGCGCCCTGCTGTTCGTGTCGCCCGCCGGGCGGATGAGCCTGTCGGCCGTCTCCGCGCGCCTGCTGCTGCGCGGGCTGCGGCCCGGGACGTACCCGCGCGGCGGCTCGGTGCATCTGCGCCTGTGGACGGCCGAGCAGATCGCGGTACGGCTCGGTGCCGCCGAGCTGTCCGGCGCGCCCTGGTTCACCCTGTACGCCCGGGCGCTGGGCGCGCGCATCGACCCGGGCGTCGACCTGCACGCGCCGCCGCCGATCACCGGGATGCTCCGGATCGGCCGGAACGCGGCCGTCGAGCCCGAGGTCGACCTGAGCGGGCAGTGGCTGGACGGCGACCTGCTGCGGATCGGCGGCGTCCGGATCGGTGCCGGTGCCACGGTGGGCGCCCGCGCGATGCTGTTCCCCGGCGCGCGCGTCGGCAAGAACGCGCACGTCGCGCCCGGCGCCGCGGTGACCGGGCGGGTCCCCGCCGGGCAGCGCTGGGCCGGCGCCCCCGCCGTACGGCGCGGCAAGGCCCACCCGCACGCGGCCGAACGCCCACCGCACAAGCGCCGCTGGTCGGTCGTGTACGGGGCGTCGGCGCTGCTGCTGAGCGCCCTGCCGCTGATCACCGCCCTGCCCGGCCTGGCCGTGCTCGCCGCGTTCCTGGACGGCACCACGACGCTGAGCGGCGGCCTCGGCGCCGCGCTCCTGGCCGTACCGCCCGCCACCCTCGCCGCCATGCTGTCGTTCGCGGCCGTCACCCTCGCCTGCGTGCGCCTGCTCGGCGTCGGACTGCATGAGGGCGACCATCCGGTGCATTCGCGCCAGGCCTGGCAGGCGTGGGCGACGAGCCGGCTGATGGGGATGGCGCGGGTCTGGCTGTTCCCGCTGTACGCCAGCATCCTGACGCCCGCGTGGCTGCGCGCCCTCGGCATGAAGGTCGGCCGCGACGTCGAGCTGTCCACGGTGCTCGCCCTGCCCACCATGACCTCGGTCGCCGACGGGGCCTTCCTCGCCGACGACACGATGGTCGCCCCGTACGAGCTGGGCGGCGGCCGGATGCGGGTCGCCCGAGCCCGCATCGGCAAGCGCGCCTTCCTCGGCAACTCCGGCATGGCGGCGCCGGGCCGCAAGGTCCCCAAGGGCGGGCTGATCGGCGTGCTGTCGGCCGCCCCCAAGAAGGCCAAGGCCGGCGCCTCGTACCTGGGCATGCCGCCCGTACGGCTGCACCGTGCCGCCGAGGCGGGCGACCAGTCCCGCACGTACCGGCCGCCGGCCAAGCTGAAGGCCGCCCGCGCCGCCGTCGAGGCGTGCCGGATCATCCCGGCCATGGGCACGGTCGCGGTCGGGATCCTGGCCGCCGCCGCGCTGGAATGGCTGATCGCCGCGTACGGTCCCGGCGCCGCCGTGCTGCTGGGCGGGGCGGTGCTCGCCGCCGCGGGCGTGCTGGCCGCCGCCGTCACCACCGCCGCCAAATGGACGCTGCTCGGCCGGATCTCCGCCGGGGAACGGCCGCTGTGGAGCTCGTTCGTCTGGCGCAACGAGCTGGCCGACAACTTCGCCGAGGTGCTCGCCGCGCCCTGGTTCGCCGAGCCGTGGCTCGGGACCGCCCCGTTCAACCTGTGGCTGCGCACGCTCGGCGCGCGCATCGGGCGCGGAGTGTGGTGCGCGACGTACTGGCTGCCCGAGACCGACCTGGTACGGCTCGGCGACGGCGCCACCGTCAACCAGGGCTGCGTGCTGCAGACCCATCTGTTCCACGACCGGATCATGAGCATCGATACGGTCGTGCTGGAGCGCGGCGCGACGCTAGGCTCCAACGGGGTCGTGCTGCCCGCGGCCACGATCGGCGCGGCCGCCACGGTCGGGCCCGCCTCCCTGGTGACGCGCGGCGAGCAGCTGCCCGCCGGCAGCCGGTGGCTGGGCAACCCGATCGCGGCCTGGGCGCACCCGCCCGCCGACGCGAAGCACGCGGATCGAGACGCGGATTGAGACGAGGACCGGACCGGCGTGAGCAAGGCACGAACATGATCGACCGGCCCCCCTACTTCCCCGAGCGCGGCAGCGGCGCGTACCGGGTCACGTTCTACGATCTGGCGCTGGAGTACCGCGTCGGGCCCAACCGGCTCGCCGGCGTGGCGCTGCTGTCGATCGTCCCCGGCGGCCCGCTCGACCGCCTCGAACTCGATCTGGGACCGTTCCGCATCGGCAAGGTCCTGGTGGACGGCCGTCCGGCGCGGTTCCGGCAGCGCCGCGACAAGCTGCACGTCACGCCCGGCCGGACGCTGCCGGCCGGTACCGCCTGCACCGTCGAGGTCCGCTACAGCGGCAATCCGCGCCCGCTGTCGAGCCCCTGGGGCGGGCTGGGCTGGGAGCAGCTGACCGACGGGTCGCTCGTCGCCGCCCAGCCGACCGGCGCGGCCTCCTGGTTCCCCTGCAACGACCGCGTCCAGGACAAGGCCGCCTACCGGATCTCGGTGACGACCGCGTCGGCGTACCATGTCGCGGCGAACGGGCGGCTCACCGGGAAGCGGCCCTCCGGCGCCACGACCACCTGGGTGTACGAGCAGCGCGAGCCGATGGCCTCGTACCTGGCCAGCGTCCAGATCGGGCCCTACCGCAGCGTCGAGGTGGACGGCCCCGTACCGCAGCGGCTGCTGTTCCCCGCCGCCGCCGAGGAGCGCGTCCGGCACGACTTCGCCCGGCAGGGCGCGATGATCGAGACGTTCAGCGGCCTGTTCGGGCCCTACCCGTTCGGGGCGTACACGGTCGTGGTCGCCGACGACGAGCTGGAGATCCCGGTCGAGGCGCAGGGCATGTCGATCTTCGGGATCAACCACGCCGACGGGCGGCGCGGCGAGGAGCGGATGGTCGCGCACGAGCTGGCGCACCAGTGGTTCGGCAACAGCCTGACGCTGGCCGACTGGCGCGACATCTGGCTGCACGAGGGGTTCGCCACGTACGCCGAATGGCTGTGGTCGGAGCGCTCCGGCGGCGAGCCCGCCGACGAGCACGCGCTGCGCTGGCACGGCCGCCTGGCGCGGCTGCCCCAGGATCTGGTGCTGGCCGACCCCGGCGCGCGCCGGATCTTCGACGACCGCGTCTACAAGCGCGGCGCGCTGACCCTGCACGCGCTGCGCCGCGCGATGGGCGACCGGCGGTTCTTCCAGCTGCTGCGGGACTGGACGCGGGAGCACCGGCACGGCTCGGTGACGACCGCCGCGTTCGTCCAGCGTGCCCAGGAGCACGCGCCGGTGCCGCTGGACGATCTCTTCAGCGGCTGGCTGCACGGCCGGGCACTGCCCCGCCTTCCCTGAGCCCGCCCCACCGTTGACTTGCCCACTGGGCATTCCTAGGGTGGGGCCATACCGACCGGTTGGTATGTTCCCTTTTCCTCAGCGGAGGTTCGCCCTGTGAGCACAGCACCGCCCGACGCCGACGGACTGCGAAGGCGGGTCGAGGAGTTCCTCGCCGACCACGATCCCGCCACCCTGGAGCCGCTGGAGTTCCTGCGCGCCCGGTTCGACGCCGGGCTCGCCTGGGTGCACTACCCCGAGGGCCTCGGCGGCCTCGGCGCCCCCCGCGGGCTGCAGCCGGCCGTCGACCGGCAGTTCGCCAAGGCCGGCGCGCCCACGAACCATCCCGAGCGCAACGGCATCGGGCTCGGCATGGCCGCCCCGACCGTCCTGACCGTCGGCACCGAGGAGCAGAAGAAGCGGTTCCTGCGCCCGCTGTGGACCGGCGAGGAGATCTGGTGCCAGCTGTTCAGCGAGCCGGGCGCCGGCTCCGACCTGGCCGCCCTCGGCACCCGCGCCGTCCCCGACGGCGACGGCTGGATCGTCAACGGCCAGAAGGTCTGGACGTCCATGGCGCACGAGGCGCGCTGGGCGCTGCTGGTCACCCGTACCGACCCTGACGTGCCCAAGCACAAGGGCATGACGTACTTCGTCTGCGACATGCACGCGCCCGGCGTCGAGGTGCGCCCGCTGCGGCAGATCACCGGCGAGGCCGAGTTCAACGAGGTCTTCCTGACCGACGTCCGGATCCCCGAGGAGCACCGGCTCGGCGCGGTCGGCGACGGCTGGAAGGTCTCCACCACCACGCTGATGAACGAGCGGGTCGCCATCGGCGGCGCCGCCGCCCCGCGCGAGGGCGGCATGATCGGCGTCGTCGCCCAGCTGTGGCGGGACCGCCCCGAGGTCCGCACCGCCGGCCTGCACGACGCGGTGCTGCGCCAGTGGGTGGAGGCCGAGGCGGCCCGGCTCACCGGCGCCCGGCTGCGCCAGTCGCTGGCCGCGGGCGTGCCCGGCCCCGAGGGCTCGGCGGCCAAGCTGACCTTCGCCGAGCTGAACCAGAAGATCTCCGGCCTGGAGCTGGAGATCCTCGGCGCCGACGGCCTGCGCTACGACGACTGGACGATGCGCCGTCCCAGCGAGGTGGACTTCACCCGCCGCTCGCCCGGCTACCGCTATCTGCGGGCCAAGGGCAACTCCATCGAGGGCGGCACCTCGGAGATCCTGCGCAACATCATCGCCGAGCGCGTGCTGGGCCTGCCGGGCGAGATCCGGGTCGACAAGGACGTGGCGTGGAAGGACCTGCCCAAGTGAGTGATTTGCTTTACAGCGAGATCGAGACGGATCTCCGCGCAGGTGTCCGGGCGCTGCTGGACGACACGTGCCCGTGGACGGACGTGCTCGCCGGTACCGAGAAGGACGACCCGTACGACGCGGCCCTGTGGCGCGCGCTCGCCCGGATGGGCGTCACCGGGCTGCCGGTCCCCGAGGACCTCGGCGGCGCGGGCGCCTCGTGGCGCGAGACCGCCGTGGTGATGGAGGAGCTGGGCCGGGCCGTCGCGCCGGTGCCGTTCCTCGGCTCGGCCGTGCTCGGTGTGGCGGCCCTGCTGGCCGCGGGCGACCGCGAGCTGCTCCCCGAGGTGGCCGCCGGTGACACCATCGCCGTGCTGGCCGTCCCGCTGGGCACCGCGCCCGGCGCGTTCACGGCCACCGTACGGGCCGACGGCGACAGGCTGACCGGCGAGATCGCGGGGGTGGCCGACGGGCTGGCGGCGGGCGTGCTGCTGGTCCCGGCCGCCGGCGGGCTGTACGCGGTGAACGCCGCCGACACCGGCCGTACGGAGGTGACCTCGCTCGACATGACCCGGCGGCTGTGCGACATCACCCTGTCCGGTGCCCCGGCCCGCAAGATCGCCGACGGTACGGAGGCCGTGGACGCCGCGCTGTCGGCCGGCGCCGCGCTGCTGGCCTCCGAGCAGCTCGGCCTGGCCGAGCGCTGCCTGGACACGGCCCTGGAGTACGTGAAGAACCGGTACCAGTTCGGCCGCCCGGTCGGGTCGTACCAGTCGATCAAGCACCGCGCCGCCGACCTGTGGACGCAGATCGCCCAGGCCCGCGCGGTGGCCCGGTACGCCGCGTCCTGTACCGCCGCGGGCGACCCCGACACGGCCGTCGCGGTGGCGGTCGGGCAGGCGCACTGCTCGGCCGTCGTGGTGAAGGCCGCCGAGGACTGCGTCCAGATGCACGGCGGGATCGGCTTCACCTGGGAGCACCCCGCGCACCTGTTCCTGAAGCGGGCCAAGAGCAGCGCGCTGTCGCTCGGTACCCCGGACCACCACCGGTCCGCCCTGGCGACGCTCGTCGATCTGCCCCCGGCCTAGCGCCGGCCGCACTTCGGGTGGCGGTCGCCGGCATCGAGCCGGCGGCCGCCGCCGTCGTAGGGGAGGTAGGTGCAATACGGTTGCATGTCGCCGAACCTCAACGGCCCTTCTGCGGATGCCCGGACGTCCCCTGCGGCGGCGAGATGGAGGCGACCAGTACGCCGGCCGACTGGAGCGCGTTGGTCAGCACGACGCCGATCTGGTCGAGCTTCCTGCGGATCTTGACGACGCCGGCGGCGCCGCCGACCAGGCCGGTCGCGCCGAGCCCGAGGTCGATCACGGTGCCGCCGTTCTGGTCCGGGTACAGCAGCACCACGTACTTGTAGTGGATCGCGAAGGCGCCCAGGAGCATGGCCTTGGTGCGGCTGCCCTTCTCGAGGATGCCCTTGCCGCCGTTCTCCCAGGTGAAGCGGAAGCCCTCGGCCTGGAGCGTCTGCTCCAGCAGCGAGCGGGCCTGGTCGGGCGAGCCGGTCATCTGGAGCTTGACGGAGTCGGCCACGTTTTCTCCTTGCATCCGGGGGTTCGGGGATCATCACCCTAGAGGTGGGAGCCCTGGTCGCGCGCCGATCCGGGCGGAACCGGAGCAGGCGGTCACGAGCAGCCCTCGAATTCGGGCACGGACTCGGTGAGCCGGAGCCCGGACGAGCCGAACCAGGTGCGCAGCAGCCGCGCGGCCGTCCCGTCCTGGTACATCCGCGTGATCGCCTTGTTGACGGCCTCGCACCCGTCGACGTCCCCCCTGCGCAGGCCGACGCCGTACCGCTCCTCGGTGAACGGCGCGTTGACGATCCGTACCGCGGCCCCGTGGTCGGCGGCGAAGCCCGCCAGCACCAGGTCGCCGGTCGACACCGCGTCCACCCGCCCGTCGAGCAGCATGGCGACGCAGGCCGAGTAGGACGGCGCGGGGACGAGCCGCGCGCGGACGCCCAGGCCCCCGACGACCCGCTGGGTGGACACCGAACCGGCGGCCTGGCACATCCGCCGGCCCGCCAGGTCGCGAGCCGTTCTGATCCGGGTCTCGCCCCGGCGGACCATGATGTCCTGGTGGGCCACGTAGTAGGGGCCGCCGAAGGTCACCCGGGTGGAGCGGTCGGCGGTGATCGAGTACGAGGCCAGCACCAGGTCGACGGTGCCGTCGCCCAGCAGCCGCTCCCGGTCGTCGGACGTGACCGCCTTGAAGTCGACGCGCGAGGCGCCGAGCCGGCGGGCGATGTACCGGCCGGCCTCCACCTCGAAGCCCCGGAACGTTCCGCCGGGGCCGGCGAGGCCGAGTCCCGGCTGGTCGGCCTTGACGCCGACCACGAGGGCGTCCGCGCCGGCGATCGTGTCGGATCCGGCCGCGGTGCCGCAGCCCGCCAGGGCCAGGGCGAGCAGGGGGACGGCGGCGATGGGGGAGAGGGCGCTTCTCACACCGCCAGAGGTAGCGGCCCGAAACGGCCGCGAGGTGAACCGCGCGGGTCGTCCAGGCGATCCCCGCCGGTCGGCTCAGCCGGCGGGACGGGGCGCGGGCAGGCCGAGCTTGCCCCTGAGGTCGCGCTGGACGGCCTCGATCGGGGCGCGGGCGTCGATCGTCGCCACGTACTCCTTCTGCCGGAAGAGGTCCAGGACCGGGTCCGTCTTCTCGTGGTAGGTGCGCAGGCGCTCGGCCAGGGCCGCGTCGTTGTCGTCCTCGCGGGTGAGCAGTTCGCCGCCGCACACGTCGCACCGGCCCTCGACCTCGGGGCGGTGCGCGATGAGGTTGTAGTCCATCCCGCAGCGGGCGCACAGGCGGCGGGCCTGGACGCGGCGGCGGACCTCGTCGTCGGGCAGGTCGAGGTGGATGACGCCGTCGATGTCGTAGCTCTCCAGGAAGAACTCCGCCTGCCGCCGGTTGCGCGGGAAGCCCTCGACGACGAAGCCGTAGTTCCAGTCGTGCTGCTCCAGCCGGTCGCGGACCACGCCCTCGACGAGGTCGTCGCCGACCAGCTCGCCGGCGGCCATGATCCGGCGGACCTGGGCGCCGAGCTTGGTGTGGTGCTGGACGTGCCAGCGGAAGATGTCGCCCACGCTGATGTGGACCAGGTCCAGGTCGCGTGCGAGCAGCAGCGACTGCGTCCCCTTGCCGCTGCCCTGCACGCCGACGATCACGTACTTGCGCATGACCGAACGGTACCCGGAGCACCCTGCGCAACCCACAGGTTGCGCAAGTGACGCGCTATGTGCAACTCTGGAGTTGCACACGAAGGGAGCACATCATGGTGCAGGACAAGATCGAGCGGGAGATCTCCATCGCGGCGCCGGTGGAGCGGGTCTGGGAGGTCGTCACCGAGCCCGAGCATCTCAGTACCTGGTTCGGGAGCGACACCGGCAAGCCGGTCGAGGTCGACCACCTGCGGCCCGGCGGCGGGATGGTGGTCGACCACGGGGAGTTCGGGGTCTTCCCCCTGAAGATCGAGACGTTCGATCCGCCGAAGCTGTTCGCCTACCGGTGGGCGTCGGGCTTCCCGGGTGCGGAGGTGACCGACGCCAACTCGACGCTGGTGGAGTTCATCCTGCGCTCGGAGGACGGCGGGACCCTGCTGCGGATCGTCGAGACCGGCTTCACCGCCCTGCCGGCGGAGGTGGCGGAGCTCAAGTACGAGGAGAACGGCGGCGGCTGGACCGGCATGGCCGAGCGGGTCAAGGAGTACACGGAGGGCCTGTGACCGTCGACGGCGACTCGGCGGGCGAGGTACTGACCGCGCTGGCCGACCCGACCCGCCGGGCGATCCTGGAGGCGCTGGCCGCGCGCGGCGAGGCCACCGCCACCACGGTCGCCGCCGGGCTGCCGGTCTCCCGCCAGGCGGTGGTCAAGCATCTGGCGGTGCTGGACGCGGCGGGCCTGGTGGAGGCCCGCCGCCGGGGCCGCGAGGTCCGCTACGCCGTACGGCCCGAGCGGCTGACCGCGATGGCGCGCTGGATGGCGACGGTCGCCGCCGACTGGGACGCCCGCCTGGCGGCCATCAAGCGGATCGCCGAGTCGGGCTGAACGCCCCGCCCCGCCGGGCTCAGACCTGGCGGGGGCGGCGGCCGAGGCGGAAGAACCGGGACCGGTCGGACGCGTGGGCCGGGGGCGGCCGGTCGCCGGCCGTCAGTGACTCCAGCAGCGATTCCATCGCCGGGGGCCGCACGCACACCAGCGTCGCGCGGGCGCGGCGGGCGCAGTGCAGCCGTACGGAGGGCCTCAGCATCCGGGAGACCAGGCCGCGTGTCCCGTGCCCCACGACCAGGATGTCGTCCTCGTGGGTGAGCCGTACCAGCGTGGCCCCCGGCTCGCCCACCAGGGCCAGCGCGGTCATCTCCAGCCCGTACGGCGGGCCGCCGGCGACCTCGTCCAGCAGCCGGGCGATCAGCTCGGCGCCCGCGCCGCGCAGCGCCTCGGTCACCCCGCAGCCCAGCTGGCCCGCCGCCGACACGTGCGGGGGCAGCGGCGCGGCGTGCACGACCATCAGCGGCAGCCGGCGCAGCCGGGATTCCCCGATGGCCCACGACAGCGCGCAGCGCGCACCGGCGGAGTCGTCGACCCCCACGACCACGCGGGGGCCGCCCTCCGGTCTCGCGTTCACTGTCCCTCCCGAGCCGGGCACCGTGGTTGATGCCCTCCAGGGTGCAGGTATACCCGCTCCAGGGGAAGTGTTTCCCGGCTGTTGTGTGCTCAGCCTGCCTATCATTCGAGTTAGCGCACGTTCTGTCGGTGGCGTCGCCTACGGTCGGAGAACGGCCGAGCCCGCCGCCCCAACGAAGGTGACGACCCATGGCGAACACCACGATCGAGCAGGAGCAGGACTTCCAGCGCCAGGCAGACCCCTATCGCCGGGAGCTGCTGGCCCACTGCTATCGGATGCTCGGGTCCATCCATGACGCCGAGGACCTGGTACAGGAGACGTATCTGCGGGCCTGGCGCTCCTACGAGGGCTTCGAGGGCCGGTCGTCGCTGCGTACCTGGCTCTACCGGATCGCGACCAACTGCTGCCTGACCGCGATCGACCAGCGCGGCCACCGCCCGATGCCCTCCGGCCTCGGCGCGCCCGGCGACGATCCCGAGCGCCCGGTCGTCGCCTCGCCCGAGGTGCCCTGGCTGGAGCCCGTCCCCGACACGGTGCTCGGCGCCGACGCCGCCGACCCCGCCACGATCGTCGCCTCCCGCGAGACCACCCGGCTGGCCTTCGTCGCCGCCCTCCAGCACCTGCCGCCCAACCAGCGCGTGGTGCTGATCCTGCGCGAGGTCCTGAAGTGGAAGGCCGCCGAGGTCGCCGAGCTGCTGGAGATCTCCACCGCCTCGGTCAACAGTGCGCTGCAGCGCGCCCGCGCCCAGATCCAGGAGGCCGCCCCCGCCGAGGACGAGATGGTCGAGCCCACCGACCCCGGCCAGCGCGAGCTGCTCGACCGCTACGCCACGCTGTTCGAGAACGCCGACATCAAGGGCCTGGTCGAGCTGTTCAAGGAGGACGCGGTCTGGGAGATGCCCCCGTTCCCCGAATGGTTCGTCGGCCGCGACCACATCGCCCGCCTCGTCATCGCCCAGTGCGGCCCGCTGCCCGGCGACTTCCGGATGGTGCCCACCGCGGCCAACGGCCAGCCGGCGTTCGCGCTCTACAAGCGCGACGAGGAGGGCGTCTACCACCCGTACCAGATCCAGGTGCTGGCGGTCGGCGGCGCGGGCGTGTCGCACGCCTCGGTGTTCTTCGACGTGCGCCTCTTCCGGTTCTTCGGGCTGCCCGAAAGCCTTCCGGCGGCCTGAGCCCGGCCACCGGGCAGAGTTTCCGCTGAGTGGAAACCCGGGTGTCTCATCGGGGTGAACCGATGCCAGGGTGAAGGGGATCCGCCCTTCGGAAGGAACCCGGGCATGACGCATCCGCCCTACCTGTACCCCGGCTACAAGAGCACCGTCCTCCGGGCCCCCGCCCAGGAGCTGGTCATGCCCAAGCTGGGGCCCGACAGCGTCGAGCTGGCCTCGCCGGTGTTCGGCCACGCCGAGCTGGACCGGCTCGACGCCGACCTGACCCTGCGGCACAGCGGCGAGCCGCTCGGCGAGCGGATCATCGTCACCGGCCGGGTGACCGACGCCTCCGGCCGGCCGGTGCGCGGCGCGCTGGTGGAGGTCTGGCAGGCCAACGCCTGCGGCCGGTACGCGCACGGCGGCGACCAGCACCCGGCGCCGCTGGACCCCAACTTCACCGGCGCCGGCCGCTGCCTGACCGATGACGAGGGCCGCTACCGGTTCGTCACGATCAAGCCCGGCGCGTACCCGTGGCGCAACCACGCCAACGCCTGGCGGCCCGCGCACATCCACTTCTCGGTGTTCGGCACGGCGTTCACCCAGCGCCTGGTCACCCAGATGTACTTCCCCGGCGACCCGCTGTTCGCCTACGACCCGATGCTCTTGTCGATCCCGGAGCAGAAGCACCGCGACCTGCTGGTCAGCCGGCTGGACATGGACACCACCGAGCCGGAGTGGGCGCTGGGCTACCAGTGGGACATCGTGCTCGGCGACACCCCGATGGAGGCCTGATGCCGGAGCAGACGCCCTCGCAGACCGTCGGACCCTTCTTCGGGTACGCGCTGCCGTACGAGGAAGGGCCCGAGGTCGTCCCCGCCTGGCGGCCCGGCGCGATCACGCTGCGCGGCACCGTCGTGGACGGCGCCGGGCAGCCCGTTCCGGACGCGCTGCTGGAGATCTGGCAGGCCGACGAGTCGGGCGCGATCCCGCACCGGCCGGGCGGGCTCAAGCGGGCGGGGCACGGGTTCTCCGGCTTCGGCCGCTGCGCGACCGACGCGGCCGGGGGCTACTGGTTCAGCACGCTCAAGCCCGCCGCGATCGGGGCCGGCGCGCCGTACATCGCGGTACTGGTGTTCGCCCGCGGCTTGCTCAAGCCCGTGCTGACCCGGCTGTACTTCCCCGAGGACGCCGCCGCCCACGCGGCCGACCCGCTGCTGGCCGAGGTC
Organism: Actinomadura sp. 9N407; assembly: GCF_044326315.1. NCBI lineage: Bacteria > Bacillati > Actinomycetota > Actinomycetes > Streptosporangiales > Thermomonosporaceae > Actinomadura > Actinomadura sp. 9N407. Next base: position 201,404 of record NZ_JBIRAW010000009.1, on the reverse strand, counting down.
CCCGAGGACCGCAGGGGTACGCTGATCGCCAAGCGTGAGGAGGACGGCGCGTACCGTTTCGACGTCCACCTCCAGGGCGAGCGGGAGACGGTCTTTCTTGCGATCTGAGGTGCCGCCGGACGCCGCGTCTTCCGACACCGTGTCTCCGGACGCCGTATCTCCAGACGCCGTGTCCCCCGACACGGGGCTGCTGTCGCCGGTCCGGGCCGGCACGCGGGCCGAGGCGGCCACCGGCGACCGGGCGTGGCTGGCGGCCATGCTCGACGCCGAGGCCGCGCTGGCCCGCGCCCAGGCACGGCTCGGCATCGTGCCGCCGGAGGCCGCGGCGGCCATCGGCCGGGCCGCCGACGCCGGCCGGATCGACCTGCCGGCCCTGGCCCGGCGCGCCCGCGCGGCGGGCAACCCGGTCGTCCCGCTGGTCGCCGACCTGCGCGAACTCGCCGGTACGGCCGGGGAGCACGTGCACCGGGGCGCCACCAGCCAGGACATCGTCGACACCGCCGCGATGCTCGTCGCGACCCGTACCAGGCGCGCCGCCCTCGCCCATCTGGACCGGGCACTGGACGCGCTGGCCGGGATCGCGGAGCGGCACCGCGACACGCCGATCGCGGGCCGCACGCTCGGCCGCCAGGCCCTCCCCACGACCTTCGGGGCGAAGGCGGGGGGCTGGCTGCTGGGCGTCCTGGAGGCCCGCGAGCGGCTGGCCGCCGTGCCGCTGCCGGTCCAGCTCGGCGGAGCCGCGGGCACCCTCGGCGCGTACGGTGACCAGGGGTTCGCCCTGCTCGAGGCGTTCGCCGCCGAGACCGGGCTGGCCGAGCCCGTGGCGCCCTGGCACACCCGCCGCACGCCCGTCGCCGACCTCGGCGCAGCGCTGGCCCTGACCGCAGGCGCGCTGGGCAAGTTCGCCACCGACGTCGTGCTGCTCGCCCAGAGCGAGATCGACGAGGTGGCCGAGCAAGCGGCGCCCGGCCGCGGCGGCTCGTCGGCGATGCCGCACAAGCGCAACCCGGCGATGGCCACCATGATCCGCTCCGCCGCGCTCCAGGTCCCCGCGTACGCCCAGATCCTGGCGGCCTCCCTGGCCGCGCCGCACGAGCGGCCGGCGGGGGAGTGGCACGCCGAGTGGCAGCCGCTGCGCGAATGCCTGCGGCTGACCGGCGGGGCGGCCGAGACCGCCGCCGAGCTGGCCGAGGGCCTGGAGGTCGCGCCGGAACGGATGCGCGCCAACCTCGATGATCTGCTGGCGGTCCTGGCCGAGCACGGCGGCGACCCCGGTCCCGGCCTGGCACCGCTGCTGGCCGACCGCGCCGTCGCCGCGTACCGCGCGAGCCGGCACCCGAACGGAGACGCATGATCCTGCACCACCGGTTCGACGGGCCCGAGGACGCGCCCGTCCTGGTCCTCGGCCCGTCCCTGGGCACCGGAACCGAGCTGTGGCGGCCCCAGATGGCCGCGCTCACCGAGCGGTTCCGGGTGCTGCGGTACGACCTGCCCGGCCACGGGGGATCACCGTCCCCCGAGCGCGGATTCACCATCGAGGACCTCGCCGGCGCCCTCGTGGACATCCTCGACGCGCGCGGCATCCGGCGGGCCGCCTACGCAGGCGTCTCGCTCGGCGGCGCGGTCGGCACGGCGCTCGCCCTGCGCGCCCCCGAACGGCTCGGCGCCCTCGTCCTGATCTGCACCTCGCCGCGCTTCGGCGGCCCCGAAGGCTGGCACGAACGGGCCGCGCTGGTCCGCCGCGAGGGCACCGCGCCGCTGGCGGAGACGGCGGCCGGCCGCTGGTTCACCCCGGGCTTCGACGGGGCCGAGCCGTACGTGGCGATGCTGCGCGCGACCGGCCCCGAGGGGTACGCGGCGTGCTGCGACGCCCTCGCCCTGTTCGACGCGACCGCCCGGCTCCCCGAGATCACCGCCCCCACGCTGGTGATCGCGGGCGCCGACGACCCCGCCACGCCCCCCGAGGGACACGCCGACCGGCTCGCCGACGGCATCCCCGGCGCCCGGCTGCTGGTGATCGACGGCGCCGCGCACCTGGCCGGCGCCGAGCGTCCCGGCCCGGTCACCGACGCGATCATCGCCCACCTCGACCAGACCTGGAAGGACCCGGCCGGATGAACGAGGAGCAGCGGTACGCCGAGGGCATGAAGGTACGGCGCGAGGTGCTCGGCGACGCCCACGTGGACCGGGCCGCGGCCCGTACCGACGACTTCACCGCCGACTTCCAGGACATGATCACCCGGTACGCGTGGGGCGGCATCTGGACCCGTCCCGGCCTGGACCGCAGGACCCGCAGCTGCATCACGCTCACCGCCCTGGTCGCGCACGGCCATCTGGACGAGCTGGCCATGCACGTGCGCGCCGCGCGCCGCAACGGCCTGACCCGGGACGAGATCAAAGAGGTGCTGCTGCAGACCGCCATCTATTGTGGAGTTCCGGCTGCGAACTCGGCGTTCGCCGTGGCGCAGCGGGTCCTGGCCGAGGAGGAGTAGAGCAGCGGAGATGGCACCCTAGGTGATGGCCGAGCCCGCTCGCCCGCCCAGCGTGGCGGGCAAGGTGATGGCGATCCTGGACGCGTTCGCGCTGGGAGGCGTCCGGCTCAACCTGAGCGAGATCTGCCGCCGGGCGGGCCTGCCCCTGGCCACCGGGCACCGCCTGGTCGGCGAGCTGGTCGGCGGCGGCTTCCTGGAACGGGTCCCCGACGGCACGTACCGGATCGGGACCCGGCTGTGGCGGATCGGCAGCCAGGCCCCCGCGGTGACCGGCCTGCGCGAGCTGGCGCTGCCGCACATGGAGGACCTGTACGAGGCCACCCACGACAACGTGCAGCTGGCCGTGCTGCGCGACGGCCGGGCGCTGTTCGTGGAGCGGCTGCGCGGCACCCGCTCGGTCCCCGTCGTGACGCAGGTCGGCGCCACCCTCCCGCTGTACGCCACCGGCGTGGGCAAGGTCCTGCTGGCGTACGCGCCCGAGGACGTCCTGGAGGGGGTCCTGGCCGCCGGGCTGACCCCGCACGCCACCCGTACGATCACCGACCCCGAAGAGCTGCGCCGCTCGCTGGAGCGGGTCCGGCACAACGGCTTCGCGCTGACCCGCGACGAGATGACGGTGGGCGCCTCCTCGGTGGCCGCCCCGGTCCGCGACGCGGCGGGCACGGTCGTGGCCGCGCTGTCGCTGGTCGCCCGCACTCGCAGCGCCGACATGCGCCGGCTGCTCCCGCCGCTGACCACCGCGGCCCGCGCGCTGTCGCGGGACGTGGCCGCGCACTGGCGCAGCGGACCGGTCGAGTCGCTCGCGCACGGCCCGAACGAACCTTTCACTGAGCGGAAGGCCGGCCCCTGAGCCTGGGCGGACACCCGCGAGGATCGCACTCGTCAGCGTGTGGAAGGCAGCAGGAGGAGGCAGCAATGCGGACCCAGGTCGCGATCGTGGGCGGGGGTCCCGCCGGGCTCCTGCTGTCGCATCTGCTGCATCGCCAGGGGATCGCGTCGGTGGTCCTGGAGAGCCGCGACCGCGCGTACGTGGAGCAGCGGCAGCGCGCCGGGATGCTGGAGCAGGGCACCACCGACGTGCTGCGCGAGAGCGGCGTGGGGGAGCGGCTCGACCGCGAGGGCCTGGTCCACCACGGGCTCGAGCTGCGCTTCGGCGGCGCCGGGCACCGGATCGCGCTGACCGAGCTGACCGGCCGCACGGTGACGGTCTACGCCCAGACCGAGATCGTCAAGGACCTGGTCGCGCGGCGGCTGGCGGACGGCGGCGACGTCCGGTTCGAGGCGCAGGTGGTGGAGATCGACCCGGCCACCCCCACCGTGACGTTCCGGCAGAACGGCAGGCTGCACACCCTGGAGTGCGACTACATCGCGGGCTGCGACGGCTTCCACGGGGTCAGCCGGCCCGCGGTGCCGGAGCTGCGGACCTTCTCCCGCGAGTACCCGTTCGCCTGGCTGGGGATCCTGGCCGACGTGCCGCCCTCCACCGACGAGCTGATCTACGCGAGCCACGACCGCGGCTTCGCCCTGCACAGCCTGCGCTCGCCCAAGGTCAGCCGGCTCTACCTGCAGGTGGATCCCCAAGCGGAGATCGCCGCCTGGCCGGACGAGCGGATCTGGTCGGAGCTGGCCACCCGGTTCGCCACCGACGACGGCTGGGAGCTGCGCGAGGGCCCGATCACCGACAGGTCGATCACCCCGATGCGCAGCTTCGTGGCCGAGCCGATGCGGCACGACCGGCTGTTCCTGGCCGGGGACGCCGCGCACATCGTCCCGCCGACCGGCGCCAAGGGCCTCAACCTGGCGGTGTCGGACGTGACGCTGCTGGCGCGGGCGTTCACCGAGCGCTACGCCGAAGGCTCCGAGGCGCTGCTGGACGGCTATTCCGCGTCCTGCCTGCGCCGGGTGTGGCGGGCCGAGCACTTCTCGTACTGGATGACCACGCTGCTGCACACCGACCCGCACGGCGACGACTTCGCCCGGCGGCTGCAGCGCTCGCACCTGGACTACGTGGTCTCGTCCACGGCCGCCGCGACCAGCCTCGCCGAGAACTACGCGGGCCTCCCGCTGACGCCCTGACGGCGCGCTGACCGTCCCGCCGCTCCCGTCCCGGCCGGCGTTCCGGCCATGCCCGGCCACGCTCGTTTCGCGCCCGCTCGGAACCCTGGCGAATCGATCGTCGTTTGTGGGGAAAGAGCACCCGAACCGGGATAAAGCGCCCGAGAAGGGCGCCGGAGGTGATGCGGCATGGGCGGCCCCGCGCTCGGCGGCGCGCGCGGCGGGCGCCACGCCCGCAGCCTGCGGGTGCTGGGGATCCTCCTGGGCATCGGACTGCTGCTGGGGCTGGGCGTGACGGCCCTGGCCGAATGGCGGACCGGGACGTACGACCGCAGCATCCAGCGGCTGCCGGACGCGCTGCCGCACGACTCCGGCGTCCGGCCGGTCCAGGATCCGGGCCAGAACTGGCTGCTGATCGGGTCCGATCTGCGCGGCGTCCCCGCCGCGGACAAGTGGCGTCCGGGCGGCCGGGCCCGGGCGGACACGATCATGCTGCTGCACATGCCCGAGCGGGGCGGCCGGGCCTACCTGATCTCGGTGCCGCGCGATCTGTGGGCCGAGATCCCCGGCCGGGACCGGGGAAAGATCAACTCCGCCTTCGCGGCCGGCGGCTCGCGGCTGCTGGCCGAGACGGTGGAGGCCCTCAGCGGGGTACGGATCGACCACGTCGCCGCCGTCGACTTCACCGGTTTCAAGGCGATGACCGACGCGCTGGGCGGGGTCGAGATCCATCTTGACCAGCCGATCCACGACCCCAGCAACGGCTGGTCCTGGCCCGCCGGGCGCAACGTGCTCGACGGCGAGGAGGCGCTGCGCTTCGTCCGCGAGCGCAAGGGCCTGTCCGGCAGCGACCTGGACCGGATCCGGCGCCAGCAGGCGTTCCTGCTGGCACTGGGGAAGAAGGCCGCCGACTCCGGGACGCTGACCAGCCCCTGGAAGCTCGACGCCTTCCTGCGGGCGGCCAGCGGTTCGCTGGCGGTCGACTCGCAGACCGAGTTCGGCACGCTGCGCTCGCTGGCCACGCGGCTCGCCCGGATCGGGCCCGAGCGGGTCTCGTTCGTGACCATGCCCACCGGCGGGAGCGCCTGGATCGGTGACCAGAACGTGCTGCTCCCCGATCCCGAGTCCCGCGACGGCCTCTTCGACGCGCTGCGGGACGGGCGCCTGGAGGGGTACCTGGAGCGGCACGATCTGGAGAACGAGATCGACGCGGCGGACTGAGGGGTCGTCCCCTCAGCGCATCACTGAGCCGGAGGGCCTCGGCCGCACCAGCTCCGGCCGTCCGGTGCCGCCGTCTGTGCCATGCTGTGCGGGTGAATCGGGTTCGACGCACGCCCGTCGAGGACGACGGCGGGGCCGGCGGCGGACGGGCGGCGGGGCCGGCGGCGGCCGTGGCCGCGGCGACCGCGCACTACCTGCGGGGCGAACCGATCGACATGTCCGCGCTGGCGGCCGAGCTCGGCGTCGGGCGGGCCACCCTCTACCGCTGGGTCGGCAGCCGCGAGCAGCTGCTCGGCACCGTGCTGGCCGACATGACCGAGCGCACCTACCGGGTCGCGATCCGGGGCGTGCGCGGCACCGGCCCCCAGCGGCTGCTGGCCATCCTCGACCGGTTCATGCACCAGGTCGTGGACGCCGCGCCGCTGAAGGCGTTCACCGAGCGCGAGCCGCGGCTGTTCGTCCGGCTGGCCACCATGCCGGGGCCGATCGAGGAGCGCGCGATCGCCCTGCTCACCCGCGAGTTGCAGCGCGAGATCGACCGGGGAACGGTCGACGTGCCGCTGTCCACCGGCACGCTCGCCCAGGCGATCGTGCGGATCTCCGACTCGTTCATGTACGCGCACTACCTGGGCGGCAGCCGGCCGGAGATCGAGACGGCCCTGGAGGTCATCGAGCTCCTCCTGCGCCCGGCCGCCCCGTACGGGCCCGGGGAGCGTCCCCGCGCGGACGGTGGCCCGGCGGCACCCCGGCCGCCCGGCTCGTAGCGCGGGAACAGGAACAGCGCCCCGAGCGCCAGCGCCGCCCCGGCGAGCCGCAGCACGCCCCACAGCGGGTCGGCGGGCCAGTCGCCCCCGTACAGCAGGGAGCCGACCAGCACCAGATAGGTCTTGGCGACGATCGTGCAGACCGAGACGCAGATCGCCATCCGGCAGCGCTGCATCGCCATCATCGCCTGGCCCAGCCCCAGGCCCAGGGCCAGCGCGATCAGGTACGGGTACGGCTCGGCCAGCAGTCCCAGGCCGAACGCGCGCTCGGTGTTGAGGATCGCCAGGCCCTTGACCGCGACCTCCCCGGCACCGAGCAGGACCCCGAAGCTCAGCCCGTACGCCACGCCCGACAGCGGGCGGGCGTGCCGGCCCTCGGGGCGGCGGTCCCCGGCCGAGAACAGCGCCAGCGGGATCGCGATCGAGGGGATCATCACGGCGAGCAGCAGCGGGACCGGCGGCAGTTCCCCGATGTCGCCCTCGCCGGGCCGTACCGAGGCGGCGACGGCCAGCGTGGCGACCGCGAACAGGCCGAGGGCCAGCCATTCGCGGGCGGTCAGCCGCTCGCCGAAGAGGGTGACCGCCATCCAGAGCAGCAGCACCAGGGTGGAGGCGAACAGCGGCATCGCCATCCCGAGCGGCAGCTCCGCGAACGCGATGATCTGCAGTTCCAGGCCGATCAGGAAGACCAGCAGCCCGATCAGCCACAGCCGGCTGCGCGCCAGCGCCCCCAGCATGTGCAGCGGGCGGTCGCCGCGCAGCGGCTCCATCCGCATTCCGGCCGCCTTGAACAGCGCGGCTCCGACGTAGTACAGGCCCACCGCCAGTAGCGCGGTCGTCGTGGCATTCACTCGGTGAGCGCCTCCTACCTCCGGCGCGGGGGGTGTCGGGATCGGCAGAGCCGCGAGACAATGATGTGATCTGTCTCACTAGGACTCTCATCGTGGTCCCGTGCGCGCAGCGCGTCAAGGGAAATCCGTAACGTAGGCGACACAGCGGTCGTGGAGCGGGAATCACTCTTCAGTGGCGTTCGCTGTACATGAGAGGCTGCGATCATTCGTTGCCCGTCGATGAAACAGTTGGGACGGTCGGCCCGTGAGTGACATCCCCCGCCGCGCTGTGACGCGGAGTGCCAAGCTGGCGAGCCTGCCCCTCGGATTCGCCGGGCGGACGGCGCTCGGCTTCGGCAAGCGCACCTTCGGACGCCCCGCCGAGACCGTGGCGCTGGAGGTCCAGCGCCGTACCGCCGAGCAGCTGTTCCGGGTGCTCGGCGAGCTCAAGGGCGGCGCGATGAAGGTCGGCCAGCTGCTGTCGATCTTCGAGGCCGGACTGCCCGAGGAGGTGGCCGGGCCGTTCCGGGCCAGCCTCACCCGGCTGCAGGAGGCCGCGCCGCCGATGCCCGCGTCCACCATGCACGCGGTCATGGCCGAGGGCCTCGGCGAGGACTGGCGCGACCTGTTCGCCGAGTTCACCGACGAGCCCGCCGCGGCCGCCTCCATCGGTCAGGTGCACAAGGCCGTCTGGCACGACGGCCGTACCGTCGCGGTCAAGGTGCAGTACCCGGGCGCCGGCAAGGCGCTGATGAGCGACTTCAACCAGATCTCCCGGCTGAGCCGCCTGATCACCCCGCTGTTCCCCGGGGTCGAGGTCAAGCCGATGGTCGCCGACCTCAAGCGGCGGCTGGAGAAGGAGCTCGACTACGCCGACGAGGCCCGCGCCCAGACGGCCTTCCACGACGCCTACGCCGACGACCCCGACTTCGTCGTGCCGGCCGTGGTCGAGCGGTCGGGCAACGTCCTGGTCACCGAGTGGCTGGACGGGACGCCGCTGTCGAAGGTGATCTCCGAGGGGCCGCAGGAGCTGCGCGACCGGGCCGGGCTGCTGCTCTTCCGCTTCCTGCTGTCCGGACCGGCCCGCTGCGAGATGATCCACATCGATCCGCATCCGGGCAACTTCCGGATGCTGGACGACGGCCGGCTCGGCGTCATGGACTTCGGCGGCGCCGCCCACGTCCCGGCCGAGCTGCAGTGGTCGATCGGGCGGCTGATGCGGATCGGCACCCTCGGCAGCGGCGAGGAGATGGTCGAGGCCATGCGCGAGGAGGGCTTCCTGACCCCCGAGGGGGACGTGGACCCCGAGCAGCTGGCCGCGCTGGTCGGCGCGCACTCCTACCCGTTCACCACCGAGAGCTTCAAGTACTCGCGGGAGTTCATGCGCCAGGAGACGACCCGCGGCATCGGCATCGCCACCGACATGCGGCCCGGCGGGCTGGGCCGGCACCTGCGGATGCCGCCGCAGTTCATGGCCGTGACGCGGGCGCTGACCAGTTGCGGAGGGGTGCTGTGCCAGCTGGAGGCGGAGGGGAACTTCCGCGCCGAGGCCGAGCGCTGGCTGCCCGGCTTCACCGACGACGGCGGCGACCTCACCGACGGTGACCTCACCACCGGTGAGGCCACCGCCTGAGGCTCAGCCGGAGACCGCCCGCGCCTCTTCCTCCTCGACCTGGCGGTTCCAGTCCTGCTTGGAGGACTGCCAGCCGTCCTCGTCCCGGCCGCGGCGCCAGTAGCCGGAGATCGACAGCCGGTCCATCGGCAGGCCGCGGTCGATCCGCAGGTGCCGGCGCAGCTGCTTGACGAAGTTCGCCTCGCCGTGGACGAAGGCGTGCACGTCGCCCTTGGGGAACTCCAGGGCCCGTACGGCGCGTACGAGCGAGTCGCCGACCGGCGACCCGTTGCGGTGCAGCCACACGATCTCGGCGTCGCCGGGAGTGGTCAGCTCCTGCTGCTCCTGGGGACCCTCGACCTCGAGGAAGACCCGCGTCGGCGCGCCCTCCGGCACGCGTTCCAGCGAGGCGGCGATCGCAGGCAGCGCGCTCTCGTCGCCCACCAGCAGGTGCCAGTCGGCCTCGGCGCCCGGCGCGTACGCCCCGCCCGGCCCCTGGAACCGCAGCACGTCGCCCGGCTTGGCCGCCGCCGCCCACGGCCCCGCCAGCCCCTCGTCACCGTGGTAGACGAAGTCGATCGTCAGCTCCACCGCCTCCGGATCCCACGCGCGCACGGTGTAGGTCCGGGTGCTGGGCCACTGGTCGCGCGGCAGCTCGGCGCGGACCACGTCCATGTCGAACGGCTCCGGATACTCGACCCCGGGCCGCGGGAACAGCAGCTTGATGTAGTGATCGGTGTACTGGCCCGCGGGGAACCCGGCGAGGGACTCGCCCCCGACCACCACCCGGATCATGTGGGGGGTGATCTGCTCGGTGCGCAGCACCGTGCCGGTGTTCAGCCGTGGCCCCTTGCGTTTCGGCTCGTCCGCCATCCGTTCCTCCCGATCACTGTGGCTCGACCTACTTAGGTAAGCCTAACCTGTCCCTCGGGGAAATGATCGCTTCTCAGCCCCAGACCTCCTCGGCGGTCTCCACGATCAGCCGCAGCTTGGCCAGCTGCTCGTCCCGGGTGAGCTCGTTCCCCTCGACGGTGGAGGAGAACCCGCACTGCGGCGACAGGCACAGCTGGTCGAGCGGTACGTACCGGCTCGCCTCGTCGATCCGGCGCTTGAGGTCGTCCTTGCTCTCCAGGGCGCCGCTCTTGGTGGTGACCAGGCCCAGCACGACCGTCTTGCCCTTCGGCACGAACCGCAGCGGCTCGAACCCGCCCGACCGCTCGTCGTCGAACTCCAGGAAGAACCCGTCCACGTCCAGCTCGCCGAACAGCGCCTCGGCCACGAAGTCGTAGCCGCCCTCGGCCGTCCACGCGGACCGGAAGTTGCCCCGGCACATGTGCGTGGTGATCCGCATCCCCTCCGGCCGGCCGGCGATCGCGCCGTTGATCTGCTGGATGTAGCGCAGGTGCAGATGGTCGGCGTCGTCGCCGCGCGCGGCGATCATCGCGCGCTGCTCGGGATCGTTGAGGTAGGCCAGGCTGGTGTCGTCGAACTGCAGGTAGCGGCAGCCCGCCGCGCCGATCCTGCGCACCTGCTCGGCGTACGCGGTGGCCAGGTCGGACCAGAACTCCTCGACGTCGGGGTAGACCGCCGGATCGATCGAGGCCGGCCCGCCCCGGTAGTGCACCATGTTCGGCGACGGTACGGTCAGCTTGGCCGTCAGCCCGGTGCCCTCGGCCTGGTCGCGCAGGTACGCGAAGTCGTCCCCGAAGATCGTCTCATCGAGCCGGATCCGCTCGTGCACCCGCAGCGCGGCGCTGGTGAACTCGATGTCCCCGTTGCGCCGGTGGAACTGGACCTTGATCTTCTCCTCGGCCGGGCTGATCCCGCCCAGCCGGTAGATGAAGTCCATGTGCCACGAGGTGCGGCGGAACTCACCGTCGGTCGCCGTCCGCAGCCCCGCCTCACGCTGTAGTTCCACCGCCGACGTGACGGCCGCGTCCTCGGCCGCGCGCAGTTGCTCGGCCTTGATCCGCCCGGCCGCGTGGTCCGCGCGCGCCGCCAGCAGCTCCGGCGGCCGCAGCAGGCTGCCGACATGGTCGGCCCGGAACGGCGGGGTGTCTCGCAGAACCATGGAACTCCTTCTCGTCTTGCCTTCTCACGTCGTTCCCGAGGTCCGGGACGACAATCTGGATCGGACGGCCGGGACCAGGCCGCCGGGCATGAACAGCACCGCGGCGATCAGCAGCAGCGAGTAGATCGCGTAGGACAGCACGCTCGGCGCGTAGCTGGGCATGCCCTCCATCGTGCCGACGTTGTTGAGCAACTGGATCAGCAGGACGATCGCGGTGGCGCCGGCCAGCGCGCCCCAGATCGTGCCCAGCCCGCCGACCACCGCCATCACCACGTACTCGATCGACAGCAGGACCGGGAACGACCCGGGCGCGATGTAGCCGACGTAGTAGGCGTAGATCCCGCCCGCCAGCCCGGCGAACGCGGCCGACAGCGCGAACACCACCAGCTTGGCCCGGCCCACCGCGACGCCCGCCGACTCGGCCGCGATCTCGCTGGTGGCCAGCGCCCGCAGCCCGCGCCCCTGCCGGGACTCGATGACGTTGCGGGCCACCAGCACCACCACGGCCAGCGCGCCCCAGGTGAGGAACGCGTAGCCGCGGTCACCGCTCAGCTCCAGCGGCCCCACGCCGAACCGCGGGATGCCCTGCAGCCCGATGCTGCCGCCCAGGAAGTCCAGCTCGCCCGCCAGAGACAGCAGGATCAGCTGCGTCGCCAGCGTCGCGAACGCCAGATGGTGGCCGCGCAGCCGCAGCAGCGGGATGCCGATCACCACCGCGAACAGCGCGGCGATCAGCGGCGCCGCCAGCAGCCCCAGCAGGGGCGGCAGCCCGTGCACGCTCATCAGCCCGGCCGTGTAGCCGCCGATCGCGTAGAACGCCGCCTGCCCGAGGGACACCTGCCCCGCGTACCCCATCAACAGCGACACCCCGACGGTGACCATCGCCGCCAGCCCCAGCAGGACGAAGACCGACAGCTGCCCCTCGCCCAGCGTCGCCGCGAGCAGCATCGTCACCGCGAACAGCGCCGCCAGATGCGGCAGCCTGACCTCCGGCCCGTCGCCCCGCCCCCGCAGCCGCGCCAAGACCCCACCATTCTTACTGGTCGCCTCAGGGGCGCCTTTTTGGCGACGCCTTCCCTCCTCACTCCGGTCGCTTCGCTCCCTGCGTTCGTCAGTCCAGGCGTCGCCGCGCCCCTTCGACTCCTTCATGCGGCCTCCTCCTGCAGGGCGGGGGTGCGGGCGGCCTGCCAGATCATGATCGCGAGCATCAGGCCCAGCGCGACCACGATCTGGTACGAGGCCTTGCCGTAGCCGGCCATCATCGCCTCCGCCACGCCCAGCACCAGGCCGCCGGCCAGCGCGGCGCCGGGCCGGACCAGTCCGCCGAAGATCGCCGCGGCGAAGCCGTTGACGATCAGGGACACGTCGGAGTCGAACGAGATCGGCTGCAGCGGCGTCACCAGGACACCGGCGATGCCGCCCAGCGCGCCGCCGAGCCCGAACGCGAGCAGCCCCATCCGCCGGACGTCGATCCCGATGACCCGGGCGGCGTAGGGGTTGGAGGCGCAGGCGGTCAGGCCCTTGCCGGCGAAGGTGCGGTTGAAGAACAGCGCGAGCGCGGTGAACGTGATCGCCGTGACGACGATGACCAGGATGTACTGCTTCTGTACGGTCGCGCCCGCGATGGTCAGCGAGCCGCGCAGGCCGGGGAACGAGCGGGGCTGGTCGCCCCAGATCACGATCTCCACCGCGTACGCGAGGATGCCGATCCCCAGGGTGATGATCAGCGAGGACAGCGGGCTGGTGCCGCGCCGGCCCATCGCCAGCAGGCCGACCAGGAGCCCGGCCACCACCGCGACCAGGACCGCCGCGACCTCGGCCACCCCGTGGGGCAGCCCGGCCGACAGCAGCGAGGCCGCGCTGAGCCCGGCGACGACCGCGAACATGGCCTGGGCGAAGTTGACGATCCGGGTCACCCGGTGGATCGCCACCAGGCCGCTGCCGATCAGGGCGAACCCGCACCCCACCGCCAGGCCGTTGATCAGATAGCTCAGAAAATTACTCACGCGGCCTCCTCGCCTGGCGGCTCGGAGGCTGCCTCGCCTGGCGGCTCGGCCATGCGTGAGTTCCACTGCTGTGTCATTTTGTTCGCTTCGCTCACGGGGTCTCCTGGATGGGGCCGCCCAGGTAGGCGCCCTCGACCTCGGGACTGCTGGCCAGCTCGGCCGACGTTCCCTCGGCGACGATGCGGCCGGCCTCCAGGACGTACGCGCGGGCGCACAGCTCGAAGGCCAGCCGGGCGTTCTGCTCGATCAGCAGCACGGCGGTGCCGTGCTCGGCGTTGAGCTCGCGCAGGTGGCGGGCCAGGTCGGCGATCACCAGCGGGGCCAGCCCGAGCGACAGCTCGTCCACCGCGATCACCTCGGGCCGGGCCATCAGCGCCCGGCCCACCGCGACCATCTGCTGCTCGCCGCCGGACAGGTTGCCGCCGCGCCGGCCGCGCAGCTTCCGCAGGCCGGGCAGCAGCTCGTACACCGCGCTGGTGTCGCGCTCCCTGCGTCCCCAGGCGCCGAGCCGCAGGTTGTCCTCGACCGTCATGTCGGGGAACAGCTGGCGGCCCTCGGGGACGTGGGCGAACCGGCCGCCGACCCGTACCGTGCCCGAGGCGGGCAGGACGATCCCCGACAGCGTGTCGACCAGCGTCGACTTGCCGGCGCCGTTGGGGCCGACCAGGGCGACCATCTCGCCCGCGCCGACGGTGAGGGACACGCGGTCCAGCGCGGTGGCGGATCCGTACCGTACGGTCAGGTCCTCGACCTCGATCACGAGGTGACCTCCTCGCCGAGGTAGGCCGCGATGACGCGGGGATCGGACCTGATCTGGTCGGGCGTGCCGTCGGCGATCACCTGGCCCAGGTCCAGCACCGTGATGCGGTCGGCCAGCCGGGTCACCATCGCCACATCGTGCTCCACCAGCATGATCGTCAGCCCGCTCCGGCGGAGCTCGGCGATGAGGTCGGACAGGGCTCGCCGCTCGGCCGACCGCAGGCCGGAGGCGGGCTCGTCCAGGAGGAGCAGCTCCGGTTCGGCGCACAGCGCGCGGGCCAGTTGCAGCGAGCGCTGCTGGCCCAGCGGCAGCGACTCGGCGGGGCGGCCGGCCCACTCGGACAGGCCGACCCGCTTGAGCGCCGCGTCGGCGCGGGCACGGATCAGCCGTTCGTCGCGGGCGTGCCCGGGCAGCCGCAGCGCGGCCGTCAGGAACCCGGCGCGGGTACCGGCGTGCGCCCCCACCATGACGTTCTCGCGTACGGACATGCCGCGGAACACCCGGGCCGCCTGGAACACGATCGCGATCCCGAGCGCCGCCCGGCTGTGCGCCGGCTGCCGGCCGAGCCGGTGGCCGCGGAACTCGATCGTCCCCTGGTCGGGCAGCAGATGCCCGGCGATCAGGTTGAACAGCGTGGACTTGCCCGCGCCGTTGGGGCCGATGATCCCGCGCAGCTCCCGCTCGCCGACGGTCAGGTCGACGTCGCGGACGGCGTAGACACCGCCGAAATGCCGGGAGAGTCCCTGGATCTGGAGCACTCGCTCACCCGCCGGACACGGTCTTGGCGAGCTCGCCCTTGGACCAGGCGGTCGGGATGAACTGGCCGTTCTTGACGGTGTTGACCGAGATGTACTCCGGGCCGAGCCCGGAGTGGTCGGTGGCGGAGTACTGGAACCGGCCGTTGGGCGTGACCAGGTCCATGGTCTCCAGCGCCTTCTGCACCTTCTCGCCGTCGGTGCTGCCGGCCTTCTTGAACGCCTCGAACAGCAGCAGCGCGGCGCTGTAGCCGTCCTGCGCGAACTGCGGCGGCGCGTAGCCGTGCTTCTGCTTGTACGGCCCGGCCAGCTGCTCGATGACCGACTTCTGCGGGCCGGCCGGCAGGTGCTCGCCCACCACGCCGATCGCGCTCTGCACGGTGATGCCCTCGGCGGCGGCGCCGACCGGCTTGAGCCACAGCGAGCTGGCCTGGGAGGCGGTCAGCATCAGCGGGATGTCGAGCCCGGCGGCGACGTACTGCTTGGCCACCGTGACGCCGGGCGCGCCGGTGCCCCAGAACAGGAACGACTGGGCGCCGGAGTCCTTGATCCGGGTGAAGATCGGGCTGAAGTTGCTGGTGGTGGTCTCGTAGGTCTCGTCCTTGACGATCTGGACGCCGTACTTGGCCGCCAGCGCCACGGTGGCCTTGTGCCCGGCCACCGCGTAGCCGCTCTTGCTGTCGTGCGCCATCGCGATCTTGGTGATCTTCTGGCTCTTGAAGTACTGCAGGTAGTTCTCGGCGTACATCGCCGACAGCGCGGGCGTCACGAAGATGTAGGACTTGATCGGCTCGACCTGCTCGGTGGCCGGGGCCAGCGACAGGTAGGGGATCTTCTCGCGCTGCGCGATCGGCTCGGCGGCCAGCGCGGAGTTGGAGAACACCGGGCCGATCACCGCGTCGATGTCGCGCTTGATCGCGTTCAGGCCCAGTACGGCCTGGTCGGGCTGGGTCTTGTCGTCGCGGAAGACGATCTCGACCTTGCGGCCGAGTACCCCGCCCTTGGCGTTGAGCTGCTCGACGGCCAGCTCGACCGCCTTCTTGTCCTCGCTGCCCAGCGGGGCGTAGTTGCCGGTGAGCGAGACGATCAGCCCGACCTTGATCGGATCGGACCCGCCGTCGGAGGAGTCGCCGCAGGCGGCGGCGAGCGGGAGGACGACGGCCAGCGCGGCCAGCGCCGCGGCGCGGGTTCCTGGACGTCGCACGGCCGTCTCCTGGGACGGGGGACGGCTCTCCTGGCGGGCTATGAATCTAGGCAGGCTGCCTACCCTGGTCAGGAATTTGCCCATGGTGCTGCACCTTTTCTCGGTCGGTCCGAAACGGCGGACTCGTGATTCAGGCGGGGGGGTCTGCATGGGTTTCGCGGGTCTTTCAGGTGGCGCCGAACCGCTCGCGCAGCGGCTGCTTGAGCAGTTTTCCGGTGGCGTTGCGGGGCAGTTGCTCGGCGAACACCACCGACTTGGGGATCTTGTACGCGGCGAGCCGGCCGGCGACGGTGGCCAGCACGCCGTCGGCGGTCGGGTCCGAGCCGGGACGCGGGACCACGATCGCCCGGCCGACCTCGCCCCACTTGTCGTCGGGAACGCCGATGACCGCGCACTCCAGCACGTCGGGATGGTCCAGCAGCACGTGCTCGACCTCGGCCGGGTAGATGTTCTCGCCGCCCGAGATGATCATGTCCTTGATCCGGTCGACGATGAACGCGTAGCCGTCCTCGTCGACCCGGGCCGCGTCGCCGCTGCGGAACCAGCCGCCGGCGAACGCCGCGGCGCTCTGCTCCGGCAGGCCCCAGTAGCCGCGGAACACGTGCGGGCCGCGGACCACGACCTCGCCGGTCTCGCCCGGTCCGGCGTCGCGCATGTCCGGGCCGACCACGCGCACGTCGCTGAAGAAGTGCTGGACGCCCGCGGACCCGGCCTTGCTCACCGCGTGCTCGGCGTCCAGGAACAGCACGCCGGGTGACGCCTCGGTCATCCCGTACCCCTGCAGGAAGGTCAGCCCGCGCTCGCCGTAGGCGGCGATGAGGGCCGGCGGTACCGGGGCTCCGCCGCAGGTCAGGATGCGCAGCGAGGACAGGTCGGAGCCGTCCCAGCGGGGCGAGCGCGCCACCTGCTGGAACATCGCCGGGACCCCGAACATGAAGGTCACGCCGTGCTCGGCGATGAGGTCGAACGTGGCGTCCGCGTCGAATCCGGAGGTGAGCACGCACCGGCCGCCCTTGAGCAGCACGGGCAGGGTGAGCATGTTGAGCCCGGCGGTGTGGAACAGCGGGGCCGACACCAGCGCGACCTCGTCGGCGGCCAGGTCGTGGTCGATGAGGACGTTGACCGCGTTCCAGGTGAGGTTGCCGTGGGTGAGCATGGCGCCCTTGGGCCGGCCGGTGGTCCCCGAGGTGTACATGATCATGCAGAGGTCGTCGTGCGAGACCGCCTCGTCGATCGCGCCGCCGCCCGCGTCCTCCAGCAGCTCGTCGTAGCCGTGCGCGCCCGGGCCGGTGCCGGTGAGCGAGACGAACTCCCGGACCTGCGCCTGGTAGCGCACCTCGTCCACCAGCTCGGCGTGCGCGGGGCCGTGGACGAGCACCGAGGTGCCCGAGTCGGCGAGCTGGTAGGCGATCTCGGGGGCGGCCAGCCGGGTGTTGAGCGGGACGAACACCGCGCCGAGCACTCCGGCGGCGAACAGCGTCTCCAGGAACGACGGGTGGTTGGGGCCCAGGTAGGCGACCCGGTCGCCGCGCCGCACGCCGAGCGAGCGCAGGCCGCGCGCCAGCCGGGTCACGCGCTCGTCGAGCTCGGCGTAGGTGAGGGTGCGGCCGTCGTGGAACAGGGCCGGGCGGCGCGGGGTCTTGCGCGCCCGGCGGGCGGGCCAGGACCCGAGTCCCTCGTTGTGCATCGGTGGAGCTCCCTAGATCACGGGATCAGGAGTCGGCGGGTGGCATGGGGGCACGTTCCGAGAGGCGGGGTGGGGCGGAACCGGCGAACCGGGGGGTCGCCGCTCGGAAGTAGTGCGAAGATAGGCGTATTGGTTGCAGCAGTCAACGATATGCCCAACATCGTTGCGGAGTCCTATCCTTGGCTCGCCACCGGCCCGAGCCCCGAGCACGCAGGAGCCGATTCCTTGGACCGTCCCGACCCGGCCGCGCGACCCCAGTCGCTGATGCTGACCTTCCTGGGCAACTACGTGCTGAGGCGCGACATCGCCGTGTTCTCCGGGAGCTTCATCGAGGTCTTCGGCAACCTCGGGGTGGGCGAGCACGCGATCCGCTCCACCCTCACCCGGATGGTGCGGCGCGGGCTGCTGGAGCGCCACCGGCAGGGCCGGCGCATGCATTTCGGCCTGACGGAGCGCTCGGAGCGGATCCTGCTGGACGGCGAGGCCCGGGTGTGGCGGCGCGGCGCGGTCAACGCCGACTGGGACGGCCGGTGGACCGTCCTGTCGTTCTCGATGCCCGAGTCGTGGCAGCGTCAGCGGCACGATCTGCGGTCCCGCCTGGTGTGGGCCGGGTTCGGCCCGCTGGGCAACGGCACCTGGATCTCCCCCTCGCGGGTCGACGTCCCCGGCCTGATCGCCTCCGGTGGACCGGACCGCGGCCTGGACGGGCGGGTCAAGGTCTTCCACGGTACGGCGGAGGAGCCCACCGATGTGGGCGCGATGATCAGAGACGCGTTCGACCTGGACGGGCTCGCCGCCGGGTACCGCGCGTTCCTCGGCCGCTGGGACAAGCCGGAGCCGATCCCGGACGCGCCCGACGACCTGGCCCGGTTCCTGTGGATGATGACCGAGTGGCTGGGACTGGTCCGGGTCGACCCGCGGCTGCCGGTCGAGCACCTGCCGCCCGAATGGCCGGCGGTCCGCGCCCAGGAGGTCCTGCACGACCTGCGGCGCCGGTACGAGTCGGGCGCGCGGGAGGTCGCGGACCGGCTGCTCGAGTACGTCCCGGTGCCCTGCCCCGCCATCACAGCTCCAGAACCAGACGGGGCGTGAGGGACCGCGAGACGCAGATCATCATGACGCCCGCGTCCCGGCGCTCGGCCTCGGTGAGCACGCCGTCGCGGTGGTCGGGCTCGCCGCCGAGCACGGCGGTCTCGCAGGTACCGCAGGTCCCCTCGCGGCAGGACGACAGCGCGGCGATCCCCGCCTCCTCGACGGCCCCGAGGATGGAGCCGTCCGGCGGGACGCGCACCGTCCGTCCGCTGAGCGCCAGCTCCACCTCGAACCCGGTGTCGCCCTCCAGGTTCTGCGGTGAGGCCGTGAAGCGTTCGACGCGCAGGCTTCCCGGCGGCCACCGCGCGCAGCGTTCCTCCACCGCGGCCAGCAGCGGTTCGGGCCCGCAGCAGTAGACGAGCGTGTCCGGCTCCGGCTCGGCGAGGACGGCGTCGAGGTCGAGCAGCCCGGTCTCGTCCTGGGGGCGGACCTGCACCCGTTCCCCGTAGCGGGCCAGCTCCGGCAGGAACGCCATCGAGGAGCGGCGCCGCCCTCCGTACAGCAGCCGCCAGTCCACGCCCGCCGCCTCGGCCGCCGCCAGCATCGGCAGGACGGGCGTGATGCCGATGCCGCCCGCGATGAACAGCGCGCGCCGCGACGGCTCGTACGCGAAGTGGTTGCGCGGCCCGCGCACGTCCAGGACGGCGCCCTCCTGGAGGTGGTCGTGCACATGGGACGAGCCGCCGCGGCCGGCGTCCTCGCGCAGGACCGCCAGGCGCCAGCCGGACGTGTCGGACGGGTCGCCGCACAGCGAGTACCGCCGGACGAGATCGTCCCGCAGCACCAGGTCGATGTGCGCCCCGGCCTCCCAGGACGGGAGCGGCCCGCCGCCCGGATCGCGCAGCGTCAGCGCGGCCACGCCGTCCGCCGCCCGTTCCTTGCGCGCGAGGACGACCTTCACGGGGCCATCTTCTTCAGCAGGCGCCGCGCCGCCAGGCCGCCGGTGTCGATGTTGACGCTGAGCTCCTGGTAGCCCTCGGGCTCGGCCGCGATGACCTTCTCCAGGATGTCCAGCGCGCGCACGTCCTGGAGCACGACCGTGCGGTTGCTCTCGGCCAGGAACTCCGACACGCCCTCGTCGTCCAGCGCGAAGTCGCGGGCCACCATCCAGAAGTCGTGCGTGCTGGTCTCGGTCTCGGGCGTGATCGCGTACACGATCTCGGCATGGCACGCCGCCGGGTCGTCGCCGTCCGGGCCGGGCTCGATCCCGGTCGGCGCGATCCGGCTGTGCAGCAGGTACAGGCACGGCGGCTGGTACTCGATGTCCTGCCACCGGTCGATGCGGCCCCGGATGCCGGTCGAATCGGAGTAGAAGGACGGGCACTCGACGTCCTTCATGCGGCGGCTCACGTGCACGACGCCCGCCTCCTCGTCGACCTCGGTGGTGATCGGGGTCTGCGCCACCTCCGGCGTGCCGATGTATCCGGCGTGCAGGTACGTCTCGTGCGACAGGTCGAGCAGGTTGTCGATGAGCAGCTCGTACCGGGCGGCGAGGGGCTCCATCCCGCGCACGGTCACCCAGCCGTCGGCGGCGAGCCAGGGCGCGCGCGGGATCGCCGCCGGGTCGGCGACGGCGTCCGCGTCGCCGATCCAGATCCACACCAGCGAGTCCTGCTCGACGACGGTGTACGAGGGGACGCGCGCCGTTCGCGGGACGCGGGTCTGGCCGGGCACGGCGACGCAGGTTCCGTCGGGGTCGTAGGTGAACCCGTGGTAGCCGCAGACGATCCGGTCGCCGTCCCGGTTGCTCTCCGACAGCGGGAAGCGGCGGTGCACGCATCGGTCGGCCAGCGCGACCGGCACCCCGGCCGCGGTCCGGTAGAAGACGATCGGCTCGCCGCAGATGGTCCGGGCCAGCAGGCCCTCGCCGATCTCCTCGCCGTAGGCGGCGACGTACCAGTGGTTGCGGGCAATGGCCATGGCTGAACTGCTCCCGGCGTCGGCGGACATCGTCGTCCCGACCTTCGCCAACCGGGCGTCCGCCGGGCTACGAGGCTTCCGTCTGATGGAAGTCCTCGCGCCCGGCGGGCCGCCCGGCTCCCTGGTCCATCGGGTCGGCTACTCCATCGGGTCGAAGCGGTGCGCCGCCCAGATCCGGCGGGACACGGCCTCCGGGTCGGCGACGTCGGTGGGCTCGACGTCGAGGAGCCGCGTCAGCGCGGTGTCCTCCCGGTACGCGGGCCATCCCGGATCTCCGGTGGTGGCGAACGACGTCCAGGCGTTCCGGATGCCGTCCGACAGCACGGCCGCCTCTGCCGGCACCGGGTCGCCGCACAGCATCAGGGCGATCCCGGCGTCGAGATTGCCGAAGGTGAGCGGTACGTCCAGGCCGTGGCAGGCGCCGAGCACGTCGCTCGCCGCGGGGGACTTCCACGTCAGCTCGTAGGCATGGGTGGTGCCGCCCGCCTCGGCGTGCGCGGTCGCCAGGTGCGCGCTGGGCATCCGGAACAGCCAGTCCGAGCACACCAGCGCGTACAGGTCGTCGACCCCGGCGCCGGGATGCGCCGCGCGGTACTCCTTCTCCGCTCCCGGCGGCGCCAGCGCCTCCATCGCGGCGGACAGGTCGCCCTCCGAGAGCGTCCCGTACCGCGAGCCCATCACCATGAAGAGGCGGTACTCGTCCCGGTTGAACCCGACGATCAGCTCGACGTCGCGGGCCGCGCCGTCCGCGACCGCCTGCCAGGGCGTCACGGGCAGGACCTCCCCGTCGACCACCGGCGAGTACGGCATGCCGGTGGCCGCGACCGGTCCCCAGGCGGCGTAGTCGTCCCGGATCCGCCGGCCGAACGCGTCGGCGGCGGCGAAGAAGTCCTCCGGCGGCGTGCCGGCGAGCGCCTCGGCCGAGGCGGGCAGGCTCAGCTCGGCCGCGATCCCGGCGCTCATCCGCCGCGCGAGACCGGGGGAGTAGTACGTGCCGGGGACGCTCTGGGCGATCGCGCGCCGGAACAGCCCGCGCGCGGACGGCATCGCCAGCAGCGCGGCGATCGACCCCGCGCCCGCCGACTCGCCGAAGACCGTCACCCGGCCCGGGTCGCCGCCGAACGCGGCGACGTTGTCCCGGACCCAGCGCAGGGCGGCGACCTGGTCGAGCAGGGCCCGGTTGGACGGCGCCCCGGCCAGTTCCCCGAAGCCCTCCATGCCGACGCGGTAGTTGAACGTCACGACGACCACGCCCGCCCCGGCCAGCCGCGCGCCGTCGTAGTCGGGCTGGCCGGAGTACCCCGACATGTAGGCGCCGCCGTACAGCCAGACCATGACCGGAAGCCCGGAGCCGCCGGCGTCCGGGGTCCAGACGTTCACGCTGAGGCAGTCCAGGCCCTCATCGGGCGTCCAGGAGGGCATGCCGAACTCCAGGCCGGACTGCGGCGGCCGGGGGCCGAACGCGTCCGCCTCGCGCGTCCCGTCCCAGCGC
Organism: Actinomadura sp. 9N407; assembly: GCF_044326315.1. Taxonomy (NCBI): domain Bacteria; kingdom Bacillati; phylum Actinomycetota; class Actinomycetes; order Streptosporangiales; family Thermomonosporaceae; genus Actinomadura; species Actinomadura sp. 9N407. Next base: position 179,443 of record NZ_JBIRAW010000009.1, on the reverse strand, counting down.
TCGGGCTCGCGCGGCGCCTGGAACCGGTCGCGGCCGAACGGCTCGCGCGCGTACGGGATGCCCTTGAACACCGCCAGCGCGCCGTGCGCGCGGCCGCGCACTTTTCCGGTCGTGGTCTCCGCCGTGGGTTCGGTCATGGGAGGGTTCCTCCGTCTCAGGACGAGCGTGTCCTGGCCACCTCAGCGGCCACCGCGCGGAACGCGGTATCGGTCTCATCCTCGCCCACGATCGTCATGAGCGTCGACTTCACGATCACCACGTCGTGCTCGGGCGACACCCAGATCTTCTGCCCGCCCAGGCCGCTGGCCTCGAACTCGCCGTCGTCGCCCAGCCACCACTGGAGCCCGTACCCGTCGTTGAACGGCGCGGACGGCCTGGTCGACTCCTTCACCCACGACTCCGGGACGACCTGGCGCCCGTTGGCCTTGCCACCGCGCAGGTACAGCAGGCCGAACCGCGCGAAGTCGCGGTCGGTCGCGTAGTAGCAGCAGTAGCCCATGCTGTTGCCGTTGGAGTCGTTGCCCAGGTAGACGGTGGACTCCATGCCGCCGGGCTGCCAGAGCTTGGTCTCCACGTACCGGTGGTACGGCGTGCCGGTGGCGCGGCTGACCAGCCACGCCAGCACGAAGGAGTTCATGGAGGTGTACTCGAACCGGCTGCCCGGCTCCCAGCCGCGCTTCTGCTGCGCGGCCATGGTCGGCAGCGGGGTACCGAGGCTGGCGGCCACGTGCACGGGCGGCACGTTGAGGGTCTCGTCCCAGGCGATGCCGGACGACATCCGCAGCAGGTCGCGGATGGAGACGCCCGCGTAGCCCGACCCGTTCAGCTCGGGCAGGTACTCGGTGACGGCCTCGTCGATGGAGCCGATGTGCCCCTCCTCCAGGGCGATGCCGACCGCCGCCGAGGTGAACGACTTGGCCATCGACCACGACTGGAAGCGGGTGTCGCGGGCGGCGAACGAGTAGCGCTCGAAGACGACGTCCTGGCCGGAACGGGCGTCAAGGACCACGAAACCCTGGGTGCCGGTGAGCGCGAGGTAGTCGTTCAGCGTCCGCTTCTGGCCGTTATGGGTGTAGGTGACGTTCAGCTGCCGGGGCGCGTTCCGCAGCGCGACCGGGTCACCGGACGGGCGAAGCAGGTCGAAACCCGCCGGCGCCCGCTGCGCGAGCGACGCCGAGGGCGGGGGCGGTGCCGGTTCGGCGTGCACCGCCGGGGCGGTGGCGGAGAGCAGGATCGTCGTGGCGGCGACGGCTCCGGCGGCGAGGGTACGGCTGCGCATCGCGGGCCTCCCAGAGGTCGGCATGATCGGGGGATGATCATGGGGATGCACAGATGGTCCACGTTCGGCGACGCAAAGTAAATGTGGTTGTGCAACGTTCCGGGGGGTGATCAGTGTGGCCAGGCACACGTTATGTTCGGGTCACCCCGTGACCGCGGGTTCCCCCAGGTAAGTGCGGGGTCCGGCCCCGCGAGAGGAACGACGATGTCCGTGCTCACCGACCTGCTCGCCGCCGTCACCGATGGATCGGTCGAGATCGTCGACCTGACCGCGCCGCTGTCGGAGTCGACGCCGATCCTCCAGCTGCCCGAGCCGTTCGCCAACACCGTCCCGTTCCGGCTGACCGAGATCAGCCGGTACGACGACCGCGGGCCCGCCTGGTACTGGAACGACATCCACACCGGCGAGCACGTCGGCACCCACTTCGACGCGCCCGTCCACTGGGTCACCGGCCGCGACGGCGAGGACGTCTCGCAGATCGCGCCGCGCCGCCTCGTCGCGCCCGCCGTCGTGCTGGACGTCTCCGAGCGGGCCGCGGCCGACGCCGACTTCCTGCTCGAGATCGACCACGTCCGGGACTGGGAGAAGACCCACGGGCCGCTGCCCGAGGGCGGCTGGCTGCTCTACCGCACCGGCTGGGACGGCAGGTCCGGCGACCAGGACACCTTCCTCAACGCCGACGAGAACGGCCCGCACACGCCCGGCATCTCCGCCGAGTGCGCGCGCTGGCTGGCCGAGGAGACGCCGATCATCGGGCTCGGGGTGGAGACGGTCGGCACCGACGCGGGCGGCGCGCACGGCTTCGAGCCGCCGTTCCCCTGCCACTCGTACTTCATGGGCGCGGGCAAGTACGGGCTGACCCAGCTGCACACCCTGGCGTCCCTGCCCGCGCGCGGCGCCGTCCTGGTCGCCACCCCGCTGCCGATCGTGGGCGGCTCGGGCAGCCCCGCACGGGTGCTGGCCCTGGTGGAACGGTGAAGGTCGCCCAAGCCGTGGGCACGGCCCTGGCCCGGCTCGGCGCGGGCACCGTCTTCGGGGTCGTGGGCAGCGGCAACTTCCACGTCACCAACGCCCTGATCGCCGGCGGCGCGCGCTTCGTCGCCGCCCGGCACGAGGGCGGTGCCGCCACGATGGCCGACGCCTACGCCCGCGCGAGCGGCGGCCTCGGCGTGCTGTCGGTGCACCAGGGGCCCGGCCTGACCAACGCGCTCACCGGGATCACCGAGGCGGCCAAGAGCCGTACCCCGCTGCTGGTCCTGACCGGTGAGGTGGCCGCCGGGGCGGTGCGCTCCAACTTCCGCGTGGACCAGGCGGCCCTGGCCAGGGCCGTGGGCGCGGTCCCCGAGCGGATCCACTCGCCGGCCACCGCGCTGGCCGACCTCGCCCGCGCCTGCCGGACGGCCGTGGCCGAGCGCCGCACCGTGGTCCTCGGCCTGCCCCTGGACGTCCAGGAGGCCGAGTACACCGGCCCGGAGCGGGTGGACCGCCCGGCGCCGTACGGGGCCGGGCGTCCGGGGCGTCCGGTGTTCGGGCCGGGCGGGCCCGGGCAGGTGCCGTTCCTGCCGGTGCCGCCGCCCGCCGCCGTCGCCCGGCTGGCCGACGCGCTGGCCGCCGCCGAGCGTCCGGTGTTCATCGCCGGGCGCGGTGCCCGGCTGAGCGGCGCGGCCGAGCCGCTGCGGGCCCTGGCCGAACGCTGCGGCGCGCTGCTGGCGACCTCGGCCGTCGCGCGCGGCCTGTTCCTCGGCGACCCGTACGACCTGGACGTCAGCGGCGGCTTCGGCACCCCGGCCGCCACCGAGCTGATCGCCGGCGCCGACCTGCTGGTCGGCTGGGGCAGCTCGCTCAACATGTGGACGTTGCGGCACGGCAGCCTGGTCGGCAAGGGGACCACGGTCGTCCAGGTCGATCTGGACTCCGCGGCGCTGGGCGCGCACCGGACGGTCGACCTGAGCCTGATCGGCGACGTGGCCGAGACCGCCCGCGCCGCCGAGGCCGAGCTGGCCGGCCGCGGCCATGCGGCGCCGGGCTACCGCTCGCCCGCCGTCGCCGGACGGCTCGCCCGCGAGCGCCGGTGGCGGGACGTCCCGTACGACGACGACTCCGACGGGTCCCGGATCGACCCCCGGACGCTGTCGATCGCCCTGGACGACCTGCTGCCCGCCGAGCGCACGGTCGCCGTCGACTCCGGCAACTTCATGGGCTACCCGGCGATGTACCTCGGCGTCCCCGACGCCGACGGCCTGGTGTTCACCCAGGCGTTCCAGTCGGTCGGCCTCGGGCTGGCCACCGCGATCGGCGCGGCCGTGGCCCGGCCGGACCGGCTCACCGTCGCCGCGCTCGGCGACGGCGGCGCGCTGATGGCGGCCGGCGAGCTGGAGACCGCCGTCCGGCTGGGGCTGGGCCTGCTGGTGGTGGTGTACGACGACGAGGCCTACGGCGCCGAGGTGCACCACTTCGGGCCGGACGGCCACCCGCTGGACACCGTCACGTTCCCGCCCGCCGACCTCGCCGCGATCGGGCAGGGCTTCGGCTGCCGGTCGGTCACCGTGCGCAAGCGCGAGGACCTGGGCCCGGTGGCCGAGTGGCTGGCCGGCCCGCGCGACCGGCCGATGCTGGTCGACGCCAAGGTCACCGGGAACGTTCCGTCCTGGTGGCTGGAGGAGGCGTTCCGCGGGCACTGACGCCCGGGCGGCCGGCAGAAGATCGTCACCATCCGCTATAGAACGGTCGCCCACCGGGCAGAGTGCCGATCATGAGGTGCGCACCGCGGGGGCGGGACCGGGCCGGCGCGCCGGGCCGGCGCACGGGCCGGTCACGTCCCTACCCGGGATCGCGGTTCCGACCCGCGCGCACGGTGACAGGGGTGGCGAGGCGAGTTCGGCAGCGATTGCCGGTTGACCGCTTTTCGCCGATCTACGTACCGTCGCGGCAGATGTGTGTCTCACGTCACACCGCCCGCGAGGAGGAGATATGGCGGAACGACTGAGATTTCCTCCGCTGGCCCGCGAGATGGCCGCGGAGTTCGCCGGAACGATGATCCTCATCCTCTTCGGGGTGGGCGTGGTGGCCCAGGTCGCCGCCGCCGAGATCGGGAACCACGACAGCATCGCCTGGGCCTGGGGCATCGGCGTCACCCTGGGCGTGTACGTGTCGGCCCGCCTCAGCGGCGGCCACATCAACCCGGCGGTCACGGTCTCGCTCGCGGTGTTCAACCGGCTGCCCTGGGGCAAGGTCGGCCCCTACGTCCTGGCGCAGACGGCCGGGGCCTTCGTGGCGGCCCTGATCGTGCGCTGGAACTACATCGAGGTCCTGGCCGCGGCCGATCCCGGCCACACGATCAAGACCCAGGGCGTGTTCTCCACCCTGCCGGGCAACGGGACGCTGCCGGTCGGCATGTGGGGCGGCTTCCGCGACCAGATCATCGGGACCGCGATCCTGCTGTTCATCGTGATGGCGCTCACCGACCTGCGCAACAACCCGCCGCTGGCCAACCTCACCCCGGTGGTCATCGGGCTGCTGGTGGTGGCGATCGGGATGGCCTTCGGCACCAACGCCGGCTACGCGATCAACCCGGCCCGCGACTTCGGGCCGCGGCTGGCCCAGTTCCTGACCGGGTACGGCGGGGCGTGGCGGGATCAGTACGGTGATCTCTACTTCTGGGTACCGATCGCCGGGCCGCTGATCGGCGGCGTCCTGGGCACGGCGCTGTACCTGTTCCTGATCGGGCGCAACCTGCCCGAGGTGGAGGACACCGTGACGGCCGGCGCCGAGCGCAAGCCCGAGTACGACCCAGCGGAAGAGAGGCGGTAGCCGGATGGCCGACTTCGTCGGAGCGCTCGACCAGGGCACGACCAGCACCCGATTCATGATCTTCGATCACGGCGGCAACGAGATCGCCCGCCACCAGCTCGAGCACGAGCAGATCCTGCCCCAGGCCGGCTGGGTGGAGCACAATCCCACCGAGATCTGGGAGCGGACCCGCGCCGTCATCGAGACCACGATGAACAAGGCGAACCTGAGCCCCTCGGACCTGGCCGCGCTCGGCATCACCAACCAGCGCGAGACGACGGTCGTGTGGAACCGCCGTACCGGGCGGCCGTACTACAACGCGATCGTGTGGCAGGACACCCGGACCGACCGGATCGCGTCCGCGCTGGACCGCGACGGCCGCGGCGAGACCATCAGGCACCGCGCCGGGCTGCCGCCGGCCACGTACTTCTCCGGCGGCAAGGTCCAGTGGATCCTGGAGAACGTCGACGGGGTCCGGGAGGCCGCCGAGAACGGCGAGGCGGTGTTCGGCAACATCGACACCTGGGTGCTGTGGAACCTCACCGGCGGCACCGACGGCGGTGTGCACGTCACCGACGTCACCAACGCCAGCCGCACGATGCTGATGGACCTGGAGACCCTGGACTGGGACGACCAGCTCCTGTCGTTCTTCGGCATCCCCCGCGCGATGCTCCCCGAGATCAAGCCGTCCTCGGCGCCCGACCCGTACGGCGTCACCCGGGCCACCGGGCCCTTCCACGGCGAGATCCCGCTGAGCGGCGACCTCGGCGACCAGCAGGCCGCCACCGTCGGGCAGGTCTGCTTCGCGCCCGGCGAGGCCAAGAACACCTACGGCACCGGCAACTTCCTGCTGCTCAACACCGGGGAGGAACTGGTCAGATCCAAGGCGGGCATGCTCACCACCGTCTGCTACCGCTTCGGCGACCAGGCGCCGGTGTACGCGCTGGAGGGCTCGATCGCCGTGACGGGGTCGGCGGTGCAGTGGCTGCGCGACCAGCTCGGCATCATCTCCGGTGCCTCGCAGAGCGAGGACCTCGCCCGGCAGGTCGAGGACAACGGCGGCGTCTACTTCGTCCCGGCGTTCTCGGGGCTGTTCGCCCCGTACTGGCGCTCGGACGCGCGCGGCGCGATCGTCGGGCTGTCGCGGTTCAACACCAACGCCCATCTCGCGCGGGCCACGCTGGAGGCGATCTGCTACCAGTCCCGCGACGTCGTGGAGGCGATGCGCGAGGACTCGGGCGTCTCCCTGGACGTGCTCAAGGTCGACGGCGGTGTCACCGCCAACGAGCTGTGCATGCAGATGCAGGCCGACGTCCTGGGCGTGCCGGTCTCGCGGCCGGTGGTGGCCGAGACCACCGCGCTGGGCGCCGCGTACGCGGCGGGACTGGCCGTGGGGTTCTGGAGCACCACCGACGAGCTCCGCCAGAACTGGAACGAGGACAAGCACTGGGATCCCCAGTGGGACGAGGAGAAGCGCGAGCACGGCTACGCCGGCTGGAAGAGGGCGGTCGAGCGCACCTTCGGCTGGGTCGACGTCGACTGAGTCCCGGTCGGCCGACGGCCCGTTGGCCGAAGACGAGGGGCGCCGCCGCGCGTGCGGCGGCGCCCCTCGTCTCACTTCGTGAACGAGCCGCTGATCTCGTCGATCACGCGCAGCACGGCGACCGTCTCGTCCAGCGGCAGCAGCGGGCTCTCGGTGAGGCCGAGGCGCAGGCAGCGGGCCACCTCTTCGGCCTGGTACGTGTAACCGTGGCCCGCCAGTTCCGCCGTGAACGTCTCGGCCTCGCCGCCGGAACGGGTCAGCGTCATGGATGTGGGACGGTAGAACGGCGCCCCCAGCTCGATGCGTCCCTTGGTACCGACGATCGTGGCCGTGTGCGGTGACTCGCCCATCAGCCCGCAGTGCAGCAGGGCCACCGCGCCCGAGTCGTACCCGAGCAGGACCCCGGTGTTCGCGTCGACGCCGGTGGGCGCCGTGGCCGCCGTCGCCTGCACCGTGCTGGGCGCGCCGAGCAGCGGCCACGCGATCGACAGGACGTAGCAGCCGAGGTCCAGCAGCGCGCCGCCGGCCAGCTCGGCCGACCACAGGCGGTGCTCCGGATCGAACGGCGGGGCGATGGAGAAGTCGGCGTACACAGCCGTGACCTCGCCGATCGCGCCCTCGCCGACCAGGGAGTGCAGGCGCCGGACGAGCGGGCTGAAGCGCGTCCACATCGCCTCCATGGCGAACACGTCCCGCTCGCGCGCCAGCGCCGCCAGCCGCTCCGCCCCGGCGGCCGTGGTGGTCAGCGGCTTCTCCACCAGGACGGCGCGGCCGGCCTCCAGGCAGAGCCGGGCCGGCTCGGCGTGCATCGGGTGGGGCGTGGCGATGTAGACCACGTCCACGTCCGGGTCCGCCGCCAGATCGGCGTACGAGCCGTGCGCCCGCGCGATCCCGTGCCGCTCGGCGAACGCGCCGGCGGTGCCGGGGGAGCGGGACCCGACGGCGGCGACCTCGTGCCCGTCCAGGCGCAGCAGGTCCTCGGTGAAGACGCGCGCGATGCCACCGGTCCCGAGGATGCCCCAGCGAAGCGATTTGTCGGCCATGCGGCATATCGTATGGCCGCCGGTGATCTTTCCGGTCCTGTTCCGGGGCCGTCCGGCCGGTCGCCCTTGCCCTCCGTGACCGGTCGAGTACATGATCGACGGGCAGCGACGGACCGCGGCGCAGTGCCGCACCCCGAGAGGAGCCCCATGATCAGACGTCTGGCCGGAGCCGTGGTCGCGACCGCGGCGGGCGTGACCGTGCTGACCGCCGCCGGCACCGCGCAGGCCGCCCCCGGCGCGCCGGCCGCGCCCGAGCGGCGGCAGGTGGACTTCACCGGAATCGTGGCGCTGAGCAACTGCTCGGGCTCGCTGGTCCGCGGGCCGCGCTCGCAGGACTCCGACCGCGCCCTGGTGCTGACCAACGGGCACTGCCTGGAGGGCGGCATGCCCGGGGCCGGTGAGGTGGTCGTCGACAAGCCGTCCACCCGGGCCTTCACGCTGCTCGACCCGACCGGGCGCAAGGAGCTCGGCACGCTCAAGGCGACCCGGCTCGAGTACGCGACCATGACCGACACCGACGTGGCCGTGTACCGCCTCGCCGACAGCTACGCGAAGATCCGCGCCGAGCACAAGATCGACGCACTGAAGCTGTCGCCCGCCCATCCCCGGGAGGGCGCGGAGATCTCCATCGTCTCCGGCTACTGGAAGAAGATCTACTCCTGCAAGATCGACGGGTTCGTGCACCGGATGCGCGAGGCCGACTGGACCTGGAAGGACTCGATCCGCTACACGCCCGGGTGCGACACCATCGGCGGCACCTCCGGGTCCCCGATCGTGGACCGCAACACCCGCCAGGTCGTCGGGATCAACAACACCGGCAACGAGGAGGGCAAGCGCTGCGCCATGAACAACCCGTGCGAGGTCGACGAGGAAGGGAAGGTGACCGTCCGCAAGGGCGTCAACTACGGGCAGCAGACGTACACGCTCACCCGCTGCCTCGGCGAGGACAACGACGTCGTCCTCGGCGGCACCTGCGCCCTTCCGCGTCCCGCGACCGGGTGACCGGCGCCGGGGACCCCGCCGCCGGGGTCCCCGGTCTGCATTCCCGGCCCGATGCCGGGTAGGGCCCCCGGCATGGACCAACACGAGCTGCGCGAACTGGGGCAGCGGCTGCGGGTGGACTCCGTACGCGCCGCCGGCGCCGCGGGATCGGGCCATCCGACCTCGTCGATGTCCGCGGCGGACCTGATGGCGGTGCTGCTGGCCGAGCATCTGCGCTGCGACTTCGAGGCGCCCTCCAACCCCTGCAACGACCATCTGATCTTCTCCAAGGGGCACGCGTCGCCGCTGCTGTACGCGCTGTACGCGGCGGCGGGGGCGATCTCCGACGAGGAGCTGCTGACCTTCCGTGCCGCCGGCAGCCGGCTGGAGGGGCATCCGACCCCGCGGCTGCCCTGGGTGGACGTGGCCACCGGCTCGCTGGGGCAGGGCCTGCCCATCGGGGTGGGCGTGGCGCTGACCGGCAAGCGGCTGGACCACGGGCCCTACCGCGTGTACGTGCTGTGCGGCGACAGCGAGATGGCCGAGGGCTCCATGTGGGAGGCCGCCGAGCACGCCGGATACGAGGGCCTGGACAACCTCACCGCCGTCATCGACGTGAACCGCCTCGGCCAGCGCGGCCCCACCCGGCACGGCTGGGACCTCGGCGCGTACGCCCGCCGGTTCGGCGCGTTCGGCTGGCACACGATCGAGATCGACGGGCACGACGTCGGGGCCATCGACGCCGCGTACCGGGAGGCCGCCGCCACCGAGGGCCGGCCGACCGCGATCATCGCCCGTACCGAGAAGGGCCACGGCGTGGCCGCCGTCGCCGACCGGGAGGGCAAGCACGGCAAGCCGCTGCCCGACACCGAGGAGGCGATCGCCGAGCTGGGCGGGCGGCGCGCGCTGACCGTCGAGACCCGCCATCCGGTCGCCGAGCCGTGCGGCCGGCCGCTGGAGCGCGGGACGGTCCGGCTGCCCCGGTACGGGATCGGTGAGGAGGTCGCGACCCGCAACGCCTACGGCGAGGCGCTGACCGCCCTCGGGCACGCCCGCGGCGACGTGGTCGCGCTGGACGGCGAGGTGAGCGACTCGACCCGCTCGGGGTTCTTCGCCAAGGAGCATCCGGACCGGTTCTTCGAGTTCTACATCGCCGAGCAGCAGCTGATCGCGGCGGCCGTCGGGATGCAGGTACGGGGCTGGACGCCGTTCGCCTCCACGTTCGCCGCGTTCATGACCCGCGCTTACGACTTCGTCCGGATGGCGGCGGTGAGCCGCGCCGACATCAACCTGGTCGGCTCCCACGCCGGGGTGGCGATCGGTGAGGACGGGCCGTCCCAGATGGGGCTGGAGGATCTGGCGGCCTTCCGGGCGGTGCACGGCAGCACGGTGCTGCACCCCTGCGACGCCAACCAGACCGCGCGCCTGGTCGCCGCCATGGCCGACGCCGAGGGCATCCGCTACCTGCGGACCTGCCGCGGCGCGAGCCCGGTGATCTACGGTCCGGACGAGGAGTTCCCGATCGGCGGCAGCAAGGTGCTGCGCGCCTCGCCGGGCGACGAGATCACCCTGGTCGCCGCCGGTGTCACGGTGCACGAGGCGCTGGAGGCGGCCGAGCGGCTGGGCCCCGCGGGCATCACGGCCCGGGTGATCGACCTGTACTCGGTCAAGCCCGTGGACGCGGCGACGCTGCGCGACGCGGCCGACGTCACCGGACGGCTGGTGGTCGTGGAGGACCACTGGCCCGAGGGCGGGCTGGCCGACGCGGTGCGCGGGGCCTTCGACGACGGGCGCCCGCTGCCCCGGATCCGGCACCTGGCCGTACGGAAGATGCCCGGCTCCGCCACGCCGGAGGAGCAGCTCACGGCGGCGGGCATCGGCTCCGACGCCATCGTCGCCGCGGCGCTGGACATCATGGACCTGGCCGCCATCAGCTGACCCGGCGGCCGGGTCCGGCCGGCGCCGGCCGGGCGGGCTCAGCCGCGGGCGCGGCGGGCGATGACGATCAGGTCGGCCAGCGCGATCAGGGCGACCACGGCGCAGATCCCCGCGGCGGCCCAGGAGCCCGGGCCGCCGCGGCCGGCGACCACGGTGAACACCACCGCCGCCGCCACGCTCACGACCAGCGCGAATCCCGACAGCAGCGCCCGCAGCCGCAGCGGGCTGCGCGCGGTCAGCGGTTCGGTGCCCGGCGGCTGCCGGTGGTCCTCGGGTGCCCGCGGTTCGTCGCTCATGATCCCCTTGTGCCCGCTGCGCCCGCGGCGATGCACGGGTTGCCGTCCGGCGCGCGGTAGGCCATCATCGGAGCCATGATCACGAGGAAGGGCGGCATCCGCCCGGGCCGTTGAGCCCCACCCGGCCGGTCCACGAACCGGCTGAAAGCCCCGCCGACGCAGCCGACGCGCTGCTCGCGGGCGTCGAACCCCTTCCGTACCCGCACCGCATGCGCGAGCTGGCCCTGCACGCCCGGCGCATGGCGGGGACTCCGGAACTGAACGCGCTGCTCGCCGAGCTGTCGACCCGAGACCACTACGAGCGCCGTACCGCACTGCACCTGGCCATGGCCGCACGCGAGATGGGCCATATCACCGCCGTCCTGCGCGGGCCCGACATGGAGCTGCGCAGGGCCGCGCTCCGCGCCGTCCGGACACTGCCCGTCCCGGACGAGGCCGCCGCCGCGGTCCTGGACGACGCTCCGGCCGTCCTGCGCCGCGCGTTCTACCGGACGCTCCTGCACGCGGGCCGCCGGGAGCTCGCCGACCGGCTGCTCCCGCTGGTACGGGAACGCTGGGGCGACCGCGAGGCCGCCAAACTGCTGCCCGCCTGCGGCGAGGCGACGGTCCGGGAGGCGCTGCCCGCGCTCGCGCACGCCGTCGCCGCCTGGCGTGCGCTGGGCAGGCGGCATCCGGGGGCGGTCCTGGACTGCGCCGATCAGGAGCTCGCGGGGGCGAAGTGGCCGCTGCTCTGGTGGCGCCGGCGGGGCGCGGGCGTCGAGGCGGCGGCCCCGCGGGAACCCGGCCGCGTGCTGGCGCTGATCGAGGACCACGACCTCGCCTTCCTCGCTCCGCGCCTGTCACCGGTGACCTTCGCGGCGATGCTCAAGGCCGACCGCTCCCGCGCGGGACGGCTGCTGCTGCGGTCCACGCGGCGGCGCTTCCCCGGCCTGATGCCCCTCAGGACCGCCTACCTGCGGTCCTGCTCCGTCGAGGAGATCCTGGCCGCGATGCCGACCGGGTCGTCCGGGCTGGGCTCCTTCCTCGAAGCCCAGCCGCCGGGCCGGCGGGAGGCGATCTTCGACGCGGTGCGCGAGCGCGGCGGCGGCGCCCTGACCCGGCTGCGTGCGCTGCCCGTTCTGCCGCTGCTGCCGCCGGAACGCGCGGCGGCAGAGGCCCGGCGGATGCTCGACTGGCAGAAGTCGGCCTGGCACTCCTCGCGTTCCGGCGCCGACGATCCCGAACTGCCGCTGAAGCTCCAGGCGTTCCTGCCGTACGAGGAGGCCGCCGGTCCGCTGGGCGAGGCCGCGTTCGCCGGGGACCCGCGGCGCCGCGGCCTGGCCAGGACGCTGCTGCTGGAGAGCGCGGCCCGTACGGGAGACCGGGGTGTGCTGGCCGAGTCGGTCGACAGGCTGGTCGCGCGCAGCGTCAACGAGCAGGATCCCGTACGGGGCTCGCTGCTCGCCGCGCTGGCCGGACTCCGGCCCGCCCTGTTCGGCGACGCCTTCGCCGAGCCCCTCGACCGGCTGGCCGCCGCCACCGTCGAGGCCCGCGACTCCTCACCCGGAACGCGGCGCGCGCTGCGGGCCCTCGCCGCACGCGTGCTCCGGCACGCCGAAGGCCCCGCCCTGACCGCGTGGGCGCTGAACGTGTACGTCCGGCTGGTGGCCCGCCACGGCGCCGACGGCCTGGCCGCCGAGCCCGAGCCCGATCAGCACGCTCGGCGGCGGCCGGCCCGGGTGGCCGACGAGCACCGGCTGGACCGGGTCCTGCGCCGTGGCCGGGAACGCGAACTGCTCGACCTGCTGAGCCCGCACCTGCGCGCGGCCCGCGACCGAGGCGACTTCGACCTCGCCGTGGCACTGGCACGTTCGCTGGGCCGCCGCGCCTACGGGCTCGCCTCGCTCCAGGACGACTTGTACTCGGCGGCCCTGCACGCGCCCGCACCGCTCGCGCGCGAGGCAGCGGACCTGTGGCTGGGCCGGCGGGACCTCCGCGAGGAGCGCGCCGTCCGGCTGCTGCGCGCCGATCCCGCCGCGATCGCCCGCGAGCGCGTCTGGCGCGTGGTCGCGGGACGCCGTACGGACCTGCTGGTCGCGGCCATGGACGGCGAGCCGCCCCAGGACTGGGCCCCGGAGATCGACACCGGCGCGGCGGGACGCTGGACGCCGGCCCAGCGCGGGCATGTGCGGGCGTTCCTCGGCGCGACGGTCGCCGATGAGCGGCTGCCGGTCGCGTCCCGGCTGACGGCCGTGGCCTCGCTCGGCCGCGTGCCGGGCTCCCTGGCCGGCCTGGCCGGCTGGGCCGGCGGCGAGGAGAACGTCCTGGCCGAGGGCGCACTGGACGCGCTGGCCCGCGCGGACGAGCCGTACCGCGCCCTGCGGATCCTGCTCGCGCACGGGCGGGGACCGTCCTCGCGCGTCGCGGTCGCCGCCATGGCCACCTGCTGCGGGCGCGTCCCGCCGTCCCGGCTGGGCCCTCTCCTCGAAGAGGCGCTGACCGGCCCGGACGGCAAGGTGACCGTGCGCAAGCAGGCCGCCCGCCTGCTCGAACGCGAGCGGCTGCCCGGCGCGTCCGGGATCCTGCTGCGGGCCTGGGCCGATCCCGGGCTGCACAAGGACGTCCGGGTCGCGGTGGCGGTCGCGCTGCGCCACCTTCCCGCGGTGCCCGGCGCGCTGGAGGCGCTGGACGAAGCGGCGGGACCGTACGCGGGCGAGGTCATGCTGCGCACCCTCTTCCAGGCGCAGCCCTGGGACTACGCGCCCGCGCACCGGCCCCGTTACGCCGCCCTCGTCCGGCGCCTGCTGGGCGCGGCGGAGGGACCGGGCGTGCGGTTCCGCGCCGCCCGCGCGTTCTCGGCCTGGGGGCCCTGGTACGAGGGCGGCTTCGCGGAGATCCTCACCGCCGTGGGCGACCCGGGCGATCCGGCGGGCCGCAGGGACCTGCCGGTGTTCCTGTCCCTGCTGCGCGCGGGTACGGGCCACCAGGAGATCGCGGGCGTGCTGGACCGGCTGCTGGCCGCTGAGATGAGCACCGAGGCGCGGTCCCGGGTGGTGGCGATCGTCCATGTGCTGCACGAGGGCCGGACGGACCAGGACGTCTCCCGCCGGGCCGTCGAGCGGCTGGCCCGCCATCCGCTCTATCTCGCCGAGGCGCTGGACCTGTCCATCGCCTGCCTGCCGGGTCTGAAGGAGGGCGAGGCGGTGCCCGCGGGCTTCAGGGAGGACCTGACCGGTGCGCTGCTGGCGTTCGCCGCGCGCCTGCGGGGCGAGCCGGTCCTCGCCGCACAGCTGTGCGACCGGCTCGCGCGCCGTTTGGCGTCGTCCCGAGTCGGCCGCCCGATCCCGCCCCAGGACCTGCTCCCGGCCGTGCGGAGCCTGCGGGACGAGGAGGATCTCGCGGCCGAGCTGATCGCGCTCACGCTCGCCGGCGCCGCCGGTCCGCCGGCCGGCTGGTCCGGCGAGTGGCGCACGGTCCTGGACGGGATGCGCCGGTCCAGGTACAGGGAGATCCAGCGGCGGGCCTGGGAGATCGTGGTGGAGGAGCCGCCCTATTCCCCTTGAGGGGCGCGCCGGTTGCGGACCATCGTGACGCCCGTGCCGTCCGGGCCGGCGGCGACCTCGACGGAGTCCATCAGCTCCCGCATCACGTGCAGGCCGCGGCCGCGGTCGGAGACCCGGGGCTCGCGCCAGGTGCCCCGGTCGCGCAGCACCAGCCGGACGGCGTCGCCCGCCCGTTCGGCCCGGACCTCGATCGGGCCCGGCTCGAAGCCGTAGCCGTGCTCGATCGAGTTGGCGGCGGCCTCGCTGCACGCCAGCACGATCTCGAACGCGTCCTCGGGCTCGAAACCGCTCGTACCGAGCCACTCCGACAGCCGCTCGCGCAGCTCGGCCAGCCCGGCGCGATCGCCGTCGAGCGCCAGTTCCAGGCCGGGCGGCGCGGGATCGGTGCTCAGCAGCAGGATCGTGACGTCGTCCTGGGACGCGGTGGCGGTCAGCGCCAGCAGCGCGTCGGCGGTCTGGTCGAGCGGACCGGCGCAGCCGGCCAGCCGGTCGGACAGCCGGGCCAGGCCGGAGCCGAGGTTCTCGTCGCGGCGCTCGATCAGCCCGTCGGTGTAGAGCAGCAGCGTGGAACCGGGCGGGAACGGCAGCCTCGTCATGGCGGCGTCCTCGGCCTCGCCGATCCCCAGCGGCGGGCCGAGCGCCGCGTTCAGGAAGGACACCGCGCCGTCCGGGGTCCGGACCAGCGGCGGGGGATGGCCCGCGTTGGCGTACTCCAGCGTGCCGGCGGCCGGGTCGACGACCGCGCAGCAGGCCGTCACCATCACCTCGGCCGGCAGCGACTCGGCCAGCGAGGAGGTCAGCTGCAGCGCGCGGCCGGGCGGATGCCCTTCGGCCAGGTAGGCCGACAGCACCCCGCGGATCTGGCTCATCACCGCGGCGGCGCCGATGCCGTGCCCGGACACGTCGCCCACCGCCACCGCGACCCGGCCGTCGTGCACCGGGACCTGGTCGTACCAGTCGCCGCCGAGCCGGTCCTCCGAGGCCGGCCGGTAGCGGGCGCGGGCGGTCGCCCCCGGCACCGGCGGCAGCCGGTCGGGCAGCACGCTCTGCTGCAGCGTGCTGGCCACCCGCGACTCCAGGTCGAACCGGCGGGCCCGGCCCAGCGCCTGGGCGCCCAGCTCGGCGATCGCGATCAGGTCGCCGCGCTCGGCCTCGCCCGGCTCGCGGCCGGAGGGCAGCACGATCGACAGCGCGCCGACCGGCTCGCCGAGCAGGCTGATCGGAAGCAGCACCGCACGGCCCGTCTCCACCGGGGGCGGGCAGGAGGGGCACGCCCCGGCGCCCTCGGCGGCGGCCCCCGTCCAGAACGGGCGCGGCCGGGCCAGCAGCTCGGCCAGCGCGGGCGGTGGCGGGTCGACGGCCGCCGGGCCGCCGGGCGGGCCTGCGGGCAGGCCGCCGCCGTCGCCGCTGGCCGGCGGCGGGGGCTCGTGCGGGGCGCAGGTGCAGGCCATGACGCGCAGTCCCGCGCCGGGGACGCCGCCGATCCCGACGACGGTGACCCGCGCGTCGATCTCGGTGGCGGACCGGGCGTGGGCGGCGATGACCGCCGCCACCTGGTCGGCGGTGAGCGCGCTGGACAGCTCGGCGGCCAGCCGCTGCAGCCGGGCCGCGCGCCCGGCGGCGCGCTCCACCTTGGCGCGGGCGGCGCGCTCGATGCCGAGCAGCCGCGCGTAGTCGAGATGGAGCCCGAGCCGGCGGGCCAGCTCCTCCACGACGCGGTCGTCCTCGGCGCCGAACGGCGGCCGGGTGCCCGCGCGGCGCAGCCGGAGCGCGCCGATGAGCCGCCCGCCGGCCAGCAGCGGGGCGGACGCCACCTCGGAGCGCCCGCCCCGCGGCCGGATCCGCCCGGGCCCGGGGGACGGATGGGGCGGACCGCCCGCGGAGTCGGCCCGGTTCCAGGCGTCGGCCAGCCAGGACTGGACGGCGGCCTCGTCGAACGCGATCTCGCCGGGCGGCCGGGTCGCGTCGGCCAGCACCAGCGGGCGGGCCGCGCGCTCCGTCCCGGCCGGACCGGGCGCGGCGGGCTCGATCGCGCAGAGGTCGGCGAACTCGGGCACCAGGACATGGCCGGCCAGCCGCAGCCGCGTGGTCAGCGAGGGCGAGGTGTCCAGGGCGGTGGCGATGTCGGCGAGCAGGCGCTCGCGCTCCTGGTCGCGGCGGAGCCCGGTGATGTCGGTGCAGGTACCGAAGAAGCCGGCGAACGCCCCGGTCGGGTCGAAGCACGGGAACCCGTGGTCGTGTACCCAGCCGTAGCCGCCGTCGGCCCGCCGCAGCCGGTACTGCAGCTCGAACGCGCGCTGCTCGGCGTGCGCGTCGCGGTAGGAGGCGAGGCAGCGGTCGCGGTCCTCGTGGTGGACGGCCTCCGCCCAGCCCTTGGCCAGGTCCCACTCCTCGATCGGCCCGAGCAGGCTGATCCGGTGCGCCAGCGGGGAGTCGTCCGGCCGCGACCCGGCCGGATGGCAGCCCCAGAAGATGACCGGTCCGCCGCCGGGACTGAGCAGCAGGCGGCGGCCCCCGGTCTCGAGCTCGAGCGGGGAGTGCGGCGGCCCGTCCGCTCCGGAGCGGACGGGGGGAGGCGTCTCGGAGCCCGCCGTGTGTCCGGGGGAGGTGCCGGGGTCGTGCCCGGCGCCCGTGTCGGTCATGCGCATCTGTGGCACCTGCGGTTTCGCATGCTGTGAAGGGGCGAGATTAGCATTCGCGAGGCAATGCGGGGGACCCGGATGCCGCCGGGGAATGGGCGGACCGCCATTGCCGAATCGGTATATTTCAGGACAAAGAAAGGATGGCGCCTGGCACCGGACCGCTTTCGCGAATGGCATGCGCGGGACCCGGGGAAATGGCATGCTCACCCTGGAGGTAGGGCAGTGAGCACTGAGTTCGATGACGGAAGGCTCCGGATCACCCGCGTCGCGGTGCCCCCGGGCCTGCGGATCGAGGGCGAGGTCGACGCCGGCACGCGCGCGGCGTTCTCCCAGGTGCTGCACACCGCGGTGGGGCGCGCCCGGCAGGACCTGCACGTCGACCTGAGCCGGCTGAGCCATATCGACCTCGGCGGCCTGCGCGTGCTGGCCGCCGCGGCGGACGCGCTGGAGGGAGAGCTGAGCCTGGTGCTGGCACCGCTGCCGCCCCGGCTGCGGCGGCTGATCGAGCTGGCGGGCTGGGACGACATCGACAAGCTCCGGCTCGACCGTGACCGCGACCGCGACCGGGAGGTGCGATGAGCGCGGGGGTGGACGGCTCCATTTCCCACTTGGGTTCGTTCCTGCACCAGGCGTCGGTCTACGGCTCCGACGCCGATTTCCTCGCGATGGCGCTGCCGTTCGTGCAGGAGGGACTGGACGCCGGCGATCAGGTCCTGGTCGCCAGCACCGCGGTCAATATCGACTTGATCGGCGGGGCGCTCGGCGACCGGGGCGATGAGGCGGAATTCGCCGAGACCGGCTCTTTCGGTCGGCGTCCTCCGCAACGGGTGGCCGGCTTCCACCGCTACTGGTGCCGCGCCCGGCGGCGCGGCGGCCGGGTCCGCGTCCTGGCCGAGCCGGTCTGGACCGACCGGGCCGAACGCGACGTGGCGGACTGGCACCGGGTGGAGTCGGGGCTCAACGTCGCGCTGGCCGGCACCGACATGTGGATGATCTGCCCGTACGACGCCCGGATGGTGCCCGCCGCGATCCTCGCCGAGGCGCGGCACACCCATCCCTCGATGGTCGTGGGCCGGGAGAGCCGTGACTGCCCCGAGTACACCGATCCGGTCGCCTACGCGCGCGAGCGGGACGCCGCGGCACCGCTGCCCGCGCCGTGCGAGGACGCCCCGGAGTTCGTGTTCGCCGACGACCTGCGCCCGCTGCGCCGGTTCGTCGCCGACCGGGCCGCGGTGCTGGGGATGGCCGACCCGGCCGACGCCGCCACCGCCGCAGGCGAGGTGGGCACCTACCTGTCGCAGGTGGGCGGGCCGGCCCAGGTGCGGCTGTGGCTCGAACCCGACGCCGTGGTGTGCGACTTCCATCAGGAGAGCGGCCGCATCGCCGACCCGTTCGCCGGCTTCCGGCCGCCAGATCTGCGGCCCCGGCCGGGCGACGAGCTCTGGCTGGCCCGGCAGTTGTCGGAACGGCTGGAGATCCGTTCCACCGGGGAGGGCTGCACCGTACGGCTGTTCTGGCGCCCGCCGCGTTCGGTCGAGCGCTACGCGCCGCGCGGCTGAGGCGGCCGCCCTCCCTTTTCGGACCCCGGAGATTCACAAAGATTCGGGCCGGGGCCTGTCAGCTCTGCGAGGCGTGAAGCGCCGGGATCGGTGAAAGGTTAGATCCTGGACGTACGGCCGCGACGGAGCGGCCGTGACCGTGCGGACGAGGAGGTCCCGGTGGTCGTGCTGCGCAGTTATGTGGCGGGTTCCTGGCAGGCGCCGGCGGACGGGGGGACGCCGCTGCCGGACGCGGTGACGGGGGAGGAGGTGGCGCGGATCTCCGCCGCCGGGATCGACCGGGCGGCGGCGCTCGAGCACGGGCGTGCCGCAGGCGGTCCCGCGCTGCGCGAGCTGACGTTCCACCAGAGGGCGGGGCTGCTGAAGGCCCTGGCGTCCCATCTGCGCGAGCACCGCGAGGAGCTGTACGCCCTGTCGGCCCGTACGGGCGCCACCCTGGGCGACTCCAAGTTCGACATCGACGGCGGCATCGGGGTCCTGTTCGGCTATGCGAGCAAGGGCAAGCGCGAGCTGCCCAACGACACCGTGCTGGTCGAGGGCGAGGTGGAGCCGCTCGGCAAGGGCGGCACCTTCGTCGGCCGGCATCTGTGCACGCCGCTGCTCGGGGTGGCGGTGCAGATCAACGCGTTCAACTTCCCCGTCTGGGGGCCGCTGGAGAAGCTGGCGCCCGCGCTGCTGGCCGGGATGCCCAGCCTGATCAAGCCCGCGAGCCAGACCGCCTACCTGACCGCCCGGCTGGTCGAGCTGATCGTGGACTCCGGGCTGCTGCCCGAGGGCACCGTGCAGCTGCTGTGCGGCGAAGCGGGCGACCTGCTCGACCATCTGACCGAGCAGGACGTGGTCGGCTTCACCGGGTCGGCGGGCACGGCGCAGCGGCTGCGCGCCCATCCCGCCGTGGTCGGGCGCTCGGTACGGTTCAACGCCGAGGCCGACTCGCTGAACTGCTCGGTCCTCGGCCCGGACGCCGTGCCCGGCACGGCGGAGTTCGACCTGTACGTCGAGCAACTGGTCGCGGAGATGACGGTGAAGGCCGGGCAGAAGTGCACCGCGATCCGCCGCGCGTTCGTCCCCGAGGGCCTGATGGACGACGTCGCCGAGGCGGTCCGCGAGCGGCTGTCCACGGTGACCGTCGGCGCCCCGTCCAACCCCGACGTGCGGATGGGCGCGCTGGCGAGCCTGGACCAGCGCGAGGAGGTGCGGCGCTCGCTGAAGTCGCTGCTGGACGCGGCACGCCCGGTGTTCGGTGCCCCCGGCACGGTCGCCGTCGTGGACGCCGATCCCGAGCGCGGCGCGTTCATGGCGCCGATCCTGCTGCGCGCCGACGATCCCGGCCGGGCCGAGCCGCACGAGGTCGAGGCGTTCGGGCCGGTCAGCACGCTGATGCCGTACCGGGACGCCCGGCACGTCGTGGAACTTGCGGCGCGGGGCCGGGGCAGCCTGGCGGGGTCGGTGGTCACCGCCGATCCCGGTTTCGCCCGCGAGGTCGTGCTGGGCGCCGCGCCGTGGCACGGGCGGCTGCTGGTCCTGAACGGTGAGGACGCCCAGGAGTCCACCGGGCACGGCTCGCCGCTGCCCGCCCTCGTCCACGGCGGTCCCGGCCGGGCCGGCGGCGGCGAGGAGATGGGCGGGATCCGCGGGGTCCTGCACCACATGCAGCGCACCGCCGTGCAGTGCGGACCGGCCATGATGACGGCGCTGACGGGGCAATGGACACCCGGGACCGACCGTACGGTCACCGACGAGCACCCGTTCCGCAAGCACCTGGAGGACCTGCGCGTCGGCGACACCGCCGTGGGCGGCCCGCGCACGGTCACGCTGGACGACGTCGAGCACTTCGCCGCGTTCACCGGCGACACCTTCTACGCCCACATGGACGACGAGGCCGCCAAGGCCAATCCGTTCTTCGGGGGACGGGTCGCGCACGGCTATCTCGTGGTGTCGTTCGCGGCGGGCCTGTTCGTCTCGCCCGAGCCGGGCCCCGTCCTGGCCAACTACGGGCTGGAGAACCTGCGCTTCCTCACCCCCGTCTACCCGGGGGACGAGCTGACGGTCACGCTGACCGCCAAGCAGATCACCCCGCGCGAGGGTTCGGACTACGGTGAGGTCCGCTGGGACACCGACGTCACCAACCAGGACGGCGCCTCGGTCGCCAAGTACGACGTCCTGACCCTGGTGTCCAAGCGGCCGGGGGCCTGACCTCGGACGGAGCCGCCGGGGTCATGCCGCCGCCCGGGTTGTACCCTCGTTCGGTAAAGCGAACATCATCGGGTGCGGAGGACGCATGGCAGAGGACGCCGGTACGCAGCTCGGCGCGGATCCCGGCGCGGGGCCACCCGCCGGGTCGGTGCGCGACATGCTGGCGGCCAACCTCAGGCGCGCCCGGACCGAGCTGGGTCTGTCGCTGTCGGAGCTGTCGCGCCGGTCCAGGATCGGCAAGGCGACGCTGTCCCAGCTGGAGGCGGGTGCCGGCAACCCGACGATCGAGACGGTGTTCAGCCTGTCCAGGGCGCTGGAGGTACCGATCTCCGATCTGCTCGACCACCGCCGCCCGTCCGGCCTGACCGTGGTCAGGGCGGCGGACGTGGAGGTGCTGCGCGGCGCGGGGGTCGACCTGCGCCCGCTGCGCGGCATCGAGTCCGGCGGCGCGATCTTCGAGGTGTACGACCAGCAGGTCAGGGACGGCTCGCGGCAGGACTCGCTCGGCCATGTCGGGACCGAGCACACGATCGTGCAGGCGGGCCGGCTGGGCGTTCGGGTGGACGACCGGGAGGTGGAGCTGGAGCCGGGCGACTACGTGGGCTTCGACGCCCGGCTGCCGCATGGCTATATCGCCCTCGATGGGCCGGTTCGCTCGGTTCTGCTGCTGCAGTACCGTTCTGACCAGCGGCTTCACGCGTCGCCAGCACAGCCGCCGTGCCTGGCGGAAACTCCCTGACCCGGATCCGGTACGGACCGTTGACACGGAACGGGTCGCCGTTTTAGCCTCGGCAGCGTTCGATTTAACGAACGATATCGGGAGGATGGCGTGCGCGAAACGCGGGTCGTGGTGCTGGGCGCCGGGATCATCGGCGCGGCCTGCGCCCGCGAGCTGACCCTCGCGGGGTACGCGGTCACCGTGCTGGAACGGGGCGGCCCGGCCGCCGCGACCACCGCGCACGGCGAGGGCAACGTCCTGGTCTCCGACAAGGGCCCGGGCCCCGAGCTGGAGCTGGCCCGCCTGTCGCGCCGCCTGTGGCCCGAGATGCTGGCGGCCGAGACCGGGCCGGCCCCTGCGGCGGCCGAGACGATCGAGTGGGACCCCAAGGGCGGCATCGTGGTGGCCACCACCGAGGACGGCGCCCGCGAGCTGGCGCGCTTCGCGGCGTCCCAGCGCGAGGCGGGCATCGACGCGCACCCCTTGGACGCCGCCGCGCTGGCCGAGGCCGAGCCCCACCTGACCCGCGACGTCAACGCCGCCGTCGCCTACCCCGAGGACGCCCAGGTACAGCCGTCCGGCGCCGCCGGCGCGCTGCTCGCCGCCGCGCTGCGGAACGGGGCCGTCCTGCGCACCGGCTGCGAGGTGCTGGGCGCCGCCGTCACCGGCGGCAAGATCACCGGGGTGCGCACCTCCCTCGGCCTGGTCGAGGGCGACGCGTTCGTCAACGCGGCGGGCCCGTGGGCGGGCGGCCTGTCCGCCCGGCTCGGCGCCCCCGTCGACGTGCGCCCCCGGCGCGGCGAGGTCCTGGTCACCGCGCCGATGCCGCCCACGGTGTTCCACAAGGTCTACGACGCCGACTACGTGGGCGCGGTCGGCAGCGGCGCCGGCGACCTGCAGACCTCGGCGGTGGTGGAGTCCACCCGCGCCGGCACGATCCTGCTGGGCTCGTCCCGGCGCCGGGTCGGCTTCGACGACCGGCTCCGACCCGAGGTCCTGTCGGTCATCGCGGGCAAGGCGCTGCGGCTGTTCCCCGATCTGGCGGGCGTCCCGGTCATGCGCGCCTACGGCGGTTTCCGCCCGTACGTTCCCGACCACCTTCCGGTGATCGGACCCGATCCCCGGCTGGCCGGGCTCTGGCACGCCGGCGGCCACGAGGGCGCCGGGATCGGCCTGTCGGTCGGCACCGCCCGCCTGCTGGCCGACCTGTTCCTGGGCCGCGAGTCCGAGATCGATCCCGAGCCGTTCCGCGTGGACCGCCCGGCCGTTCTGGGCCAGGCCGCCGGCGCACACTCCGTACCCCAGGGGGAGGACCGATGAGCCCGAGACTGGTGCGCGCGGACGCGGACGCCGTAGGGCGCCGCGAGTCGCCGCTGACGATCACCGTGGACGGGGAGCCGCTGGACGGCGTCGCCGGGCAGACCGTCGCGGGCGTCCTGCTGGCCTCGGGCCGCCGCTCCTGGCGTACGGGCCCGTCCGGCTCCCCGCGCGGGGTGTTCTGCGGCATCGGCGTCTGCTTCGACTGCCTGGTGACCGTGAACGAGGAACGCGACGTCCGCGCCTGCCGCCGCCGCGCCCAGGACGGCGACGCCGTCACCACCCAGTCCCGCGCGGAAGCGGGGGAGCGCTGATGGGACGGCAGGTCGTCATCGTCGGCGCCGGTCCCGCCGGGCTGGCCGCCGCGGCGGGCGCGCTGCGCGCGGGCGCCGGCGTGACCCTCATCGACGCGGCCGAGCAGCCGGGCGGGCAGTACCACCGGATGCTGCCCGAGGCGTTCGCCGCCGAGCGCCCCGAGCGGCTCCACCACGGCTGGGAAGGCTTCCAGCGGCTGCGCCGCCACGTGCTCGGCCACCCGAGGTGCGCGTGGTGGGCCGAGAGCACGGTGTGGTCGCTGGAACGTTCCGACCCCGGCGATCCCCGCCCGCCGCGCGTGCACGTGCTGCGCGGCGCACCCGACGGAGCCGGCCGGGACCGGTACGTCCTCGACCCGGACGCGCTGGTCCTGGCGCCCGGCGCCCATGACCGGGTGCTGCCGTTCCCCGGCTGGGACCTGCCCGGCGTCTTCACCGCCGGCGCGGCCCAGGCACTGGCCAAGGGCGAACGCCTCGCCGTCGGCGACGACGTCGTGATCGCCGGATCCGGCCCGTTCCTGCTGCCGGTGGCGGCCTTGCTGCTGGAGGCGGGCTCGCGCGTACGGGAGGTTCTGGAGGCCAACCCGCCCGGCACCGTCCTACGCGGCTGGGGGCGGCGCCCCTGGGAGCTGGCGTCGCAGGGCGGCAAGGCCGCTGAGCTGGCGGAGTACACCGCCTTGCTGGCCCGGCATCGCGTTCCGTACCGGCTGGGACGCGCCGTCGTCGAGGCCAGGGGACAGGGCCGGGTGGAAGAGGTCGTGACCGCCCGGCTGCGCGCCGACTGGTCGGTGGTCCCCGGTACGGAACGCACGGTCCCGGCCGATGCGGTCTGCGTCTCGCACGGGTTCACCCCGCAGCTGGAGCTGCCCGTCGCCGCCGGCTGCGCGCTGCGGCAGGAGTCGGCGGCCGAGTCGTTCGTCCAGGTCGACGGCGACCAGCTGACCACGGCGCCCGGCGTGTACGCGGCGGGCGAGATCACCGGGATCGCCGGAGCCCCGGCCGCCCGTACCGAGGGCCTGCTGGCCGGATGGCTCGCCGCCGGCGGCCCGCCCGGAGCAGCCGAGATCGCGACCCTGCGCCGGAGCCGCGACCAGGCCCGCGCGTTCGCCGAACGGCTCGCCGCGGCCCATCCGATCGGCGCCGCCTGGCCCGGCTGGCTGCGTTCCGGAACGGTCGTGTGCCGGTGCGAGGAGACCTCGTACGGCACCCTGTGCGCCGCCGCCGACGACCGTGCGAGCGGCGCGGCCCGCGCGATGAAGCTGCGCACCCGCGCCGGCCTCGGTCCCTGCCAGGCCCGCGTCTGCGGTCCCACCGTCGCCGAGCTGCTCGCCCGCCGCGCCGCCGGCGGGCCCGGCCGTCCCGCCGAAGGGCTCGCCCCGGCCGGCCCCCACCACAGACCCCTCGCCCAGCCGATCCGGCTCGGCGAGCTCGCCGCACCTCCCCTCGCCTTCGGGGCTGTCACCCCCGCGAAGAAAGAGAACCCCCGTTGACCTCCTCCCCCGCCTAAAGGCGGGGAAGTCCAACCGTCGCCGGTTGGTTTTCCTGCTTCGTCGCCGACCGCCCCGTCCGGGAGGACTCCCGTTGAGGTCTTACACCGGCTCCACAGGCCGACACCGCCAGCCCGGCGGCCAGAACGTTGCGGGCCGCGTTGACGTCGCGGTCGTGGACCGCGCCGCACCCGCCGCATTCCCATTCCCTCACGTCGAGGGTCATTTCCCCGGCGATGGTCCCGCACCGCGAGCACAGCTTGGACGAGGGGAACCACCGGTCGATCACCACGAGTTCGCGGCGGTACCAGTCGGCCTTGTACTCCAGCATCGTGCGCAGGTCCCGCCAGGCCGCGTCCAAGATCGCGCGGGCCAGGCAGTGGTTGGCGACCATGCCCGCGACGTTCAGGTCCTCGATCACGACCGTTTGGTTCTCACGGACGAGCCGAGTCGACAGTTTGTGCAGGAAGTCGCGGCGGCGGTCGGTGATCCGGGCGTGGACCCGCGCGACACGGCGCCGGGCCTTGTCCCGGTTCGCCGACCCTGCGGCCTTGCGGGCCAGCGCCCTCTGTGCTCTGGCGAGCCGTGCCCGGTCGCGGCGCTCGTGCCGGGGATTGGTGACCTTCTCCCCGGTCGACAACGTCACCAGCGACGTCACCCCGGCGTCCACGCCCACCGCCGCGTCGACCGGATCGAGGCGGGCGATGGCGCTGGTGCACAGGATCGAGCAGAACCAGCGGCCAGCGCTGTCGCGCGACACCGTCACCGTGGACGGCTCGGCCCCTGCGGGCAGTGGCCGCGACCACACGATCGCCAAGGGCTGCCGCATCTTGGCCAGTGTCAGCTCACCGTCGCGCCACCGGAAAGCGCTGCCGGTGTACTCCGCCGAGGCGCGGGACTTCTTACGGGACTTGAACCGCGGATACCTGGCGCGGCCCGCGAAGAAGTTGGTGAACGCGGTCTGAAGATGCCGCAGCGCCTGCTGCAACGGGACCGACGACACCTCGTTCAGGAACGCCAACTCGGGCGTCTTCTTCCATGCCGTCAGCGCGGCCGAGGACTGCACATATGTCACGCGGCGCTGCTCGGTGTACCAGGTGCGCGTGCGTTCCTCCAAGGCCTTGTTGTACACCAGCCGCGCGCAGCCGAACGTTCGATCCAGCTCGGCCGCCTGCTCATCGGTGGGATAGAAGCGGTACTTGAACGCCCGCTTCACCTGCCGCGCCATGCCTCACAACCTAACGATCCCGGTGTGAGCCCGCAGGCATTTCGGCAAGCCACCGGACCGCCACCCGCTCCAGCGGACCACCTTTCCCTGCCCTGCTCCGCAGGAGTCCGTTTCCTCCCCGCCTGAAGGCAGGGGTTTCCACAGAGGAGTACAGATGAGCAGCAAGAAGAAGGTCGAGAGCCTCGGCGGCGTCATCGTGGCCACGGCCCTGCCGTACTACGAGGACGCCTCCGCGCCCGCCGGGCTCGCGGTCGACTACGACCGGTTCGCCGAACACTGCCGCTGGCTCGTCGACAGCGGCTGCCGCGGCGTCGGCCCCAACGGCTCGCTCGGCGAGTACTCCTCGCTGACCGACGAGGAGCGCCGCAGGGTCGCCCGTACCGCCGTGGAGACGATCGGCGACGACGGCGTCGTGGTCGTCGGCGTGCACGGCCCCGGCTCCCACCAGGCGAGGCGGTGGACGGAGATCGCGGCCGAGGACGGCGCGGACGGTGTGCTGTGCCTGCCGCCGACCATGTACCGCGCCAACCGCGGCGAGGTCATCGCCCACTACGAGGCCGTCGCCTCGGTCGGGCTGCCGGTCATGATCTACAACAACCCGATCGACACCAAGGTCGACCTCACCCCCGACCTGGTCGGCGAGATCGCGCAGATCGAGAACATCGTCGCGATCAAGGAGTTCTCCGGCGACGTCCGGCGGATCCTGGAGATCAAGGAGAACGCGCCCGGCCTGGAGATCGTGGCGGGCGCCGACGACGTCACGCTGGAGGCGCTGCTGATGGGCGCCACCGGCTGGTTCGCCGGGTTCCCGAACGTCTTCCCGGCCGAGTCGGCGGAGCTGTTCGAGCTGGCCACCGCCGGCAAGCTGGACGAGGCCCGCGCCCTGTACGAGCCGCTTGTCGCCGCGTTCCGCTGGGACTCGCGGACCGAGTTCGTCCAGGCCATCAAGCTCGGCATGGAGCAGGTCGGCCGCTACGGCGGCCCCTGCCGCCCGCCGCGCGGCCCGCTCGTCGAGGCGCACCGCGACGGCGTCACCGCCGACATGACCCGCGCCATCGACGCCCTGCGGCGCCGTACTCCCGACCACCGTATTCCCGACCACCGGGGAGACTGATGCGATCCGCCCGTACGATCACCGCGATCGACTCGCACACCGAGGGCATGCCGACCCGCGTGGTCACCGGCGGCGTGGCACCGATTCCCGGCGCCACCATGGCCGAGCGCCGCCGGTACGCCGTCGAGCATCTGGACGGCCTGCGCCGCTTTCTCGTGGACGAGCCGCGCGGGCACGGCGCGATGAGCGGCGCGATCCTGCAGCCGCCCACCCGCCCGGACGCCGACTGGGGCGTGCTCTACATCGAGGTGAGCGGGTTCCTGCCGATGTGCGGGCACGGCACGATCGGAGTCGCGACCGTCCTGGTCGAGACCGGGATGGTCGAGGTCACCGAGCCGGAGACCCGCGTACGGCTGGACACGCCCGCGGGCCTTGTCGAGGCCCGCGTGGCGGTACGGGACGGCGCCGTCCAGCACGTCACCCTGCGCAACATCGCCTCGTTCGCCGTCGAGCGGGACGCGGCCGTGACCGTCCCGGGCCGGGGCGAGGTCCGCTACGACATGGCCTACGGCGGCAACTTCTACGCGATCACCGAGCTGGCCGCGCTCGGGCTCCCGTTCGACCGCGCCCGCAAGGACGAGATCCTGCGGGCGGGCCTGGACATCATGACCGCCATCAACGAGCAGAACCGGCCGCGGCACCCGGAGGACCCCGGAATCGGCGGCTGCAAGCACGTCCAGTTCCTCGCCCCCGGCTCGGACGCACGGCACTCGCGCAACGCCATGGCGATCCACCCGGGCTGGTTCGACCGGTCGCCCTGCGGCACCGGCACGTCGGCGCGGATGGCCCAGCTGCACGCGCGTGGCGAGCTGCCGCTGCACACCGAGTTCGTGAACGAGTCGTTCATCGGCACCCGCTTCACCGGCCGGCTGGTCGGCACCACGGAGGTCGGCGGGCTACCCGCCGTACTGCCGGAGTTCACCGGGCGCGCCTGGATCACCGGCACCGCGAGCTACCTGCTCGACCCCGCCGACCCCTTCCCCGAGGGCTTCGCTCTCTAGACTGTCTCAAATTGATAAGACCCGGCCCACAGTGCTCGCCTGGCGGCTCGCACCGTGACCGTGCCTTGGGCGAGCGCGGCATCGCTTCGCGATCTGCCCGGTGACGCTCGCCTCCGGCATCGCCCCACCGGGCAGGGAACGCGCTCGCGCGGTGGGTGAGACCACTGCGGCGGGGACCACATTCCGTTCCCGCCGTACGGCTCTACGGCTACCGCAATTCGGCGGAGAACCGCCGTGACATCGACGAAGGGAACAGCGCATGAGCGCGACGGACCAGGCGGTCTCGGCCGCCGTGGCGGCGGCGGAGGACTGGGCGGCGGCCCCGCCCGAGGCCAGGGCGCGGGCGCTGAAGGCCGCCGCCGATGCCCTCGAGGCGGCCCGCGCAGAGCTGGTGCCCCTCGCCGACTCCGAGTCGCACCTCGGCCCGGCCCGGCTGAACGGCGAGCTGACGCGGACGACGTTCCAGCTCGGGCTGTTCGCCGAGCAGGTCCTGGCGGGCGGCTTCTACGACGCCCGGATCGACCGCCCCGACCCGGAATGGCCCACCGGTCCCCGTCCCGACCTGCGCCGTTACCGGACGGCGCTGGGCCCGGTGCTGGTGTTCGCGGCGAGCAACTTCCCGTTCGCGTTCAGTGTCGCGGGCGGCGACACCGCCTCGGCGCTGGCGGCCGGCTGCCCGGTCGTGGTCAAGGCCCACCCCGGACACCCCGCGCTGTCGCGCCGTACGGCCGAGATCGTCACCGCCGCGTTGCGGGACGCCGGAGCGCCCGAGGGCACGTTCGCCCTGATCGAGGGCGAGCAGGAAGGCGTCGAGGCACTGCGCCACCCGGGCATCAAGGCCGCCGCCTTCACCGGCTCCGAGCGCGGCGGCCTGGCCCTGGCCAAGATCGCCGCCGATCGTCCCGAGCCCATTCCGTTCTACGGCGAGCTGGGCAGCACCAACCCGGTCGTCGTCACCTCGGGGGCCGCCAAGGCGCGCGGCGAGGAGATCGCCAAGGGCTATGTCGGCTCGGTGACCCAGGGCGCGGGCCAGTTCTGCACCAACCCGGGGATCCTGTTCGTGCCCGCCGGCGACGGCATCGTGGACCGCATCAGCGCCCTCCTCGGCGAGGTCGCCGCGTCCCCGATGCTCAACGACCGCATCGAGTCGGGCTTCCTCGACGCGGCCCGTACCCTCGGTGAACGCCCCGGCGTCCAGCGCCTCATCTGGCCGGAGGACGGCTCGGCCGCCCCCCGCCTGCTGACGATGGACCTGGCCGCGTTCGCCGCCGACAGCCAGGCCGCCGCCCGGGAGTGCTTCGGCCCGCTGGGCCTGGTGGTGACGTACGAGCGCCTCCGCGACGTCGCCGAGGTCCTGGCCAAGCTCCCCGGCCAGCTCACCACCTCGCTGCACGGCGAGGCCGACGAGACCGGCGAGCTGACCGGCCTGGCCGGCGTCCTGGCCGAACGCAGCGGCCGCGTCCTGTGGAACCAGTGGCCCACCGGAGTCTCGGTCACCCACGCGATGCAGCACGGCGGCCCGTACCCGGCCACCACCACCCCGGCCACCACCTCGGTCGGAACGGCGGCCATCGAGCGGTTCCTGCGCCCGGTCTCGTACCAGAACTGGCCGCAGGACCTCCTCCCGCAGCCGCTGCGCGACGGCAACCCCTGGAACGTCCCGCAGCAGATCACCTGACGGGTGCGGAGGGACCCGGGGGCTCACGCCGCCGGGTCCCCTCCGCCAGCCGGCGGAGGCCACGAGGCGTACATGGCCGACATCGACACCGCTTGAACGGCGCGGCTTGAACGATCACGCGCCGGGCTGTCGGTGCGGGCCCCAGGTTCTCCGCTTCCGCCTAGGATCTCGGCGTCCCCCTTGATCGACTCGGATCGGAGATCCCGTGCCGGTGGTGCAGCTCGGTGCGCCCGACCTTCTGGAGACGCCGCGTCCCCTCCGGGCGCGGTCACCCGTTCCCGAGCGCGTCACGGCGGTCGCGCGGCCACGCCCTGGTCCCGGGGTTCGCGGAGGTCCTGCTCCTGGCGGAGGGACGGTGGCCCGCCTCGCGGCCCCTTCCGCCCGGCGCGGGGTCGATCTGGTCACGACATCGCAGGCCTCTCCGCCACCGCGTCAACCTGTGACCCGTGTGGTGCGGTGCTTGGCCCCGCGTGCCGATCCTCGACGAGGACCGGGTCACTGTCTGGAACCTCGCCTTGGTTACCGCCCTCCTGATGGCGGACGCGCCCAGGCGCAGGACCGCCGCCGATCGGTCGCCGGCCGGCCTCAGCCGGCGTACTGGGCGGCGAATTCGGGGGAGGGGGCGATGGGGGTGATGACGTCGATCAGGACCCCGTTGGGATCGGCCACGATGAAGTGGCGCTGGCCGAAGTCCTCGCTGCGCAGTTCGAGTTCGGCCTTCAGGCCTGCCCGTGTGACGAGGCGGTCCCACTCGGCGTCGACGTCCTCGACCTCGAAGTTGAGCAGCAGGCCCGCGGCGGGCTTGCGGTACGGCTCGGGCAGGGTCGGGTGGGTGTGGTCGAGGAGGGCCAGTTCGTAGGCGGGCGGGCCGGGGCGGCGCAGGCTCACGTACCAGTCGGCCTCGAAGGTCACCTCGAAGCCCAGGAGTGCGGTGTAGAAGTCGCGGGACTCCTCGAGCCGTGCCGTGCAGATCACCGGATAGAGGCTGGTCAGATGCATGGGTTCGTCCTTTCGCGTACCATCGGTATGTGAAGAACGGTATTCGCATACCGTTGGTACGTCAAATGGAGGTGCGATGCCGCCGGGTACGAGGGCACAGCAGCGCGAGGAGACCAGGCGGGCCTTGCTGCGGGAGGGCAGGCGGCTGTTCGCGGCGCGCGGGTACGGCGCGGTGGGCCTGTCGGAGATCGTTCAAGCCACCGGGGTCACCAAAGGCGCGCTCTACCACCACTTCGGCGGCAAGGCGGCCCTGTTCCGCGCCGTTCTGGAGCAGGTCCAGGGGGAGGTGGGGGACGCGGTGGCGCGGGCCGCCGACGTTCATGAGGATTCCTGGACGCGGCTGGTGGTCGGCTGCCAGGCGTTCCTCACCGCCAGCACGGATCCGGACATCCAGCAGATCCTGCTCATCGACGGGCCCGCGGTCCTGGGGTGGGCCGCATGGCGGGCGATGGACGAGGCCGCGTCGGCCCGCCACCTGGCCGAGGCGCTGTCCGATCTCGTCAAGGAGGGGGTGATCGCGCCTCAGCCGGTCGCACCGCTGACGCATCTGCTGTCGGGCGCGATGAACGAGACGGCCCTATGGCTGGCCACGTCCGAGGACCCGGCCGATCTGCCCGACGCGCAGGCCGCGCTCTCGCGCATGCTGGAGTCGCTGCGCGCCAGGTGAGAAGCAGGCAGGGCCGGTCGACGAGCCGGATCTCGGTGGACTTGACGCCTGGGCCTGGGCGGATCGTGGTGTCGTCGGCGGTGAGCGGCTCTTCAAGAAGGGGATGAAGAAGAACCTGCAGGAGCTCGCGCGGATCCTCGAAGCTTCGCGATGACCCTGGAATGTGTCCCGCGAACGCTGTGGTTGACATAGGTGAGGGCCAACCCGAGGGGGAATTCGTCATGGCAACGGTCGAGCTCACCAAGGACCGGTTCGACGAGACGGTCGGCGGCGACGGTCTCGTCCTGATCGACTTCTGGGCGTCCTGGTGCGCGCCGTGCCGGTCGTTCGCGCCGGTGTACGAGCGGGTGTCGGAACGCCATCCGGGCGTCGTGTTCGCCAAGGTCGACACCGAGGCCGAGCCGGAGCTGTCGTCGGCGTTCGACATCACCTCGATCCCCACGCTGGCGATCGTCCGCGACCGGATGGTGCTGTACGCGGAGCCGGGCGCGCTGCCCGAGCCGGCGCTGGAGGACCTGATCACGCAGGCCGAGGCCATCGACATGGACGAGGTGCGCCGCGAGCACGAGGCGGAAGGGTCCTAGGCGCCCGCCCAGACGGTCTTGACGTTGCAGAACGCGTGCATGCCCTGTTCGGAGAGCTCGCGGCCGTAGCCGGAGTTCTTGACGCCGCCGAACGGGAGATCGGGATAGGACGTGACCATCCCGTTGATGAAGACCTGCCCGGCGTCGAGTTCGGTCGCGAACCGCTCCCGTTCGGCCGGATCCCGGGTCCAGGCGTTGGAGCCGAGGCCGAAGTCGGTGGCGTTGGCCAGGTCGATCGCCTCGGCGATGCCGTCCACCCGGAAGAGTGAGGCCACCGGGCCGAAGACCTCCTCGCGGTACATCCGCATCCCGGGCGTGATCCCGGTGATCACGGTCGGCGGGTAGTACCAGCCGGGGCCGCCGGGGCGCTCGCCGCCGCACAGGACGGTGGCGCCCGCCCCGACGGCGTCGGCCACCTGGGCCTCGACGTCCTCGCGGCCCTGCTCGGTGGCCAGCGGGCCGATGTCGGTGGACTCGTCCATGGGGTCGCCGACCCGCTGGGCCCGCATGTGCTCGACGAAGCGCCGCTCGAACTCGTCGTAGGCATCGGTGTGGACGATGAAGCGCTTGGCGGAGATGCAGCTCTGGCCGTTGTTGAGGCAGCGGGAGGCCGCCGCCGTCTCGGCCGCGCGGGCGATGTCGGCCGACGGCATGACGACGAACGGGTCGCTGCCGCCCAGTTCCAGCACGCTCGGCTTGATCTCCTCGCTCGCGGCCGATCCGACCGCGCGCCCCGCGGGCTCGCTGCCGGTCAGCGTGGCGCCCCGGACCCGCCGGTCGCGGACGATCCCGTCGACCTGGCCGGAACCGATCAGCAGGGTCTGGAACGCGCCCTCCGGGAAGCCCGCGCGGCGGAACAGCTCCTCCAGGAACAGCGCCGTCTGCGGGACGTTCGACGCGTGCTTGAGCAGGCCCGTGTTCCCCGCCATCAGCGCGGGGGCGGCGAAGCGGATCACCTGCCAGAGCGGGAAGTTCCACGGCATCACGGCCAGGACCGGGCCGATCGGCTGGAAGCGCAGCCAGGCCCGCTCCGCGCCCACGGCGGCGGCGTCGGCGGGCCGGTCGGCCAGGAAGTCCGCGGCGCGATCGGCGTAGAAGCGGCACGCCTTGGCGCATTTGAGGGCCTCGGCGCGCGCGGACGTGACCGTCTTGCCCATCTCGGCCGTCATCACCGCGCCGATCCGCCCGGCCTCATCCTCCAGGATGCCGGCGGCGGCCTCCATCCAGCGGGCGCGGGCGGCGATCTCCGTGCCGCGCAGGGCCGCGAAGGCCTCGGTGGCCCGGTCGAGGCGCTCGTCGATCTCCTTGCCGGTCAGCGCGTCGAAGGTCCGTTCCACCCGGCCCGTCGCGGGGTTGGTCGTCGCGATGCTCATGCCCGGGTGGTGCCCCCTGCGCCGGACCGGAAACAACACCGGACATTCATGATCAAACGTGATCCGCCGCACATTGCGGTTTGACCGGAACATGGGTTTGGGGGTCGTTGGTTGAAGCTCTCTGTGCTCCCACAAGAAGGAAGAGGGTTTTGGCACTACCTCCTATGTTGCGCTCGCTGCGTCACCACAACTATCGAATGTGGGCGACCGCTGACCTGATTTCGGTCACCGGTACGTGGATGCAGGTGCTGGCGCTCAACTGGCTGATCCTGTCCATCACCGGATCGGCGACCAGCGTCGGGCTCGGGCTCCTCATGCAGGCCGTGCCGACCCTCCTGCTCGGGCCGTGGGGAGGTGTGATCGCCGACCGGCTGCCGGCCCGCCAGGTCGTCATGACCGGCCAGATCGTCCAGGCGGCCCTGTCCACGACCCTGGCCTTCATGGCCTCCGGCGATCCGGGGTCCACCACCTGGCTGTACATGATCTCGTTCCTGTCCGGTACCGCGACGGCGCTCAGCAGCCCGTCCCTGGGCCGGTTCGGTGCCGAGGTCGTGGGCCCCGAGGACCTGTCCAACGCGCTGTCGCTGGGCTCGGTGCTCAGCTCGGCCGGGCGGATCCTCGGGATGAGCCTGGCCGGCGTGGTGATCCCGCTCGCCGGGGTGGCCGGCGCCTTCGCGGCCGACGCGGTCAGCTTCGCCGGCGTGATCATCGTCCTGGCGCTGATCCGCAAGCGCGAACTGCACCCCATCCCGCGAGCCGAGGCCGGCGAGCGGGGCGTCTCCGCGGGGCTGCGCTACGTGTTCCGGACCCCCTGGATGCTGGTCACCCTCGGCCTGGCGTTCGTGCTGGGCAGCCTCGGCCGCAACTACCAGGTGACGATGGCCGCCATGAGCGAGGGCCCGCTGAACGGCGGCGCCTCCGGGTACGGCGCGCTCTCGGTCGCCTTCGCGGTCGGCACCGTCCTCGGCGGCCTCTACGCCGCCAGCCGGGCCCGGCTCTCCCTGGCCCTGCTGCTGGCCATGGCGTCGGTGTGCTCGATCGGCCAGATGATCAGCGGTGGCTCGGCCAACCTGCTGATGTTCGGTGCCGTGCTGCTGCCCATCGCGGCGGGCGCGGTCGTGATCGACACCACCGTCAGCACCCGCGTCCAGCTCGACAGCCCCGCCATTCTGCGCGGCCGTGTGATCGCCGCTCAGGGCATGGTCGGTGCCGCCTCGGGCGCCGCGGGCGGGCCCCTGCTGGGCTTCCTGAGCGACAGCCTGGGCCCTCGCGCCGCGCTCTCCCTCGCCGGGACGATCAGCGTGCTGGCCGCCCTGGCCGCCGGCTACGCGCTGTGGCGGATGGGCAAGATCACCCTCTTCGGCCGCGCGGCCGCCGTGACCGCCCCGGCCGAGGACCCCGCCCCGCCGGCGGAGCCCGCTCCCGTTCCGGTGCCCGCCCTGGCCGCGGGCCCCGGCGGGACGGTGCCCGAACCGGCGGTCGCCGTCCGATGACCACCGCCCCCCAGGCCGGTTGACACACCGTTCCTGGGGGAGCGGCGGCGCGCGGCGGGCCCCCGACCTATGATCGCCTTTGGCATGGAGCCGGGATGCGGGGAAGGGACAGGGGAGCCGCATCCGGGGGCGGCCCGGCCGGTTGGGCAAGGAGATGAGGGGACATGGCCGATATCACCGAAAGCTCCGAGTGGGCGGCGCTGACCGCACACCACCACGAGGAGCTGGCCGGGCGGCACCTGCGCGAGCTGTTCGACAAGGACCCGGGACGGGCCGAGCGGATGACGGCGACCGGCGGCGACCTCTACCTGGACTTCTCCAAGCACCGGGCGACCGACGAGACGGTCCGGCTGCTGGTGGCCCTGGCCGAGCGGGCCGGGCTGCGGGAGCGCATCGACGCGATGTTCGCCGGTGAGCGGATCAACGTCAGCGAGGACCGGGCCGTCCTGCACACCGCGCTGCGGATGCCCCGGGACGCCTCCCTGACGGTGGACGGCCAGGACGCCGTGGCCGATGTGCACGCCGTCCTGGACAAGATGGCGGACTTCTCCGGGCGGGTGCGTTCGGGCAAGTGGACGGGCTTCACCGGAAAGCCGATCCGCACGGTGGTCAACATCGGCATCGGCGGCTCCGACCTGGGCCCTGCCATGGCGTACGAGGCGCTGCGCGACTACGCGGATGCCGGGATCTCGTGCCGGTTCGTGTCCAACATCGATCCGGCCGACGTGACCGGGACGCTGGCCGACCTCGATCCCGAGCAGACGCTGGTGATCGTCAGCTCCAAGACGTTCGGCACGCTGGAGACCCTGGCCAACGCGCGCGCCGCGCGGGCGTGGCTGGTCGACCGGCTGGGCGACGAGAAGGCCGTGTCGCGGCACTTCGTGGCCGTGTCGACGAACGCCGAGCGGGTCGCGGAGTTCGGGATCGACACCGGCAACATGTTCGGGTTCTGGGACTGGGTCGGCGGCCGGTACTCGATGGACGGCGCGATCGGGCTGTCGCTGATGATCGCGATCGGGCCGGACCGGTTCCGCGAGATGCTCGGCGGGTTCCACGCGATCGACGACCACTTCCGGCGCGCGCCGTTCGAGGCCAACCTGCCGGTCATCATGGGGATGCTCGGCGTCTGGTACACCGACTTCTTCGCCGCGCAGACCCTGGCGGTCCTGCCGTACAGCCAGCGGCTGTCGCGGTTCCCCGCCTACCTGCAGCAGCTCACGATGGAGTCCAACGGCAAGTCGGTACGGGCCGACGGGGCACCGGTCGTCGCGCAGACCGGGCAGATCTACTGGGGCGAGCCCGGCACCAACGGGCAGCACGCCTTCTACCAGCTGCTGCACCAGGGCACCCGGCTGGTCCCGGCCGACTTCATCGGCTTCGCCGAGCCGTTCGAGGACGTCCAGGCCGACGGCGGCGGCATGCACGATCTGCTGATGGCCAACATGCTGGCGCAGGCCTCGGCGCTGGCGTTCGGCAAGACGGCCGAGGAGATCGCCGCCGAAGGGACGCCCGCCGACCTCGTCCCGCACAAGGTGATGCCCGGCAACCGGCCGAGCAGCACGATCCTGGCGCCCCGCCTCACCCCGGCGACGCTGGGGCAGCTGATCGCGCTGTACGAGCACATCGTGTTCGTGCAGGGGACGGTCTGGGGGATCGACTCGTTCGACCAGTGGGGCGTCGAGCTGGGCAAGGTGATGGCGCAGGACCTGGTGCCGGCGCTGACCTCGGCGGAGCCCGCCGACGGCGCGCCCGACCCGTCCACCGCCGCGCTGGTCCGCCTCTACCGGCGCCGCCGCGGGCGCGCGGTCTGACCGGCTGACCTACCGCCTGCCATTCTGGCCGCCTGTCATTCTGGCGCCTGACGTGCCGAAGCCCCGCCTGGAAGCGGTCCAGGCGGGGTCCCGAAGGCGATGCGGGCTACGGCTTGCGGGCGATGCCGCCGTACTCGTAGACCCCGCGTTTGAGCTTGGTCGCCCCGACGTAGGGCAGCAGCGGCTCGTCCACCGGGGCGAGGGCGGGCTGGTCCGGGTCGGGCCGCCAGTCGGCCAGGTTGACCAGTCCCGGCTCGACCGGCTCCAACCCGTCCAGGAACGCGTCCACCTCGGCCGGCGTGCGGGTCCGCCACGGGATGCCCTGGCCGGAGATCAGCCTGCTCATCTCCCGGCCGCGCGCGGGGTCGTCGGCCACGACCTGGGACAGGCACAGGCAGCTGCCCGGCGCCGCCCGGTCGATGATCGTACGGAGCGTCCCGCGCGGATCGTCGTCGTCCCCCAGATGGTGCACCACCGACAGGAACAGCACCGCGACCGGCTCGCTGAAGTCGATCAGGTGCCGCACGTCGGGGTGGTCGAGCACCTTCTCCGGCTCGCGCATGTCGGCCTGCAGCACGGCGGTGCCGGCGTCGGAGGCCAGCAGTGCCCGCGCGTGCGCCAGCACGATCGGATCGATGTCGACGTACACCACCCGCGCGTCGGGCGCGAAGGACCGGGCGACCTGGTGCACGTTGTTCTCGGTCGGCAGCCCGCAGCCCAGATCGATGAACTGCCGGATGCCCTCCTCCTGCGCCAGATGCCGTACGGCGCGGTACAGGAACGCGCGGTTCTGCCGGGCGATGTCCACGCATTCGGGGAACGCCGGCAGCGTGGTCAGCAGGAACCGCCGGTCGATCTCGTAGTTGTCCCTGCCGCCGAGCATCCAGCCGTACGCGCGGGCCGAGGTCGGCACGTCGTGCCGGACGGACGCGAGGTCGATCGCCCCGCCAGCGGTCACTGCGTGCCCTCCGTCTTCGGGGCGCGGCCGTCTCGGTCGCCCGCCGCTCGATGTGCGTGTCGTCGCGATGTGCGAGCCGGGGGTGCGCGGTCAGGCGCGCGCGGAGCCGACGTCCCAGCCCTGCGTGTCCAGCAGGACGCGGAGCTCGGGGAAGGTGATGAAGCCGTCGAGATTGGTGTCCGCCCGTTCGAACCTGTCCTGGACCTCGGCGCGCGTCCATGACAGCCCGAGGCTGTCGAGCACCATGCCGAACTCCATCAGATCGAGCCTGTCGTCACCGCCGAGGTCCGACCGCGTGAACACGGTGCGCAGATCGTCCCCGGTCGGTTTCGTGGTCATATCACTCCTTGTATCGGCTGATGTGCCCCGCATCATGTCATATCGATGGGGCCCTTTCCGGAGTGAAACGCCGCCGCGCGCGCCGTGGTTCCCGGCCGGGGGGAACGTCCCGGGAACGTGTCCGGAACAGGCCGCGAACGGGGCGGATCAGCGGGTGCGCGGCTTGACCTGAGGCCCCTCTCCCGGGCCCTGCTGGCCTTCCGATCCGCGTACTGGTAAATACCTCTTCATCCGGTATCGATCCCTCCCTGGCGAGCCTGTGTCCGGCCTATGTCCGGCAGTGCCGCCCAGTGGTCAATACCAATCTTGTGCATGTTTGCCGTGGCGGGCCCGGATTGGATCGGTCTAATCTCGCTCGGACCGACAGCGTGCGCGCGGGACGCGCGGGACGGAAGGCGGCGAAGATGAGGAAGTTCGTACGGGGAGCGATGGCACTGGCGCTGCCGTTGATCCTGCCGGCGGCACTGGTGACGGCGCCGGCCCAAGCAGACGGCCCCGGGGACGGCCGGGGCGGCGACGGCGACTGGCGGCTGGTACGGGCGGAGAAGTTCAACCGGGCGCTGAGTGACGGCCAGGCCCGCTGGGTCCGCGACGACGACGGGCCGGGCAGCCCGTACGACGTCGACGCCTACGACAACGACGGCAAGTTCTTCGAGACCGTGGGCGGCCCGGCGTTCCGGCAGCAGCTGTCCGCCTTCGACACCTATCGCAAGTCGTTCAGCTTCGGCGCCGGCGGCTGGCTGACGGCCGAGCTGGCCGCCCGCGACTCCGACAAGGACGGCACTCCGGACGCGCCGCCCTCGCTGACGACCCGCAAGGGCGTCGCGCACATGGACGAGCCCAGCCATCACGGCGGGGTGCTCATCCGTTCCACGCAGGCGCTGCCGAGCGAGTACCGCGTGGAGATGACGCTGCGCGGGCTCGACTTCGGCGGGCAGCGCGAGGGCTCGTGGGACTACGCGGACGGGCGGATCAACGGCTACTCGCCCGAGGGCTGCAAGACCAACCATCCGTGGGCGTCGAGCGGCGACTTCTCCCGGCCCGAGTGCCAGTGGTACGACGTCCGTACCGACTCCAACGGCTTCTACTACCTCGGCATCATGGACTACGCGCGTCCGGCGCCGCACAACAACGTCTTCGTCCACACGCACCGCAAGGTGGCGATGGACTCCTACAACCGCTACAAGTACACCGGCACGGGGCTGCGCTACTGCAACCCGCAGACCAAGCAGTACGAGCCGTACGGCGCGGGCACCGGCAACGGCGTCAACGCCATCTTCATGACCGACGACCGGCGCTACACCAACCAGCCCGGTACCGAGTACCTGATGCACAGCGAGTGCGGGGTCGCCAAGGGCAAGGCCATCGTGTCCCAGGTCGACCTGAAGCCGGAACTGATGCCCGAGGAGAGTTACCGGTTCGCCATCGAACGGCGCGACGGCGCGTACACGATGGAGATGTCCGGGGTGTTCGCGCACGTCGGGCAGGCGACGTACCGCTACACGCGCGCGTTCGTCCAGGACGGCGAGCCGATCTGGCACTACAACCAGAAGCCATCGGAGTACGACGGGCGCTTCAACGCCGACTGGACCTGGAACGGGGCGGGCGGCACCTACACCGACCGTGACACCTGGCCCGCCGGGTCGGCCTACCCCGACACGTTCATGATCGGTGACCCGCACATGAACTTCTACGAGGGCAGCGCGCAGGTCGACGACGTGCGCCTGTCCGTCCCGGGCCGCGACCGGCCATGACGCTCGGCCCTCGCGGGGTCACCGGTTGAGGCGGTACTCCTGCGGACTGACGCCGTGTTCGCGCTTGAAGGCCGTACTGAGCGCGAACGCGGTGCCGTAGCCCACCTTGCGGGCCACCGCCTCCAGCGTCGCGTCGGTCTCGCGGAGCAGGTCGGCGGCCTGGGCCAGCCGCAGCCCGGTCAGGTATCCCATCGGAGGCTCGCCGACGAGCCTGGCGAACCGCTGCGCGAGGGTCGCGCGGGCGACGCCGCTCTTCTCCGCGAGGGTGGCGACCGTCCACGGATGGGCGAGGTCGTCGTGCAGCAGCCGCAGCGCGGGGCCGACGACGGGATCGCCGGCGGCCCGGTACCAGCCGGGCGCCTCGGCCTCGGGACGCGAGAACCAGGTCCGCAGCACGGCGATCAGCAGCAGGTCGAGCAGCCGGTCGAGCACGACGTCCTGGCCGGGGTCGTCCTTGACGATCTCCTGGTCGAGCAGCCGCAGCAGCGGCGAGTCCAGCGTGTCCGCGGACAGCACGATCAGCGGCGGCAGCGCGGCCAGCAGCTTCTGGGTGACGGCGCCGCGCATCGGGTACGTGCCGATCAGC
The DNA here is from genome assembly GCF_044326315.1 of Actinomadura sp. 9N407. Taxonomy (NCBI): domain Bacteria; kingdom Bacillati; phylum Actinomycetota; class Actinomycetes; order Streptosporangiales; family Thermomonosporaceae; genus Actinomadura; species Actinomadura sp. 9N407. Next base: position 139,214 of record NZ_JBIRAW010000009.1, on the reverse strand, counting down.
ATCACGGTCGCGCCGCCGGGGTCGTTGCCCCAGCTCCGTACGCCGAACCACATCTCCTCGGTCGTGCTCCGCCCGTCCGGCGCGGAGCACGACTGCCCGGGATTGATGATGACCGTCACGGGCGCGGCGGGATCGCAGGCGACGGTGTACGGCTCGGGTCCGCGCGCGATCACGATGTCGCCCGGCCCGATCCGGACCGGGGCGAAGCCGTCCGCCAGGACCCACGCGTGCTCGCGCACCATCGCGAACAGGCTGAGCGGCGCCTCGTCGGCGCAGTGGATGCTCCACGGCGCGCTCATCGTCGCGCGCAGCAGGAACGCGCCGCGGGCCCGGGGGCCGTCCAGCAGGTCGGTCAGCGCGTCCATGCGCTCAGATTAGACGCTCGCGTATGCGGTCCAGTCTCTCGACGATGTCCGCGGAGTCCGCCGCTCGGTTGACTGATGGGCATGACGGACAACACGAACAACTCGAACGCATCGACGAAGCTGATCCTGGGCGGAACGGGCAAGACCGGCCGCCGGGTGGTGCGGAGGCTGGAGGAGCGCGGCGTTCCCGTACGGGTCGGGTCGCGGTCCGGGGAGCCCCCGTTCGACTGGAAGGACCGGTCGACCTGGAAGGCCGTCCTCGACGGCGTGGACGCGGTGTACATGGCCTACTACCCGGACCTGACGGTGCCGGGCGCGGCCGAGGACATCGGGGCGTTCGGCGCGGCGGCGGTGGAGGCGGGCGCGGACCGGGTCGTGCTGCTGTCGGGGCGCGGCGAGGACGAGGCGAAGGTGGCCGAGCAGGCGCTCAAGGACGCCGGCGCCGAGTGGACGGTCCTGCGGGCCAGCTGGTTCGCCCAGAACTTCAGCGAGGACTACCTGCTGGACGGGGTGCTGGCGGGCGAGGTGGCGGTCCCGGCCGGGGACGTGCCCGAGCCGTTCGCCGACGCCGACGACATCGCGGACGTGGCGGTCGCCGCGCTGACCGAGGACGGCCACGTGGGCCGGACGTACGAGATCACCGGCCGCCGCGCGCTGACCTTCGCCGAGGCGGTCGCCGAGATCGCCGAGGCGTCCGGCCGTAAGATCCACTTTACCTCGGTGCCCGCCGACGGGTACGCCGCCGCGCTCAAGGAGCACGGGGTCCCCGACGAGGTCAGCGAACTGCTCCTCTACCTGTTCACCACCGTGCTGGACGGGCGCAACGCGCGCCCGGCCGACGGTGTCCGGCGCGCCCTGGGCCGCGAGCCCCGGGACTTCGCCGACTTCGCCCGCGACACCGCCGCCAGCGGCGTGTGGAGCTGAAAGGAAACCTGATGAAATTCACGCTGGCCGCTGTTGCGGCGACGCTCGCGATGCTGCTCACCACCGGGGTGTCGGGGGTCTTCCTCGCCTTCTCGACCGCGGTGATGCCCGGGCTGGACGCCGTCAAGGCGGGCAGCGCGATAGCGGCGATGCAGAGCATCAACCAGAAAATCCTCAACCCGGTCTTCCTGAGCCACTTCACGGGCGCGCCGCTGGCCGGCCTGGCCACGGGCGGGGCGCTGCTGCTCCTGGGCCAGCGTTCGGCGGCGGTGCTGTTCTTCGTGGCGGCCGGGATCTACCTGCTGGGCGCGTTCCTGCCGACCGTGATCGTGAACGTGCCGATGAACGAGGCGCTGGACGTCACCAAGATCCCGGCCGACCCCGCCGAGGCGGCCAGGATCTGGACCGACTACTCCTCGCGCTGGACCGCCTGGAACACGCTGCGGGGCGTGGCGAGCGCGATCAGCGTGCTGGTGATGGCGCTCGGCCTGTACGTGTGGGGCCGGAACGCCTGACACGGGGGCACGGACGGGGGGGGTGACCACCACGGTCACCCGCGCCGTCCATCGTCCTGGGCCTGGGCCCGTACGCGCGGCCCTGGCGTCCCTGGCCGCGTGAGTCCGGGCGAACGGGGGGACCCGGAATCGGGTCAGTCGCCGGATCCGGTCACCGGCAGGTAGATCCGGCCGCCCGAACCGGTGAATTCGGCCGCCTTGTCGCGCATCCCCGCGTCCAGCGCCTCCGGCCCGGCGAGCCCGCGCTCGTCGGCGTACCGGCGCACATCCTGTGTGATCTTCATCGCGCAGAAGTGCGGGCCGCACATCGAGCAGAAGTGCGCGGTCTTGGCGGGCGCGGCGGGCAGCGTCTCGTCATGGAACGAGCGCGCCGTCTCCGGATCCAGCGCCAGGTTGAACTGGTCCTCCCAGCGGAACTCGAACCGCGCGTCCGACAGCGCGTCGTCCCACGCCTGGGCGCCCGGATGCCCCTTGGCCAGGTCGGCGGCATGGGCGGCGATCTTGTACGCGATCATCCCCGCCTTCACGTCGTCGCGGTCGGGCAGCCCCAGATGCTCCTTCGGGGTGACGTAGCAGAGCATCGCGGTGCCGTGCCAGCCGATCATCGCGGCGCCGATCGCCGAGGTGATGTGGTCGTAGCCCGGCGCGATGTCGGTGGTCAGCGGCCCGAGGGTGTAGAACGGCGCCCCGTCGCACCACTCCTGCTGCCGGTCCACGTTCTCCTTGATCTTGTGCATCGGGACATGCCCCGGGCCCTCGTTCATCACCTGGCAGCCGTACCCGGCCGCGATCCGGGTCAGCTCGCCCTGGGTGCGCAGCTCGGCGAACTGCGCCTCGTCGTTGGCGTCGGCGATCGAGCCCGGCCGCAGCCCGTCGCCCAGCGACCAGGTCACGTCGTACGCGGCGAAGATCTCGCACAGCTCGCGGAAGCGCGTGTAGAGGAAGTTCTCCTCGTGATGGGCCAGGCACCAGGCGGCCATGATCGAGCCGCCCCGCGAGACGATCCCGGTCTTGCGCCGGGCCGTCATCGGCACGTACCGCAGCAGGACGCCCGCGTGCACGGTCATGTAGTCGACGCCCTGCTCGGCCTGCTCGATCACGGTGTCGCGGAAGACCTCGTAGGTGAGCGCGGCCGGGTCGCCGCCGACCTTCTCCACCGCCTGGTAGAGCGGCACGGTGCCGACCGGGACGGGGGAGTTGCGCAGGATCCACTCGCGGGTGGTGTGGATGTCCCGGCCGGTGGACAGGTCCATGATCGTGTCGGCGCCCCAGCGGGCCGCCCAGGTCATCTTCTCGACCTCGTCCTCGATCGAGGACGCCACCGCGCTGTTGCCGATGTTCGCGTTGACCTTGACCAGGAAGTTCCTGCCGATGATCATCGGCTCGATCTCGGGATGGTTGACGTTGGCCGGCAGCACCGCCCGCCCGGCGGCCAGCTCGCTCCGCACGAACTCCGGCTCGACGCCCTCGCGCAGCGCCACGAACTCCATCTCCGGCGTGATCTCTCCCTGCCGGGCGTAGGCGCGCTGCGTCACCGCCCCTCCGGTGGACCTGCGCGGGCGGCGTTCGGGGAACGCCGCCCGGTCCCTGAGCGGATCGGACGACCCGCGCCCGTCGTCCTCCGGCCGCACGGAACGGCCCTCGTACCCGGCGGTGTCGCCGCGCCCGGCGATCCACGCCTCGCGCAGCGCCGGAAGCCCGCGCCGCACGTCCGCCTCGTACGCGGGATCGGTGTACGGCCCGGACGTGTCGTACAGCACCACGGCGCCGCCGTCGGTCAGCGGTACCTCCCGCATCGGCACCCGCACATCGGCGCGCGAGCCCTGCAGGTAGGTCTTGCGGGCATGTGAAACCACGGTTTCGGCCATCTGACTTGATCTCTCCCTACGCCGGCATTACCCGGACAGGTTCGGCGGTCAGCGGCCGTACCAGCCGCTATCTCAGCCCGGTTCGCCGGGCACCCGCGATGTGTCGCCGCCGACGTTAGGCCCTCGGGCGTCCCGCTGTCCAAGGGCCGGGCCGTTCGTGGTGGGTGCGGGTTTCGGGCAGACTGGCGCTGTGGTGATCAAAGACCGGATCCGGGGTACGGCACTGGACGCCCTGCTGGCGGCAGGGCTCGCCGGATGCGCGGTCGCCGCGGCGGCGAGGTGGCCGGGCGTCCGCCCGCTCGACGGTCCCGGCACGCTCATGCTCGTCGCGGCGCATGTGCCGCTGACCTGGCGACGCCGCCGTCCCGGGACCGCGCTGGCCGCGGTCGTCGCCCTGGCGCTGCCGTTCCATCTGCTGCAGTACCAGCATCACGCGGCCGCCCCCGCCGAGATCTTCGCGCTGTTCACGTTCGCGGTCCTCGGGCACCGGGTGCGGACCGTCCTGGCGGGAACCGCCGCGCTGCTGCTCGCCTGCGCTGTGATCTTCGCCATGGGCGCGAGCGGGCGCAGCGGCATCGAGCAGGTCGGTGTGATCGAGGCCATCGTCGCCGTGGTCGTCGGCGTCCAGGGATGGCGGGTGCACCGGGCGCGGATGGCGGCGATCACCGAACGGGCCGAGCGGGCCGAGCGCACCCGCGACGAGGAGGCCCGCCGGCGGGTCGCCGAGGAGCGGCTGCGCATCGCCCGCGACCTGCACGACCTGCTGGCGCACAGCGTCACGGTGATCGGCGTGCAGGCGGGCGCGGCCGCCCACCTGGTCAAGTCGCATCGGCCGCTGGACCGCACCGAACTCGCCGGCACGCTCGACGGCATCGCCGCCACCTGCCGCGACACCCGGACCGAGTTGCGGGCCACGCTCCAGGTGCTGCGCGAGCACGAGGACGCCGGCGTGCCGCGCGCGGTGCCACCGGGCGCGGCGGGCATCGCCGAGCTGGTCGAGGCGGCCCGGGCCGCCGGGCTCGAGGCGGTACTGACCGAACGGGGCGAGGGCCGCGAGGAGCCGGAGGCCGGGATCGTGGCGTACCGGATCGTCCAGGAGGCGCTGACCAACGTGGTCAAGCACGCCCGGGCGAGCGGCGTCGAGGTGGCCCTGGAGCGCGAGGGCGGAGTGCTGCGGATCACGGTGGCCGATAACGGCCGCGGCCGCGCCGCCGGCGGCACGGGCACCGGCTTCGGGATCATCGGGATGACCGAGCGCGCCCGCAGCGTCGGCGGGACGGTCGAGACCGGTCCGGGCGCCGCGGGCGGCTTCGTGGTGACCGCCCTGCTGCCCCTCGGCGCGGCGGCCGGCGCCGGACGCCGCGCCGACGCCAGGTAGGGCCGGGATCGAACGGAGGGGTTTACCCGGCCTGACGATAGGCTCATGGTCATTGGGGAAGGGGAGGCGATCGCGTCAGTGAGTCCTGATGTCGACAGGTCACCGGAGCCGGGCCGGGACGCGGCGTGGGGCCGGATCTGGACGGTACCGAACGCGCTGAGCTTCGCCCGGCTGCTGGGGGTTCCGCTCTTCCTGTGGCTGGTGCTGGCCGAGGCCGACTGGTGGGCGCTCGGCGTGCTGGTGGTGGCCGGTCTCTCGGACTGGCTGGACGGCAAGCTCGCGCGGATGCTGAACCAGATGAGCCGGCTGGGCGTCGTGCTGGATCCGGCGGCCGACCGGCTCTACATCCTGGCGACCCTGGTGGGGCTGACCGTACGGGAGATCATCCCGCTCTGGCTGGTGGTCCTGCTGGTGGCCAGGGAGGTGGCGATCACGCCGATCGTGCCGGTGCTGCGCCGGCTGGGGTACGGCGGGGCGCTGCCGGTGCACTTCATCGGCAAGGCCGCGACGGCGTGCCTGCTCTACGCGTTCCCGCTGCTCCTGCTCGGCGGGCACGACGGCGCCGTGGCCACGGGCGCGCGGATCATCGGATGGTCGTTCGCCATCTGGGGGACGGCCCTGTACTGGTGGGCGGCCCTTCTCTACTGGGCGCAGACGCGGCAACTGGTGCTGGCCGGCCGTGCCGGGCCCCCGGAACCGCCTCCGGAACCGCCCCCGGATCCGCGTCCGGGGCCGGGCGCCGATCGGGATCCCTCGGCCGGCGACCAGAAGGGAGCGGAGTCCACGCGATGAAGGCCGTTGTGATGGCGGGCGGCGAGGGGACGCGGCTGCGTCCGATGACCGCCAACCAGCCCAAGCCCCTGCTCCCGCTCGTCAACCGGCCGATCATGGAACATGTGCTGCGGCTGCTCAAGCGGCACGGGTTCAGCGAGACCGTGGTCACCGTGCAGTTCCTGGCCGCGCTGATCCGCAACTACTTCGGCGACGGCGAGGAGCTCGGCATGTCGCTGAGCTACGCCACCGAGGAGATCCCGCTGGGCACCGCGGGCAGCGTCAAGAACGCGGCGGAGGCGCTGCGCGACGACCGGTTCCTGGTGATCTCCGGGGACGCGCTCACCGACATCGACCTGACCGACATGGTGCGCTTCCACCGCCGCAACGGCGCGATGGTCACCATCGGCCTCAAGCGGGTCCCCAACCCGCTGGAGTTCGGCATCATCATCGTCGACGACGAGGGCCGCATCCAGCGCTTCCTGGAGAAGCCCACCTGGGGGCAGGTGTTCTCCGACACCGTCAACACCGGCATCTACGTCATGGAGCCGGAGGTCCTCGACCACGTCGCGACCGGCGAGTCCGTGGACTGGTCCGGCGACGTGTTCCCCAAGCTGCTGGCCGAGGGCGCGCCGCTGTACGGGTACGTCGCAGACTGCTACTGGGAGGACGTCGGCACCCACGCCAGCTACATGAAGGCCCAGGCCGACATGCTCTCCGGCCTGGTGGACGTCGACCTGCAGGGGTTCGAGCTGTCGCCGGGCGTGTGGATCGCCGAGGGCGCCGAGGTGGACGCCGAGGCCGTCCTGAAGGGCCCGCTGTACGTCGGCGACTACGCCAAGGTCGAGGCGGGCGTCGAGCTGCGCGAGTTCACCGTGCTGGGCAGCAACGTGGTGGTCAAGGAGGGCGCGTTCCTGCACCGCGCCATCGTGCACGACAACGTCTTCATCGCGCCCTCGACCAACCTGCGCGGCTGCGTGATCGGCAAGAACACCGACATCATGGCCGGCGCCCGGGTCGAGGAGGGCGCGATCGTCGGGGACGAGTGCGTGATCGAGGCCGAGGCGTACGTCTCCAGCCAGGTCAAGGTGTACCCGTTCAAGACCATCGAGGCCGGCGCGGTCGTCAACACCAGCGTGATCTGGGAGTCGCGGGGGCAGCGCAACCTGTTCGGCCCGCGCGGGGTGTCCGGGCTGATCAACGTGGAGATCACCCCGGAGCTGGCGGTCCGGCTGGCCAGCGCGTACGCCACCACGCTCAAGAAGGGCACCGCGGTGGTGACCGGCCGGGACGTCTCGCGCGCGGCCCGCACGCTCAAGCGGGCGGTGATCAGCGCGCTCACCTCCAGCGCGATCGAGGTCCGCGACCTGGAGGCGTGCCCGCTGCCGATGGCGCGGTTCGAGACCGCCAGGGAGGACTGCGCGGGCGGCCTCTACCTGCGCACGACGCCGGGCGACCCGCAGGGCGTGGACATCATGTTCCTGGCCCCCGACGGCGCCGACCTGTCCCAGGCGGCCCAGCGCAAGCTGGAGCGGGTCTTCGGGCGGCAGGAGTACCGGCGGGCGTTCCCCGGCGAGATCGCCGAGCTGACCTATCCGGCCCGGACGGTCGAGACCTACGCCCACGAGCTGCTGCGCCGGGTGGACATGAGCGGTGTCCGCGAGGCCGGGCTGAAGATCGTTCTGGACTGCGCCGGCGGTACCGCCTCGCTGGTGCTGCCGACGCTGCTGGGCCGGGTCGGCGTGGACGTGCTGACCCGCAACAACCGGCTGGACGAGGCCAACCCGACCGAGACCCTCGCCGAGCGGATGCGCGACCTGCAGCGGCTGGGCGAGCTGGTGTCCTCCTCGCGGGCCGCGTTCGGCGTCCGGTTCGACCCGGTGGGGGAGCGGATCTCGCTGGTGGACGAGAGCGGCGCGCTGATCGGCGACGACCGGGCGCTGCTGGTGATGCTGGACCTGGTCGCGGCCGAGCGGCGCGGCGGCCGGGTGGCGCTGCCGGTCACCACCACCCGGGTCGCCGAGCAGGTGTGCCGGTTCCACGGCGTCCAGGTGGAGTGGACCTCCACCTCGCAGGACGTGCTGACCAAGGCCGCCGGGCGGCCCGAGGTGATCTTCGCCGGGGACGGCCGGGGCGGGTTCCTGATGCCCGAGTTCAGCCGGACCGTGGACGGGATCGCCGCGTTCGTCCGGCTGGTCGGCCTGGTCGCGCGGACGCGGCTGACGCTGTCGCAGATCGACCGCCGCATCCCCGAGGCTCATCTGCTGCGCCGGTCGGTGCCGACGCCGTGGGCGGCCAAGGGCGGCGTGATGCGGCATGTCGTCGAGGCGGCGGGCGACCGGACCATCGACACCACCGACGGCGTGCGGGTCGTGGAGGAGGACGGGAGCTGGGTGCTCGTGCTGCCCGACCCGTCCGAGGCCGTCACCCACCTGTGGGCCGAGGCCCTGGACTCCGACGCGGCGCAGGAGCTGCTGCAGGAGTGGGCGGCCGTCGTCGAGCGCGCCGAGTCGTAACGCCCGGTCGTACGGGCCGGGACGTTCGGCGCCGGGGCTTCAGTCGAGCGCGGCGTCGTCGGGCGTGCCCCGGGCGATGGCGGCGAGGGTCCGGAGGGCGTCCGCGAGCACGCCGGGCGGGGGAGAGGCCAGGCCGATCCGTACCGCGTGCGGGGCGGCGCCGGAGCCGACCACGAACGCGGCGGCCGGGGTCACGGCGATCCCGCGCCGCGCGGCCGCCGCGACGAAGGTCTCGGCGCGCCACGGCGCGGGCAGGTCCCACCAGCAGAAGTAGGAGTGCGCGGCGGTACGCAGCGCCGCGTCCGCGAGTTCCCGGCCGGCGATCTCCTGGCGGTACGCGGCGTCGGCGCGCTTCGCCTCGGACAGGGCGGTGACCGTGCCGTCGGCCAGCCACCCGGCCGCCGCCTCCAGCGCGTACCCCGCCGGCGTCCAGGCGCCGGTCCGCAGCGCCGCGCCCACCCGGTCGAGCAGGTCCGGGGGCGTGACCGCGAAGCCCGCGGTCAGGCCGGGCGCCAGCCGCTTGGAGAGGCTGTCGACGAGGATCGTGCGGCCCGGCGCCGACGCGGCGAGGGGCGCGGGGGCGTCCCCGTCCAGGAAGGCCCAGACCGCGTCCTCGACCGCGTACAGGCCCAGCTCGTCCAGGACGCCGGCCAGCTCGGCCCGGCGGTGCGGCGGCATCGTCGTGCCGTACGGGTTGTGCAGGGTCGGCTGGACGTAGACGGCCTGGACCGGCGTGCGGCCGTGGGCGTCGGCGAGCGCGCCGGGGACCAGCCCGTGCTCGTCGGTCGCGACGGGGACCAGGGTGATGCCCAGCCTCCCCGCGATGGCCTTGATGACCGGGTAGGTGAGTTCCTCGACGGCCAGGCGCCCTCCGGTGGGGACGAGCGCCGAGACGGCCCCGGCCATCGCCTGCCGTCCGTTCCCGCTGAAGAGGATGTGCCCGGGGTCGGGGCTCCAGCCGGGACCGGCCAGCACGGCCGCCGCCGCCTCGCGGGCACCGGGGGTGCCGCCGGCTCCCATGGGACGAAGGGCCGCTTCCAGGACGTCGGGGCGGCGGAGCCGTTCGAGACCGGCGGCGAGCCGTTCGGTCTGCCCTTCGACCATGGGGTAGTTGAGTTCGAGGTCGATCCTGGTGGCGGCGGGCTGGGTCAGGGCGGGCGCGGCGGCGGGCCGCGCCGCGCGGACGAACGTTCCCCGGCCCACCTCGCCGACGACCAGCCCGCGCCGGACCAGCTCGGCGTAGACACGGGTGGCGGTGGAGTCGGCGATGGCCAGCCGCCGCGCCAGCGCGCGCTGCGGAGGGAGCCGCTCGCCGGGACGCAGCCGCCCCGCCGCGATCTCGGCCGCGATCCTGTCGGCCACCCGCCGGTAGTCCTCCACCGTCACCCGCCCCTGTCGCTGATCGTCGGAAGATCACCAATATTGCCCCGAGAGCAATCCGGATTATTGCACCGAGATATGCCGGGGTTCTACCGTCATCGCATGGTTTCACTCACCGCCGTCGCCGGCATCGCCCTCATCGGGCTCGGGGTCGTTCTCACGCCCGGGCCCAACATGATCTATCTGGTGTCCCGCTCGGTGATCCAGGGCCGCAGGGCCGGGCTGATCTCGCTGGCGGGCGTCGCGGCCGGATTCCTGCTGTACGTGACGGCCGCGGCCGCCGGCCTGACCGCGGTCTTCACGCTGGTGCCCGCCGTCTACACGGTCCTCAAGCTCGCCGGCGCCGCGTACCTGCTGTGGCTGGCCTGGCAGGCGCTGCGGCCCGGCGGGCGGACGGCGTTCGCGCCGCGCGAGCTGCCCGCCGACCCGCCGCGCCGGCTGTTCACGATGGGGCTGGTCACCAACCTGCTCAACCCCAAGATCGCGATCTTCTACGTGTCGCTGCTGCCGCAGTTCGTCGATCCCGAGCGCGGCGGCGTGGCGCTGCAGATCCTGCTGCTGGGGCTCGCCCAGATCACGGTCGCGATCACGGTGAACGCGCTCATCGTCCTGGGCGCCGGTTCGATCGCGGCCTTCCTGGCCGCGCGGCCCCTATGGCAGCGGGTCCAGCGCCGGCTCATGGGCACGGTCCTGGCCGGGATGGCCCTGCAGCTCACCCTCGACCGCTCCCGCGCCACCGCCGCCCCCTGATGGAGGGACGCGCAGCACCCGCGCGGCCCACGGCGGCAGCCACCAGTTCCACCGGCCGAACAGCGACACCAGGGCCGGGACGAGCAGCGCCCGCACGACCGTGGCGTCGAGCAGGATCCCGAGCGCCAGGCCGGTCGCGAAGATCTTCACCTCGATGATCGGCGCGGCGGCGAGCGAGACGAACGCCAGGCACAGGATCAGCGCGGCGCTGGTGACCAGCCGCCCGGTCCGCCCGATGCCCTCGACGATCGCGGCCTCGGTGGAGCCGGTGCGGTCGTACTCCTCGCGGATCCTGGCCAGGATGAACACCTCGTAGTCCATCGACAGCCCGTACAGGAACGCGAACAGCATCGCCGGGACGAACACCGCGATCGAGCCGGTCGCCGAGATCCCCCAGAGCAGGTCGCTGCCGTACCCCAGCTGCCAGACCAGCACGGTCGCGCCCAGCACGGCCCCCAGCGACACCAGGTTGAGCAGCACCGCCTTGAGCGGCAGCAGCAGGGACCGGAACGACCGGGCCAGCAGCACGAACGTCAGCAGCCCGATGACGGCCAGCAGGATCGGGAACGCGCCGTACACCGTCCTCGTGAAGTCGAGGTCGGCGGCCGTCTCGCCGCCGATCCGCGTGCCCGGGGGAGCGGCGGTACGGATCGCCTCGACGGCCCGCTTGCCCTCGGCCGTCCCGCCCTCGGCGGCCGGGATCACGGTGACCAGGGCCGTCCCGCCCTGCCGCCAGCCGGCCCCGCCGGGCGCCACGACCGTGTGCACGCCCCGCACCTGCCGGAGCCGGGCGGCGACCTCGGCGGGATCGGTCCCGGCCGGGACCAGTACGTCCACGGGCGTGAGCACGCCGGACGGGACCCCGGCCCGCTTGAGCGTGGCCAGACCCTCGTACGCCGGTCCCGACTTGGCCAGCGCGCCGCTGTGCGCCTCGCCGAGGTTCAGCCCCAGGGCCGCGTACGCGAGCAGTCCGAGCAGCGCGGCCGAACCCAGCACCGCCGGGACCCGGAACCTGATCACCTGGCGGGTCCACGCCGTCCAGGCGCGGCTCGCCCCGGTGCCCGTCCCGGCGCGGCGCCACCGGCGGTCGAGCGCGGGCCCGGCGGTGGCCAGCACGATCGGGAGCAGCGTCAGCGCGGCCAGCGCGCTCACCGCCGGGATGATCATGCCGCCGTACGCGACGCTGCGCAGGAACCCGACCGGCAGCGCGACCATCGCGATCAGCCCGATCGCGACCGCGACCGCGCTGGACACCACCGCGTGGCCGGCGGTGGCCATCGCCCGGCGCACCGCCTCCTCGCCCCGGTGCCCGGCGGCCCGCTCCTCCCGCCAGCGGGTGACCAGCAGCAGCGAGTAGTCGATCGCCACGCCGAGGCCGATCAGGGCCACCACGAACTGGACCATGAAGTTCACGTCGGTGACGCCCGTCACGCCGTAGACGACCAGGAACGAGGCCAGGATCGACACCACCGCGACCGCCAGCGGGACCACCGCCAGCAGCGATCCGAAGACGAAGGCGAGCACGACCAGCGCGCCCACTCCGCCGACGAGGGTCTCCATCAGGACGCTCGGCCCCTCGCTTCCGGCGCTCTCCGCCAGGCCCTCCATGCTCGTCACCCGCAGCGTCGCGCCTGGTGGCAGGTGCGCGCGCATGGCCTCGGCCAGCGGGGCGCTCAGGGCGTCCGCCTCGGCCTCCTCGCCTTCGCCCTCCTCGGCCGCGCGGGGGAAGACCAGCCCGAACGTGGTCCGGCCGTCCGCGCTCACCAGCCGGCGGTCGCCGGTGCCGGCGTACGAGACGGCCCGTCCGCCGGACTGCCGGGCGGCCGCCGCGTACGCCTCGCCGAGCGCCTTCCTGACGGCCGGCGCGTCCACCGGCCGCCCGGCCGGGAGCGTGACCACCGGGACCAGCGGCGTTTCGGCGCCGCCCGTCCCGTACGTCCCGGCGATCATCTCGTTGGCGGTACGGGCCGCCGAGCCGGGCGGCGTGAAGTCCTCCTTCAGCCGGTCGGTGACCTGGGTGGCGGCGACGGCGCCCGCACAGGTCACCACCAGCCACAGCAAGGTGATCAGCAGTTTGTGCCGCAGCACGAAACCAGAGAATGCGTTCATGCCGACCAGTGCAGCGGCCCGCTCTTCGGACGCCGTGTGAGCGGTCTGTGAGAGCCCTGTGAACCGCCCGTTCACAGCGATCTCACAGGGTTTCCCCAGCGATCCCCTAGGGCGCGCACAGCGCCGGCGGGCGAGACTGTGCGGTGTGCCCCCTCCCGATGAAGCCGGCCCCGCGCGGATCCTCGTCGTCGACGACGAGCCCTACCTGGCCGACCTGGTGGCGACCGCGCTGCGGTACGAGGGGTTCGAGACGGCCGTGGCCGGCTCGGGCGCCGAGACCCTCACCGAGGCCGCCCGGTTCGCCCCGCACCTGATCGTGCTGGACGTGATGCTGCCCGACGGCTCCGGCCTGGACGCCTGCGCCCGGCTGCGGCGCGGCGGGAACCAGGCCCCGGTGGTCTTCCTCACCGCCCGCGACACCACCGAGGACAAGATCAAGGGGCTCACGGTGGGCGGCGACGACTACGTGACCAAGCCGTTCAGCCTGGAGGAGCTGATCGCGCGGATCCGCGCGGTGCTGCGCCGGGCCCGTCCCGCCGCGCCGGAACGTGCCGTGCTGGCCTTCGCCGACCTGGAGATCGACGAGGACACCTACGAGGTGCGCCGGGGCGGCCGGCTCGCCGAGCTCACGCCGACCGAGTTCAAGCTGCTGCGCTACCTGGTCCTGAACGCGGGCCGGGTGCTGTCCAAACGGCAGATCCTCGACCACGTCTGGGAGTACGACTTCGGCGGCGCCGACAACGTCGTGCAGACCTATGTGAGCTACCTGCGGCGCAAGATCGACGACCGCGGGCCGCGGCTGATCCACACCGTGCCCCGGGTGGGCTACATCCTCCGGCTCCCCCGGGAGGACTGATGGCCGCGTCCCGGATGTCGCTGCGCACCCGGCTGGTGCTGACCGTGGTCGGGCTGCTGGCCCTGGCCCTGTCCATCGCCGGCGGCGCCACCTTCGCCGCGCTCTTCGAATGGGAGGCCGACTCCGGCGACCGCCTGCTCAGCTCGGTCGGCCGGGAGGCCGCGACCCTGACCCGCGAACGCGGGGCGGGCCGTCCCGGCGCGACGGCCCTGCGCCTGCCGCCGCCGGACTCGGACCTGTCCCGGCTCTGGCACGCGGGGAGCCTGCACGGCGGATTCCCCTCGTTCCTGCAGATCCGCGACTCCGGCGGGCGGGTCGTGCAGACCGTCGCGTTCGCCGAGACCCCGGCCCTGCCGGCGGATCTGCGGCCCGGGCGGATCACCCCGGACAACCCCGACGGCGAGCGGTTCACCAGGATCGAGGCCAAGGTCCGGCCGGGGGACGGCAGCGAGGGACCGTTCGGGCGCGGCGTGCCCGACTGGCGGATCCGCACCGCCTGGCTGCCCGACGGCGGCGGCACGCTCGTCATGGCCATGCGCACGACCGAGCAGGACGAGCTGCTCGGCAGGACCCTGGGGAGCCAGGTCACCGTCAGCGTCGCCGTCCTGGCCGCCGTCGGGCTGCTGGCCCGGCACGCGGTACGGCGCGCGACCCGCCCGCTGGAGGAGATCGCCGCGGCCGCCGGGGCGATCGGGGACGGCGACCTGGCCCGGCGCGTCCCCGAGCAGGGCCCGCGCTCGGAGGTGGGCCGGCTCGGCGCCGCCCTGAACACGATGCTCGGCCAGATCGAGTCGGCGTTCCGCGAGCGCGCGGAGAGCGAGGAACGGCTCCGCCGCTTCGTCGCCGACGCCTCGCACGAGCTGCGCACCCCGCTGGCCACCGTCCGCGGCTACGCCGAGCTGTTCCGGCGCGGCGCCGCCGACCGGCCCGCCGACCTGGCCAAGGCGATGAGCCGGATCGAGTCCGAGGCCGAGCGGATGGGACGGCTGGTCGACGAGATGCTGCTGCTGGCCCGGCTCGACCAGGGCCGCCCGCTGGAGCGCGAACCCGTCGACCTCGCCGACCTGGCCGCCTCCGCCGTCGCCGACGCCCGCGCCGTCGAACCCACCTGGCCGCTCACCCTGGAGCCCGGCGGGCCGGTGATCGTACGCGGCGACGCCGGGCGCCTCCGCCAGGTCCTCGGCAACCTGCTGGCCAACGCCCGGCTGCACACCCCGCCGGGCACGGCCGCGACCGTCCGGGTGGCCGAGGAGGACGGCGCGGTGGTGCTGGAGGTGGCCGACGAGGGGCCCGGCCTCGCGGGCGATGAGCGGGACCGGGTGTTCGAGCGGTTCTACCGCGCCGACCCCGCCCGTACCCGCGACCAGGGCGGGGCCGGGCTCGGCCTGTCGATCGTGGCGGCCGTGGCCGAGGCCCACGGCGGCCGCGCCGAGGTCCGTTCCGGACCCGGCGAAGGGGCCCGCTTCCGTGTCACCTTCCCTCCGTTCACCGATGGCGACACGCCCTGACCTGCGCCTCGATTTGGCGGACCTTGCCATGATGGGGCCGTGACGCAGCGACGCGAGGGGCGCGAGGGACCTGAGTGGCGGCGTCCGGACGCCTCCATGTCGCTGCTGTCGGACCTGTTCGCGGGCAAGGTGCTCGACCCCGGCTACGCCGAGGCCGCCGCGCGCCGCGAGGCCGCCGGGAAGGACCGCGCCGCGCGGCACGGGCCCCTGGCCAGGAGCGGCGTGCCGCTCGTGCTGATCCTGGTGGGCCTGCTGATCGTGGTCGCGGGAGCCGAGGTACGGCGGGGCGAGCCGGCGGCGGCCGAGCAGCGCTCCCGGCTGGTCGCCGAGATCCGCGCGCGCACCGCCCGTACCGACGAGCTGCAGCGCCGCCTGGACACGCTCCGGGAGGACACCCAGCGGCGGCGGGCGTCCGCGCTGGCCCGCAGCGCCGCCGGCCGGCGCGCGCGGCACGGCCTGGCCGCGGCGGCCGCCTCGGCGGCGGCCACCGACGTCGCCGGCCCCGCCCTCATCCTGACCCTGGACGACGCGCCGCGCCCGGGGGCCGGCGACCGCGGGCCGGCCGAGGACCGGGTCTATGATCAGGACCTCCAGGTCCTGGTGAACGGGCTCTGGGCGGCCGGCGCGACCGCCATCGGCATCAACGGGCAGCGGCTGACCCCGACCACGGCGATCCGTACCGCCGGAGAGGCGATCCTGGTGGACTACCGGCCGCTGGGCACGCCCTATGAAGTAACCGCGATAACCGCGTCGGGCCGCAGTCGGGCGCGGCTGCGGGAGGCCTTCGAGGGCTCGGCCGCCGACCGCAGGGCACTGCTGCTGCGCGAGCGCTACGGGATCAGGTACGACGTGCGCGCCGGCGACCGCGCCCGGCTGCCCGGCGCGGGAACGCTCGGGCCGCGGTACGCGCGAGAGGGGGACCGGCCGTGATCGCGCTGCTCGGCCTGCTGGTCGGGATCGCGCTCGGCCTGGTGTTCGAGCCCGACGTGCCGCTGTGGCTCCAGCCGTACCTGCCGATCGCGATCGTGGCCGCGCTGGACGCGATGGCCGGCGGGGTCCGGGCCCGGCTCGAGGGCGTCTTCGACGAGAAGGTCTTCGTCGTGTCGTTCCTGAGCAACGCCGTCATCGCCGCGCTGATCGTCTTCCTGGGCGACCAGCTCGGGGTGGGATCCCAGCTGTCCACCGGCGTCGTGGTCGTGCTGGGCATCCGGATCTTCTCCAACGCCGCCGCCATCCGCCGCAAGCTGTTCGGCGCGTGAGCGGGCGGGACGCATGAGCGAGCCGGAGGAGAAGAAGGAGGCGCCGCCCGGGGGCAGGCAGGGGCTGGTGGACCTGCTGCGGCCCCGCCTCACCCGCGCGCAGTTCGCCGGCGGACTGTTGTGCCTGCTGCTCGGCTTCGCGGTGGTGGCGCAGGTCGAGGCCAACAAGCGCGACACCACGTTCGCCTCGGCCCGCCAGGACGAGCTGGTCGGCATCCTGTCGGACCTGTCCCAGCGCTCCGAACGGCTCCGCGGCGACCTGCGCGAGCTGGAGGACACCAAGGCGGAGCTGGAACGCGACGGGCAGGGCGAGACGGCCCTGCGGGACGCCCGCGAACGCGCCACCGCGTACGGGCTGCTGGCGGGCACCCTCCCGGCCGAGGGGCCCGGCATCGAGCTGCTGATCGACGACCCGGCGGGGAAGGTACGGGCCGTGCACCTGCTCGACGCCCTCCAGGAGCTGCGGGACGCGGGCGCCGAGGTCGTCCAGATCAACGACGTCCGGGCCGGGGCCGGGACCTACTTCGTCGACATCGCCGGCGGCGGCGTCGAGGTGGACGGCCGGTCGCTGCGTGCCCCGTACCGCTTCCTGGTGATCGGGGACGCGCACACCATGACCACCGCCCTCGACATCCCCGGTGGTGTGATCAAGGTCCTGGAGAACGCCGGGGCGCGGGCCGCCGTCACCGCGCGGCCGAAGGTGGAGATCCGGGTGACCCGGCCCGGCTGACCGGGTTCGGCGATCATGCCACCGCAGGTCGGGGCCGGGCCGCCCGCCCGGGACCGCGGCCGGGGATCGGGTACGGTCCGCGCGGCGCCGTAGACCTGCGATCATTGACAGAGGTAGCTTGAGGGGCAGCCGGCTCACCGTTCCGGTTGACCCCTCGGGCCCTACCCGCGTAGGTTGCGGCGACCGTCGTGTTGGCAGGCGGTGAGTAGGACCGTGGTCGGGGGACGGGTCCCCGGCGTGGGTTGGTACAGGATGCGCGTGGCGCAGGCGGTCTCCGGAGAGCGGGGAGCGCGGCGGCACGCCGATGCTAGGAGGCCGAGCCGATCGATGCCGAGCGTCTACTGCACGCAGTGCGGTCACGCCAACCCGGATGATGCCCGCTTCTGCTCGAACTGCGGCACTCCGCTGACGCGGAACGCCCCCGCTCCTACGCCGTACAAGGAGTCCCCCGGCGAGTCGACCTCCACCATCTCCATCGGCGGCTTCGAGGCGCTGGAGACCGACCAGGGCGGCGAGGAGCCGGTCGGCGCCGACCAGGTCGCCGTCGAGGCGCTGCCCCCGGGCACCGCCCTGCTGGTGGTCAAGCGCGGGCCCAACGCCGGCAGCCGCTTCCTGCTCGACCGCGACCGCACCTCGGCCGGCCGGCACCCCGAGAGCCACATCTTCCTCGATGACGTGACGGTCTCCCGGCACCACGCCGAGTTCTCCCGCGAGGGCGGCTCGTTCCTGGTCCGCGACGTGGGCAGCCTCAACGGCACCTACGTCAACCGGCAGCGGATCGACCAGGCCGGCCTGTCCGGCGGGGACGAGGTGCAGATCGGCAAGTTCCGGCTGGTCTTCCTGACCAATCCGCAGCACGGCTGACGGTTCCGGCCGGAGGACACGGGCGTGCGGCGGGCGGCGAGGGACACGGTCAAGGACACGGAGGGCGGTACGGGGACGCGACGAGGGGAGGGGCCATGAGCGCACAGGCCGCACGGGCCCCGATGACCATCGGGGACGTGCTGGGGCTGCTGCGCCCCGACTTCCCCGACATCACGATCTCCAAGATCCGCTTCCTGGAGGCGGAGGGGCTGATCGAGCCGCAGCGCAGCCCCTCCGGCTACCGCAAGTTCTGCGACGCCGACGTCGAGCGGCTGCGTTTCGTGCTGACCTCCCAGCGCGACCAGTACCTGCCGCTGCGCGTGATCAGGCAGCAACTGGAGGCGCGCGACCGCGGCGAGTCCGTCCCCGCCCCGCGCGGGGAGCCGCAGCCGCGGCGTCCCCGCACGCTGGTGGCGGCCGGCGGCACCGTACCCGACGGCATCGGGCCCGACGGCATCGGCGGCGAAGCGGCCGCGGTACGGCTCACCCGGACCCAGTTGATCGACGGCGCCGGGATCGACGAGGAGATGCTGGCCCGGCTGGAGGAGTACGGCCTGGTCCGCCGCATCGGCGGGCACTACGGGGCCGAGGCCCTCACGGTGGCGCGCACCGCCGCCGCGCTGGGCGCGTTCGGGTTCGAGGTCCGGCATCTGCGGTCCCTCAAGGCCGCCGCCGACCGCCAGGTCGGGCTGATCGACCAGGTGGTCGCGCCGCAGTTGCGCCGGCGCGACCCCGGCGCGCACGAGCAGGCCGCCGAGACCGCGCGGGAGATCGCGGCGCTGGCGATCAGGCTGCACACCGCCCTGGTCTCCACGGGCCTGCGGGAGAGTCTGGGCCCGTGATCGCCCCGCCGCCGCGGACGCCGACGCCGACATTGCCGTCCGACCGGCTCGACGCGCCGTCCGATGCTGGGTGTAGTTTGGCTAGAAGGTTCGGTCAGGGATCGATCCGGGCACGGTGACCGAGACAGCGAGGACCAGCAGGGAGCCGCAGTGAAGCAGATGGAGGTCGTCGGCGTCCGGGTCGAGATGCCCTCCAATCAGCCGATCGTCCTGTTGAAGGAGGTCGACGGCGACCGCTACCTCCCGATCTGGATCGGGGCGGTCGAGGCGACCGCGATCGCCTTCGCCCAGCAGGGCGTGCTGCCGGCCCGCCCGCTCACCCACGACCTGTTCCGCGACGTGCTCGAGGGCCTCGGGGTGCAGTTGCGCACCGTCAACATCACCGCCCTGCGCGACGGGATCTTTTTCGCCGACCTGGTGTTCTCCAACGGGGTGGAGGTGAGCGCCCGGCCGTCGGACTCGATCGCGCTGGCGCTGCGCACCGGCGCCACCATCTTCGCCGGCGAGGACGTGCTGGAGGAGGCCGGGGTCGCGATCCCCGACGAGCAGGAGGACGAGGTCGAGAAGTTCCGCGAGTTCCTCGACACGATCTCGCCGGACGACTTCGGCCGCGCCGGCTGAGCCGCGCCCGTCCCCTCTCCCACCGCCGTCCCGCCTTTCCCGCGCCCCCCACCAGGGGCTGTTTCGGCGGGTGACGACGGGGGAGGAGTCCAAGTGGGAGGCCGGTGCGCAGTTTGCCCACGTGAAGCCGGTTCATCCGGGCATGCGACGCGCCGACGGTGAACGTTGACCCCACCCTGACCGGCACCTACCGTGCTGGTGGAACACCCGTGGTGTAATTCGTCGAACCCCCTTGACGAAGCCCCGCGGGCTGATAGAAGCCGGAGGTCCGCGTGGCGGTGAGCAGCGGCGAGGGCAAGGCGACCCCCGAGAGGCAGGTGGCGTCTCGGCGTGCCGGAGAGCAGGGCCTGCTCTTCGACACCGAGGTCTCCGCACCGCCCGAGAACGTCGGCTACCGCGGCCCCACGGCCTGCACCGCCGCCGGTATCACCTACCGGCAGCTGGACTACTGGGCGCGCACCGCACTGGTGGAGCCCAGCGTCCGCGCCGCGCACGGCTCGGGCAGCCAGCGCCTCTACAGCTTCCGCGACATCCTCGTCCTCAAGGTCGTCAAGCGCCTACTCGACACCGGCGTCTCCCTCCAGCAGATCCGTACCGCGGTCGCCCACCTGCGCGACCGCGGTGTGCGGGACCTCGCGCAGATCACCCTCATGAGCGACGGCGTGAGCGTCTACGAGTGCACCTCGGCCGACGAGGTCGTGGATCTGCTGCAGGGCGGCCAGGGTGTCTTCGGCATCGCGCTGGGCCGTGTCTGGCAGGAGGTGGAGGGGAGCCTTGCCGAGCTCCCCTCTGAACGCGCGGCCACCGACGATGATGACGACGACGGCGACCACCCGCACGACGAGCTCGCGCACCGCCGCAAGGCCCGCAAGACCGGCTGACCCCCACGACCGGACGGCCCGCTAGATCGCTTCCTTGCGCTGCAGGTAGGCGAACGCGGCCCAGCCCGGCAGGACGGGCAGCCACAGGGTCAGCAGCCGGTAGAGCAGCACCGAGGAGGTCGCGGCCTCGGCGGTCAGCCCGGAGATCGTCAGCGCCACCGTGAGGGCCGTCTCCACGGCGCCCAGCCCGCCGGGGGTGGGGGCGGCCGAGCCCACCGCGTTGGCGGTGAGGAAGACCACCACGACCGTGGTCCACGGCAGCGACCCGCCGAACGCCCGGATCGAGGCGTCCAGGCAGACCACGAACCCGACCGTGAGCAGCAGTGTGCCGCCCAGCCCGGTGAGGATCTTGCGGGGCGACTGCAGCACGTCCACCAGCCGCGGGACGACACCGGAGAACATGCTCTTGAGCCGCCCGGCCACGATCCGCCGCACCCGCGGGATGGTCAGCGCGACGGCGGTCAGCACCGCCAGCGCCAGCAGCACGATCACCACGGTGCGCGACGGCGCCAGGTCCCGGGTGGCGTTGTCGGCCGACCCGGTGACGAAGCCGAAGACGATCAGCAGCAGGATGTGCGTCACCATGCCCATCAGCTGGGACGCCCCGACGCTGGCCACCGCCGGGCCGGGCCGTACGCCCGAGCGCTGCAGGTAGCGGGTGTTGAGCGCGACGCCGCTGACGGCCGCGGGCGCCACGAGCTTGACGAACGACGCGGCCACCTGGACCAGCACGGTGCGGCCCAGCGGGAGCCGTTCGGGGACGAAGCCCATCAGCATGAAGGCGGCGGCGAGGTAGGTGACGGCGGCCGCGGCGAGCGCGAGCCCCACCCACCACCACTCGGCGCCGGCCACCAGCTGGACCGGATCGACGCTGCTCAGCTGGGGGATGACGATGTAGGCGGCGATCGACAGCGCCACGATGCTGAAGATCGTGCGGGGCCGGAACCGCTCCAGCCGGATCGGCGGCGCCTCGCTCTCCGGCTTGAGCCGGACGATCTGCTCGCGGATGCGGGTGAGCAGGTCGCGGTGGTGGCGCAGCGCCGCCCGGGTGCCGCGGGACAGCGCCACCCGCTGCAGCAGCGGCACCGCGGCGGCCAGCGCCTGCTCGCCGAGGACGTCGACGGCGGTACGGACCGAGCGCTCGGGGCCCACCCGCAGCGCCAGCGTGGTCAGCAGCTGGGCCAGGTCCAGCCGGAGCGCCAGGTCGCCGGCCGCGATCTCGCCCGAGCGCAGCTCGGTGAGGTAGGGCAGGCCCTCGTCGGAGATCCGGATCGCGCCGCCCTCCAGCCGGCGGTGCGCCAGCCGGCCCGACTGCAGCCGCTTGAGCTGGTCCCAGATGGCGGTCAGCAGCCGGTCGGTGAGCTCGTCGTCGGGCAGGGCGTCCAGCGTCGTCCCGGGGACGTTCTCGTAGGCCATCAGGGCGGCCTCGGTGCCCACCTCGGACGTCCCGACCAGCCGGGGGGTCCGGGCGCCCGCCGCGTCGACGGCGTAGGCCATCAGCGACTCCTGCTCCAGCGAGCGGCGCAGCGAGCGGACCGGCCGGCGGGGCGCCGCCTCGCGCAGCCGGACCAGCCGCCACATCCGGTAGAGCACGCCCGCGGTCTGCAGGTCGCGGTCCAGGACCCCGACCTCCAGCTGCCACTCGCCGCGCGGCAGCGCCACGCCCGAGGCGTCGGTGGGGACGGCGCCGGGGGCGCGGGCGATCTCGACGCCGTACCGGCGGACCTCGTCGGCCTCCCCGGCCAGCCGCCGGGCGCGGACGGGGCGCAGGCCGAGCCGTTCCAGGGCCGCCATCACGGCGGTGCCCGGCGGCCGGGGATTGGGCGTGCCGACCGCGTACAGCGTCCCGTGGCCGATCGCCCGGCCCAGGAAGTAGGTGGCGGCCAGCGCGGACACCGAGGCGTAGCCGGCGGTGAGGCCGGTCAGCGCGGCCAGCCCGATCATCGTCCAGGTGGCGCTCTGCCAGCGGGTCCGGCCCGCCAGCCCGACCGCGCTGACGAAGGCGATCACCGGCGCGATGTCGGTGTGCACCGGGGCGGTCTCGGTGCCGCCCCAGATCAGCGAGTCCAGCACGCCGCCAGGGGCGGAGGCGATCACCAGGTCGTCCAGCAGGATGGTGATCACGAACGCGATCACCGCGGCCAGCAGGGCGATCGCGACCCGCGTCCCGTCCTTGCGGAACACCCGCTCCACCGCGAACGCCACCGGGATCGCCAGCACCCCGAAGCTGGAGACCAGCGTGGCCAGCGTCAGCAGGAAGCTGGGCGCGTGCGCGGTGGTCGAGGCGATGTCGGTCTGCAGGCCGTGGGTGGTCTGCTGGGCGAACAGGACGAGCAGCATCACGGCCGCCAGCCCCGCCAGCGAGGCCGCGAACCGGATCGCGTCGGAGGGCCGCCGGATCCGGTCCGGCCACGGCGGCTCGTCGACGGGCACCCCGTCCGGTACGGCCGGACCCGGCCGTACCGTCTCATCGTGGATCTGCGTCACGCCCTTGCCACCGTCCGGACCGGTCACCGCGATCAGCGTCCCAGAACCGGCGGCACGCCGTCGAGCACGGCGCCCCTCCGGTCCGCCGGCACGTTGCCCGCTCGTCCATTCAAGGAGATGTGTACCCTTCCGGCCCCCGTCGGCCCCCAAATGCCCGCAGACTTCCCGTGAGCTGTGGGTATCGTACTGGCGCGGCACGTCCTGGCGATCAGGGGTCGCGGGCGCGGCGGCGGGCCCCGGCGGGGGCACGGCGGCCCCGCGGCGATCGTTTCCGCGGCGGATTGGATAGAGTTCCTGAAGGAACGCCGTCGACCCTGGGCGGGAGAGATCCCGCGCAACCAGTCCGGGACGCCGAAGGGGCAACCTCCCCGGAACCTCTCAGGCAAAAGGACCGCTCGGGCGAGGCACCTCTGGAAAGCAGGCACCGTCCCCCTTTCGCGGGTACGGGCCTCACCGAAGGGGAAATCCCGTACCGCGGGCGAATCTCTCAGGTGCCGATGACAGAGGGGGAGACCGGCCGTCGGCCGCGGTATCCGTCCGGGGGCGACCCCGCGGACGACCGCAGTGCCGCCGGTGGCCCTGAGCGACCGCAGCAGCCCAGGAGGCTTCCCCAGATGACCGCCCAGTACTTCGCCCCAGTGGCGTCGCCGCAACATCCCCGGTCCACGTTCGCCGACCGGCACATCGGGCCGTCGCCCGACGACCAGGCCCGGATGCTGGCGGCGATCGGCTATTCGGGGGCCGAGGCGCTGCTCGACGACGCCGTGCCGGCCGCGATCCGCACCGGCCGGCCGCTGGCGCTGCCGCCCGCGCTGAGCGAGACCGCCGCGCTGGACCGGCTGCGCGAGCTGGCCGCCGCCAACACCGTGCTGCCCACGATGATCGGCCTCGGCTACCACGGCACGATCACCCCCGGCGTGATCCTGCGCAACGTGCTGGAGAACCCGGGCTGGTACACCGCGTACACGCCGTACCAGCCGGAGATCTCGCAGGGACGGCTCGAGGCGCTGCTCAACTTCCAGACCGTGGTGAGCGATCTCACCGGGCTGCCGGTCGCCAACGCCTCGATGCTGGACGAGGGCACCGCCGCCGCCGAGGCGATGACGCTCGCCCACCGCGCCTCCAAGCGCAAGGACCCCGGCACGTTCCTGGTGGACGCCGACGCGCTGCCGCAGACGATCGAGGTGATCAGGACCCGCGCGGTGCCGCTGGGCATCGAGGTCGTGACCGCCGACCTGGACGGCGACCTGCCCGAGGGCGACTTCTTCGGCGTGCTGATGCAGTACCCCGGCGCCTCCGGAGCGGTCCGCGACCTGGAGCCGGTCAGCGCGCAGGCGCACGAGCGCGGCGCCCAGGTCGTCGTCGCGGCCGACCTGCTGGCCCTGACCCTGCTGCGGCCGCCCGGGGAGTCCGGCGCCGACATCGTGGTGGGTTCGGCGCAGCGGTTCGGCGTCCCGTACGGCTTCGGCGGCCCGCACGCCGGCTACCTGGCCGTCCGCGAGGGCCTCCAGCGGCAGCTGCCGGGCCGCCTGGTCGGCGTCTCGGTCGACGTCGACGGCGCGCCGGCGTACCGGCTGGCGCTGCAGACCCGCGAGCAGCACATCCGCCGCGAGAAGGCCACCAGCAACATCTGCACGGCCCAGGTCCTGCTGGCCGTGATGGCCGCCATGTACGCGGTGTACCACGGCCCCGAGGGGCTGGCCGCGATCGCCCAGCGGGTGCACCGCCGGGCCGCCGAGGTCGCCGCCGGGCTGCGCGACGGCGGGATCGAGGTCGTGCACGCGTCGTTCTTCGACACGGTGCTCGCCCGGGTGCCGGGCCGCGCCGCCGAGATCGTCGGGGCCGCCCGCGAGCGCGGCGTCAACCTGCGGCCGGTGGACGCCGACCACGTCGGCATCGCCTGCGACGAGACCACGCTGCCCGAGCACGTCGCCGCCGTCCTGGCGGCCTTCGGGGCCGGCGGCGCCGAGAGCGGCGAGCTTCCCGAGGGATTCCCGGCCGCGCTGCGCCGCGAGAGCCCGTACCTGACCCACCCGGTCTTCCACGCGCACCGCAGCGAGACCGCCATGCTCCGCTACCTGCGCCGCCTGCAGGACAAGGACATCGCCCTGGACCGGTCGATGATCCCGCTGGGCTCCTGCACGATGAAGCTGAACGCCACCAGCGAGATGGAGCCCATCACCTGGCCGGAGTTCGCGAACATCCACCCGTTCGCCCCGCTCGAGCAGGCCCGCGGCTACCTGGAGCTGATCGGGGAGCTGGAGGACCGGCTCGCCGAGATCACCGGCTACGACCGGGTGTCCCTGCAGCCCAACGCCGGCTCGCAGGGGGAGCTGGCCGGGCTGCTGGCGATCCGCGGCTACCACCGCGCGCGGGGCGAGGGGCACCGCAACATCTGCCTGATCCCGTCGTCGGCGCACGGCACCAACGCGGCCAGCGCGGTGATGGCGGGGATGAAGGTCGTCGTGGTCACGTGCGACGAGGGCGGCAACATCGACGTCGACGACCTGCACGCCAAGATCGCGCAGCACGGTGCGGCGCTGTCGGCGATCATGGTGACGTACCCGTCCACGCACGGCGTGTTCGAGGAGTCGATCAGCGACGTCTGCGCCGCCGTGCACGAGGCGGGCGGCCAGGTGTACGTCGACGGCGCCAACCTGAACGCGCTGGTCGGACTGGCCCGGCCGGGAGAGTTCGGCTCCGACGTCTCCCACCTCAACCTGCACAAGACGTTCTGCATCCCGCACGGCGGCGGCGGTCCCGGCGTGGGCCCGATCGGCGTGCGCGAGCACCTGGCGCCGTTCCTGCCCAACCACCCGCTGCGCGGCGAGGCCGGACCCGCGGACAGCGGTGTGGGACCGATCTCGGCGGCACCGTGGGGGTCGGCGGGCATCCTGCCGATCTCGTGGGCGTACATCGCGATGATGGGGCCCGACGGGCTGCGCGCCGCCACCGAGAGCGCGATCATCGGTGCCAACTACCTGGCCGCGCGGCTGGACCCGTACTACCCGATCCTGTACACGGGACGGAACGGGCGGGTCGCGCACGAGTGCATCGCCGATCTCCGCAGGATCACCAAGGAGACCGGGATCACCGCCGAGGACGTGGCCAAGCGGCTGATCGACTACGGCTTCCACGCGCCGACGCTGTCGTTCCCGGTGGCCGGCACGCTGATGATCGAGCCGACCGAGAGCGAGGACCTGGCCGAGCTGGACCGGTTCTGCGACGCGATGATCGAGATCCGGCGGGAGATCGAGCGGGTCGCCGACGGCTCCTACGACCGCGACGACAACCCGCTCAAGCACGCGCCGCACACGGCCGCCAGCCTGATCGGCGAGGACTGGAAGCACCCGTACACGCGCGAGCAGGCCGGCTACCCGCTGCCCGCGCTGCGGGAGGGCAAGTACTGGCCGCCGGTGCGCCGGATCGACCAGGCCCACGGCGACCGCAACCTGGTCTGCTCCTGCCCGCCGCCCGAGGCGTACGAGGACTGAGCCGTACGGGGGACCGGGCCGTCCGGTCCGGGGCGGGCATGGGGACGATGATCATGCCCGCCCCTTTTCCGGGTGTCGTCCCGGGACGCGCGGGCCCGCCGTCGGTAGGCTCGGGTGACCGACCCGACCCCCAGAGGCGGAGCATGAGCGACACCCCGGACCAGGCCGGTTCAGCGGCCGACCCGTCCCTGCTGTGCGAGCGGGCCAGGCGGCTGGCCGAGGAGGGCGATCCCGGCCGCGCCGCCGCCCTCTTCCAGGAGGTGCTCGCCCTCGGCGACACCCCCCACCGGGCCCAGGCGGCCCTCGGGCTGGCCGTCGTCCTCGACGACGGCGGCGACGTGGCGGCGGCCCGTGAGGCCGACCGGGCGGCGATCGCCACCGGTGACCCCGAGTACGGCGCGCGCGCCGCGTACCACCTGGCCCTCACCCACGAGCGCGCGGGCGAGCACGACGAGGCGGGCCCGGCGTGGCGGGTCGTGGTCGACTTCGCCAACCCGGCCTACCTGCCGCCGGCGTTGCTGGCCCTGGCGCGGCTCGCCGACGACGGCGGCGACTTCGAGACCGCGCGCGGCCACTGGGAGGACACGGTCGCGACCGGTGACGCCGAGTACGGCCCGGTCGCGGCGCACGACCTCGCCCAGCGGCTGCTGGAGCGCGGCGAGCCCGCCCGCGCGCTGCGGATCCTGACCGCGGGCATCAAGCTCATCGACCGCGAGAGCGCGCCCTACGCCTACGCGCGGCTGGCCGTCGCGCTGGGCATCGCCTATCTCGACCAGGCCATCGGGGCGTTCGGCGCGGCGCTGGACGACTCGGGCACGGCCTCCGACGGCGACGTCGGCCCGCTGGCCACCGAGCTGCTGGCGCGCACGCTGCCGCTGCGCGGCCGGGCCGCGGAGGCGCGCGAGGTTTGGCGGCGCGGACTGGCCGACCCCGGCGTCGCCGGCCAGGTCCGGGCCCGGCTGCGGCGCGACTTCGCCGCCGAGGACGACGACGGCGACCCCGCCGACCTGTGGTGGGAGCCGGTGGTGGAGCAGTCGGTGTCGGACGGCACGCTGCCGGCGCTGGCGGGCGAGGCGTTCGGGGCCCTGGACCACATGTACGCGCTGCTGGCGGTGCGGTACGCCGACGGCCCGGCCGCGTCGCGGGCCGAGGAGGCGCACGAGGTCATGGGGGAGGCGGTCCGGGTCCCCAGCGACTACGCCTGGGGCCCGCTGCTGCACGAGAGCTTCGCCGAGCGGCTGCGGCTGGCGATGGGCGCCCCGGCCTCCGCGCTCCCGCCCGGCTGGCCCGACGCGGAGCCGGTCGCCGAGGCGTGACCGGCTCCGGGGCCGGTGGTCAGCCGGCCAGGTCCCGTTCGGAGATCACCTTGGTGATCCGGACCCGGACCAGGTACTCGCCCGGCACGCCGTTGCGGGCGCCGAACTCCTCGCCCCGGTCGGCGCCCATGTAGCGGGCGCCGATCGCCGCGGCCCACCGGCGCAGCTCGCCGAGGTCCTCGGAGATGGACGCCTCGCCCTGGATCATGACGTAGGAGAACGGCGGGGCCTGGTCGTCCACGCAGATCGCCACCCGCGGTTCGCGCCGCAGGACGCGGCCCTTCAGCCCCGACTCGGCCGTGTTGAAGACCAGGTCGTCGCCGTCCAGCACGAACCAGATCGGGGTCACGTGCGGGCTGCCGTCCTTGCGGGTCACGCCGATCTTGCCGGTCCTGGTGCCCTCGGACACGAAGGCGCGCCATTCACCGTCGGTCATCGTCCTCATCCCCCCAGTCTGCCGTACGCGATCATCCGGGGCCGGGCGGCGGGGCCGGTACCAGGGCGGATACCGTGAGCCGGATGGAGATCGTGACGGCGCAGGGTCCGGCGGAGGTGACGCTGGACGAGACCGTGAACCCGGCGTTCCTGCTGGTCCTCACGCACGGCTCGAACGGCGGCGTGGACGCGCCCGATCTGCTGGCGGTACGGGCGGTCGCGCTCGGGCTCGGCGGCGCGGTCGCGCGGGTGCTGCAGCCGTTCCGGGCGGCGGGACGGCGGGCGCCCGGCCCGGCGGCCCGGCAGGACGAGGCCTGGCTGGAAGTGGTCACGGTGCTGCGGGGCCGGTACGGCGGCCTGCCGCTGGTGCAGGGCGGGCGGAGCAACGGGGCCCGGGTGGCCTGCCGTACGGCGCGGGCGGCCGGGGCGGTGGGCGTGGTGGCGCTGGCCTTTCCGCTGCGCCCGCCGCGGAAGCCGGAGCGGTCGCGGGGCGCGGAGCTGCGCGAGGCCGGGGTGGAGGTCCTGGTGGTGAACGGGGAGAAGGACCCGTTCGGAATCCCGGAGCCGGGAGACGCCGCCGAGGTCACGGTCCTGCCGGGGGAGCGGCACGAGCTGTCGCGCGATCCCGTGGCGGCCGGTGCGGCGGTGGAGCCGTGGTTGCGCCGCTGGGCGGCGCCGGGGGACGGCTAGCCCTGTGGGCGATCACCTGGTGGGACTAGTCCGGGACTAGCCCCCTCGCTGGTCATGTGCGGTCAGGCGGCGGACGGCTCGGGCAGGTCCGTCGGCCGGTGCGGTGCGATGATCCCCCCGTCGGGCAGCAGCTCGCCGGTGTCGTCGAACAGCACGACTCCGTTGCACAGCAGGCTCCACCCCTGCTCGGGGTGCGTGGCGAGCGTGCGCGCGGCCTCGCGGTTGGGGCCGTCGGCCGAGGGGCAGGGCGGTTGGTGCGGGCACATCGGCGTGCCTCCGGTCTCGACTCAAGCGTTGGTCACGGTCGTAGTTTCTGACGCACACCAGTGTGGAACGGTTCGTCCCGGGGCTGCCATAGCCCGTTGGGACGGTTGTCCGCTGGTACCGAAGTACCGCCCGGCTGTGATCCGTCTCACCCTAGAGTGCCAGGCATAGCGTGCCCGGCGCTCGATATCCGGCGAAGGACGACACGCCGAACGATCAAGAAAGTTTCCCCCGAATCCCGGTGATGGCCGATCCGTGCCGGCCGGTCGGTCACGGGTGGAGGCCGGCCAGGACCAGGTCGAGGCCGGCCAGGAACCGCGCGTCCCAGTCCACCGGCCCGTCCGGTTCGGCGATCGCCTGCGCGCCGGTGCCCTCGCCGCCGGCGCCGCGTACCTCCAGGGCGGCGTGGCCGATGACGTACGCGAGCAGCGTGTGCGCGGCGACGGCGGCCGTGGCCTCGGGGATCCGGCCCAGCCGCAGGATCTCGCGCAGCGAGGCCGTGGTGGTGGCCAGCGCGGCCGGATTGCGCCGGGTGACCAGCAGCGGCAGGACGCCGGCGTGGCCGAGCAGCCGCTGCCGGTACGAGCGGGCCCAGCCGCGCAGGGCGTCCCGCCAGCCGGCGGCGGTGGCCGGGCCGGCCGGGGCGGCGGCCACGTGCGCGATCAGGCCGTCCAGGAGCTGTTCCTTGCCGCGGGGGAGGTGGTGGTAGATCGCCATCGCCTCGACCTCGAGCGCGTCGCCGAGCCGGCGCATGGTGAGCCGGCTCAGGCCCTGGCCGTCGACGATCTGGAGGGCGGCCTCGATGATGCGCTCGGTGGACAGGGGCGTGCGGTCTTTGGCGTTGATCGCCGGTTGCCGGACCATGCCCGAACCTTACTACGTAAAGACCGCGAGCCGGGTGTCCGCCGCCACAACACGCCGAGGCCGAGCGTACGCTGGCAGCGATCGGATTGGAACGCCCGGGATCATGAGGAGCACCGCTATGCCGCTGGGCCGCCGGAAGAGCAACGACGTCGCGGAACCGATGGAGGCCGACCAGGCCCTCGCCGGGACCTACCGCGACCGGCTGGCGGAGGCCACCGAGGCCGAGGGGGCGCTGCGCGCCGCCCAGGGGACGGACGCCTCCGACACCGGGCCGCGCGCCGAGGTGATCGCCTTCGACAAGGCGCTGACCGCCGCGCTGCTGGCCGCCGAGGCCGCCGAGCGGGTCGCCGCCGGGCGCAAGACGTACGCCGCGCCGGGCGCCGACGCCAAGACGGTGCGCGCCGCCGAGATCGCCTACCGCAAGGCCAAGGCGAAGCCGGCCATGCGGCCCTGGACCGCCGAGGTGGACCGGCTCCGTACCGCCCGCGAGGCGCACCGGCTGAGCTACCGCACCGTCCCCGCCGTGGCCGTCTGAGTAGGGCCGCGGGAGACCGGCCCGAGCCCGCCGCGGGCCGGTGACCGGTCTCCGCCTGGACGGGGTGACACGGCGTGACCGAGTGGCACCGGCCGCCGAACTCTGAGAATCTACCTGCTCGGGGAGCGCCGGGACGGACCGCACGGCGCCGGTGATCGGGGGGAGGACAAGTGGAGCGCACGCCGCCTGAACGGCACCGCGTCCTCGAGTCCTATCACGACGGGGTGCGGGCGATCCGCGCGCTGGCGGCCCGGGTCCCGGACTGGAACGTGCCGACGCCGTGCGCCGACTGGCAGGCGATCGACCTGGCCGGCCATCTGCGCTGCGTGGCCGAGAACTTCCTGGAGTACCTGCAGGACTCGCCCGACAGCCGGCTGGCCAAGCTGTTCGCCCGGGACGCGGCGACCGCGGTGCTGATCCGGCAGCAGGCCCGGCAGAACGCCGCCGAGCTGGCCGTGCTGCCGCCGGAGCCGGGCGCCGAGCGGATCATGGCGTTCACCGTGTCGGCGGGCGCGTACGCCGACCTGATGCCCGACATGTGGGACCGCACCCACCTGATCTACCGGGGCACCAAGTACACGGTCGGCGACCACGCGGGCGCCGCGTGCGTGGAGTGGCATCTGCACGCCTGGGATTTGGCACGTGCCATCGGAGCCGATTACCGGCCGCGCGATCCCGCCCTGCTGGTGTCGGCGTGGCACTGGGGCGTCCCGCACCTGCCGCTGGCCTCCGGTGACGACTGGGAGTCGGTGCTGCGGTCGTCGGGACGCGCGCCGTCCTGGCCGCAGGACGCCGGCACCGCGTCGGCCCGGCCGTCCGGCCGGGCCGTGCGGAGTCAGACGCCGGCCAGCTTCCTCGGGTGGGTGCGCAGGTAGACCACCCAGGTCAGCGCGAAGCACATCGCGTAGAAGGCGATGAAGGCGATGTACGCGCCGTCGCCCGTCCGGTAGGTCAGGAACGACTGGCGGAAGGCGACGTTGACCAGCACGCCGCCGAACGCCCCGATCGCGCCCGCGATGCCGATCAGGGCCCCGGCCAGCCGCCGGGCCTCGTGCTCGGCCTTGACCGGGTCGCCGCCGTTGGCGACGCCGAGTTCGGCGCGGGCGCGGAAGATGGCCGGGATCATCTTGTACGTGGAGCCGTTGCCGACCCCGCTGAAGACGAACAGCAGGACGAACCCGGTCAGGAACAGCGGCAGCGACTTCTGCAGGGACGCGGCGAGCACCAGCGACGCCGCGGCGGCCATCGCGACGAAGTTCCAGAACGTGACCTTCGCGCCGCCGATCCGGTCGGCCATCCAGCCGCCGACCGGGCGGATCAGCGAGCCGAGCAGCGGGCCGAGGAAGGTCAGGTACGCGGCCTTGATCGGGGTGTCGAAGTCGGCCTTGAACTGCACCTGGAGCACCTGGCCGAAGGCGAAGCCGAAGCCGATGAACGAGCCGAACGTGCCGATGTAGAGCACGGACATGATCCAGGTGTGCGGGTCGCGGCAGACGTCGCGCATCGCGCGCTTGTCGTTGCGGGCCTGGGCGAGGTTGTCCATGTAGAGGGCCGAGCCGAGGGCGGCCAGCACGATGAGCGGGATGTAGATCCCCGCCACCAGCCCCGGGCTGCCGTTGCCGGCGGTGGCCAGCACCGCCAGCCCGACCAGCTGGACCACCGCGACGCCGAGGTTGCCGCCGCCGGCGTTGAGGCCGAGCGCCCAGCCTTTGAGGCGCTGCGGGTAGAACGCGTTGATGTTGGCCATCGACGAGGCGAAGTTGCCGCCGCCGACGCCCGCGACGGCGGCCAGGATCAGCAGCGTGGAGTAGGAGACGCCCGGCTCGACCAGGAACGCGGCCAGGACCGAGGGCACCAGCAGCAGCGCCGCGCTGAAGACCGTCCAGTTGCGCCCGCCGAACCGGGCGACCGCGAACGTGTAGGGCAGCCGCAGCACCGAGCCGACGAGGGCCGGGACCGCGGTCAGCATGAACTTGCCCGCCGGGTCGATCCCGTACGCGGGCCCCAGGAACAGCACCAGCACCGACCACAGCGTCCACACCGAGAAGCCGATGTGCTCGGAGAAGATCGAGAAGATCAGGTTGCGGCGGGCGACCCGCGCGCCGCCCGCCTTCCAGAACTCCGGGTCCTCGGGCCGCCAGTCGTCGATCCAGTGGCCCTTGAGCCGGGTCAGCGGATGCCCGCGGCGTCTGTGCTCGACGTCGGTGGTGACGGTCATCGGGAACTCCTCGTGGTCGGTCTGCCGCCACGAAAGCTAGGAGTCCCTGATTTCGCCGGTGTGTGTCCGGTGATGCGGCGGTGATAATTCCACTGCACCGCGTCGCGTTCCGGCTGTGAGGCCGGTTCAGGAGGCCGGGCCGGGCCCGTTCCGGCCGGTCAGACCCGGTCGGCGACCAGTTCGGCCGCGCGCGGGTCCACCTCGCGGGCGCAGTGCGCGCAGCAGAAGAAGTGGCCGGCGACCTCGACGCCGTGGCCGACGATGCGGCACTGGCAGTGCTCGCACACCGGTGCCATCTTGGTGATCGCGCATTCGAACGAGTCGAAGGTGTGCACGGCCCCCTGCGCGTGCACCTCGAAGCTCATCTCGTAGTCGTTGCCGCAGACCTCGCAGGTCGCCATCGGACGGTCCCCCTTCGGACGAAGCTCATGGTCGAGCCCTTGCGAAGGCGCACCTACCCGTTCCGGCGCGAAGCTACCTGGGCGCGACGCGTTCGCCGAAGGCCTGCTCGTGGCCGTCCTCCAGGTAGACGGTGCGGCCCTCGGCGATCCCGCGCAGGCTGGGCGGCATCCGGCGGGCGATGTGCGGCGGGGCGAGCTCGGCCACCTTCGCGGGGGCGACCAGCACGTGGTCGGACAGCTCGTCCGGCGGCAGCTCGATCGCGGCGATCTGCGCGGCGGTGATGGGTCCGGAGAACACGAAGATGTTGACGGCGTCCACGCCGTCGCGGGGCGGTCCCCAGTCGACGCACACCAGGCCGTCGAGGCGGGGGACCAGGCCGAGCTCCTCCTCGCACTCGCGGCGGCAGGCGGTCAGCGGCGACTCGCCCTCCTCGATGACCCCACCGGGCAGGAACCAGCCCTCCTTGTAGGTGGGCTTCACCAGCAGTACCCGGCCGAGGTCGTCGAGCAGCAGGGCCGCTGCGGCGCCGCGGGTGCGCGGCAGCGAGGCGTAGTAGGCAAGGTCCGGCATGCAACGAGGTTAGGCCGCGCGGACCGGGACGTACCGGGCTTCGGGCACGGAAGGGGACGGTTCGCGCGCGGGCAAGCCGGGCCGCCGCCGATCCGTTCGGCAACGGCCCGGGAGGCGACGAATGGAAATTGACAAAGGTCGACAACGCTTGACGCGTGATCGTCAATGCCCGCCCGGGAGCCGGGCCCGGTTCCGGCGCACCTCCTTGACCTCTGTGAACGACACCGCGTGAGCCGCTTTTAACACCCGGGTCACACGCGGGACCCCGCCGCGAAACGGCGTCCGCGCACGCTCGGGGGCATGACCGATACCGCGGCCCCCGATGTTCGGACGCATTGCCCGTACTGCGCCCTGCAGTGCGGGATGTCACTGGGCGGCGATGACCGGGGCCCCGGCGGCCCCCTTCGGATCACGCCCCGGGAGGACGTGCGGACCAACCGCGGCGGGCTGTGCCAGAAGGGCTGGACGGCCGCCGAGATGCTCACCGTCCCGGACCGGCTGACCTCGCCGATGATGCGCGCCACGCGGGACGCGCCGCTGCGGCCGTGCACCTGGGACCAGGCGCTGGACCGCATCACCTCGGAGGTCACCCGGCTGCAGGGCGCGTACGGCCCGGACGCGATCGCGGTCTTCGGCGGCGGCGGGCTGACCAACGAGAAGGCCTACCAGCTCGGGAAGTTCGCCCGGGTGGCGCTGCGCACCTCGCAGATCGACTACAACGGCCGGTTCTGCATGTCCTCGGCCGCGGCCGCCACGGGACGGGCGTTCGGGATGGACCGGGGCCTGCCGGGGCCGATCACCGACCTGGGCCGCGCGGACGCGATCCTGCTGGCGGGCGGGAACGTGGCCGAGACGATGCCGCCGTTCATGCGCCATCTGACCGACGCGCAGGAGGCCGGCGGCGCGCTGATCGTCGTCGATCCGCGCCGTACGCCCACGGCCCGCCAGGCGAATCTGCACCTGCAGCCGACGCCGGGGACCGATCTGGCACTGGCCAACGGGCTGCTGTACCTGGCCATCGAGGAGGGCCTGCTGGACGAGGCGTACCTGGCGGCGCGCACCGGCGGGTTCGAGGCCGTCCGCACGGTCGTGAACGGCTACTGGCCCGACCGCGTGGAGCGGGTGACAGGCGTGCCCGTCCCGCACATGCGCGAGGCCGTCCGGCTGCTGGCCCGGGGGGAGCGCTCGTACATCCTCACCGGGCGCGGCGCCGAGCAGCACGCGCGCGGTACCGACATGGTGACCGCCTTCATCAACCTGGCGCTCGCGCTGGGCCTGCCCGGGCGTCCCGGCTCCGGGTACGGGTGCCTGACCGGGCAGGGCAACGGCCAGGGCGGCCGCGAGCACGGCCAGAAGGCCGACCAGCTGCCCGGCTACCGCAGGATCGACGACCCGGCGGCGCGGGCCCATGTCGCGGCCGTGTGGGGCGTGCATCCCGATGACCTGCCCGGGGTGGGGCGTTCCGCGTACGAGCTGCTGGAAGCGCTCGGGACTCCCGAGGGGCCCAAGGCCATGCTGCTGTTCGGCTCCAACCCGGTCGTGTCGGCGCCGCGCGCGTCCGCCGTGGAGGAACGGCTGGACGCCCTGGACTTCCTCGCCGTCGCCGACTTCGTCCCGTCGGAGACGGCGCGCCGGGCCGACGTCGTCCTGCCGGCCGCCCAGTGGGCCGAGGAGTCCGGCACGATGACCAACCTGGAGGGCCGGGTGCAGCGCCGCAACCGGGCGGTGCTCCCGCCGGAGGGCGTGCGCACCGACCTGGAGATCCTGGCGGTGCTGGCCGACCGCCTGCATGCGCCGGGGACGTGGAGCGACGAGCCCGCCGAGGTCTTCGAGGAGCTGCGCGAGGCCAGCGCGGGCGGCCTGGCCGACTACGCGGGCATCAGCTACCGGCGGATCGACGCGGAGGGCGGGGTGTTCTGGCCCTGCCCGTCCGAGGACCATCCCGGCACGCCGCGCCCGTTCCTGGAGCGGTTCGCGACCCCGGACGGGCGGGCGCGCTTCACGCCGGTGGAGCACAGCGGTCCCGCCGAGGACGTCGATCCCGAGTACCCGGTCTACCTGACGACGGGGCGGGTGCTCGCGCAGTACCAGAGCGGTGCCCAGACGCGCCGGGTCGGGCCGCTGGTCGAGGCGGCGCCCGAGGCGTTCGTGGAGGTGCATCCCGACCTGGCCGAACGGCTGGGCATCGCCGACGGCGACGGCGTGCGCGTGGCCAGCCGCAGGGGCACCGCCACCGTACGGGCCAGGCTGACCGACGCGATCCGCCACGACACCGTCTTCATCCCGTTCCACTGGGGCGGCGAGGCGAGGGCCAACCTCCTCACCAACCCGGCGCTCGATCCGATGTCGCGGATGCCGGAGTTCAAGGTCTGCGCCGTACGGCTGGAACCGGTTCTCCCGGAGTCCGCCCCCGACGTCCCCATCGACGCCCGCATCGAAGAAGGAGCCAGCGCGTGACCGAGCAAGCTGCACGGCCGGGGGGCACGGTCATCGTCGGCAACGGCATGGCCGGCTCCCGGCTGGTGACCGAGATCCGTGCCCGCGACCCGCACGTCCCGCTGACGGTGTACGGCGCCGAGCCGCGCCAGCCCTACAACCGCGTGCTGCTGTCGAACGTGCTGGCCGGTGTCTCGCGGCCGGACCAGATCGGCCTGGTCGACCCCGCCTGGTACGAGGCGAACGGCGTCGACGCCCGGCTCGGCGTGGAGGTCGTCCGCGTCGACCGTTCGGCCAAGATCGTGTACGGCTCGGACGGCAGCGCCGTTCCGTACGGGACGCTGGTGCTGGCGACCGGGAGCACCTCGTTCGTGCCGCCGTTCCCGGGGACCGAGGACGGGCTGCCGGCGGGCGCGGTCGCGTTCCGTACCCTCGACGACTGCAGCGACATCATCGACGCGGTGGCCGGCGCGCGGCGGGCCGTGGTGATCGGCGGCGGACTGCTGGGCATCGAGGCCGCCCGGGGCCTGGTCGGGCGCGGCCTGGAGGTGACCGTGGTGCACATGGCCGGTCACCTCATGGAACGCCAGCTCGATCCGGGCGCGGGGAAGGTCCTGGCCCGTACGCTGCACGGCCTGGGGGTGTGCTCGCGCCTGGAGGCCAACGTCACCGGCCTGTCCGTCACGCAGGGCCCGGCCGGCACGAGGGTGACCGGAGTGGAACTCGCCGGCGAAGGGCTGCGGCCCGAGGTGCTGGAAGCCGATCTGGTCGTGGTCGCGTGCGGTGTACGGCCCGAGGTGGGGCTGGCGCGCGCGTCCGGGCTGGAGGTCGACCGGGGCATCGTGGTCGACGACTCGCTGCGCTCGGTGACCGATCCGTCGGTGCGCGCGATCGGGGAGTGCTCGCAGTACGGCGGGACCGTGTACGGGCTGGTGGCGCCGGCGTGGGAGCAGGCGACGGTGCTGGCCGATCTGCTGACCGGGGCGGACGCCGCGGCGCGGTTCACCGGTGCCCGCGAGATCACCCGGCTGAAGGCGGCCAGCGTGGACCTGGTCGCGATGGGGGAGACCCACCACGGTGACGACGATCCCGAGGTGGAGATCATCCAGTTCGCCGACGCCAGCCGCGGCACGTACAAGAAGGTCGCGATCCGGGCGGACCGGGTGATCGGCGCGATCCTGCTCGGCGAGACGAGCACGGCCGGGACGCTGACGCAGCTGTACGATCGGGCGGCGCCGCTGCCGGCCGACCGGCTCAGCCTGTTCTTCCCGGGCGTGGGCGGCGCGCGGCCCGCCGGCTCGCCGGTGCGGATGCCGGACGCGGCGACGGTGTGCCAGTGCAACAACGTGTCCAAGGGCAGGATCCGGGCGTGCTGGGAGGACGGCGCCCGTACGGCGGAGGAGATCTCGGCGCGGACCCGGGCGGGCACCGGCTGCGGCGGCTGCCGGGACGCCGTCGAGGGCATCGTCGCCTGGCTGGGGGAGCAGGACGCGGTCCCGGCCGGGTGAGCCGGCGCCGATGGGCGCTGAGCCGCCGCGATCTCCGGCCCGTGGAATGCGGCCGGAGAGCGCGGCGGCATTTTCGCGTATTCGGAAATTCCGCCGGAAATTCTCGCAGCAGGATCGCGGGATGACCACGATTCGATACCGGCGTGAGCGTCTTTTAACACGCCGGTGACAAAGGGGACGCAACCGCGAAACGGCCTCTGCTGAGGATCGGCCTCATGAACGACGACGGAGCAGACGAACCCATGCGGCTGGTCGTCGCCGGGCACGGGCCGACTGGCCACCGGCTGGTCGAGGCGCTGCGCGAGCGCGACACGGCCGGCTCCTGGCGGGTGACGGTGATCGGGGAGGAGACCCGCCCGGCCTATGACCGGGTGGCGCTCACCTCGTACCTGACCGACGGCGCGGACCTGGCCTGCGCGCCGCACGACGACGCGGTCGAGCTGCTGACCGGGGACCCGGTGGCGGCGATCGACCGGGAGGCCCGCACGGTGCGCACCGCGGCCGGGCGGGAGATCGGCTACGACGCGCTGGTGCTGGCCACCGGCTCGGCGCCGTTCGTGCCGCCGGTGCCCGGCCACGACCTGCCCGGCGTCTTCGTCTACCGCACCATCGACGACCTGGAAGAACTCCGCGGCCACTGCACGAACCTTACAACGTCAAGGCCGGGGGCCGGAGGCGTCGTCATCGGCGGCGGGCTACTCGGTCTCGAAGCCGCGCGCGCCCTGCAGGGCCTGGGCATGGACACGCACGTCGTCGAGGTCGCGCCCTGGCTGATGCCGCGCCAGCTCGACGAGGGCGGCGGGTCGATGCTGCGCCGCCACATCGAGGCGCTGGACATGAAGGTGCACGCCGGGACGCCGATGGAGGGCCTGGAGGCGGGCGCCGGCGGCGGGGTGGCGCGGGTCGCGCTGTCGGACGGCACGTCCATCGACGCGGGCGTGGTGGTCTTCTCGGCGGGCATCAGGCCCCGCGACCTGCTGGCCCGCGAGTGCGGGCTGCCGGTGGGGGAGCGGGGCGGGATCGTCGTGGACGACACGTGCCGTACCGAGGACCCCGCGATCTACGCGATCGGGGAGTGCGCGCTGATCGGCGGCCAGGTGTACGGCCTGGTCGCGCCGTGCTTCAGCATGGCCGAGGTGGTCGCCGACCGGCTGCTGGCGCGGGCGGGCGGTACGCCGAGCGCCGCCCGGTTCGAGGGCGCCGACCTGTCGACCAAGCTCAAGCTGATGGGCGTGGACGTGGCGAGCTTCGGCGACCCGTTCGCCGGTCCCGACCAGGGCGCGCTGGACGTCACGTACACCGACCCGGTAGCGGGGGTCTACAAGCGTCTGGTGGTCAGCGACGACGCGCGGACGCTGCTGGGCGGCGTGCTGGTCGGCGACGCCGAGTCGTACCCGACGCTGCGCGCCTTCATCGGCGCCGAGCTGCCGGGCTCGCCGGAGCAGGCGCTGTTCGGCGGTACGGAGGCGGCGGGCGGCGATCTGCCCGGTGCCACGGTGATCTGCAGTTGCAACAACGTCAGCGCCGAGACGATCCGGTGCGCGATCCGCGACCACGGCCTGACCGACCTGCCCGGCGTCAAGAGCTGTACCCGGGCCGGGACGACGTGCGGCAGCTGCGTGCCGCTGGCCAAGCGGATCCTGGACGCGGAGCTGACGGCCGCCGGGATCGAGGTCAGCAAGGCGCTGTGCGAGCACTTCGACTACAGCCGGGCCGAGCTGTTCGACATCGTGCGGGTGCGCGGCATCACCACGTTCACCACGCTGATCGAGGAGCACGGCCAGGGGCGCGGCTGCGACATCTGCAAGCCGGTGGTGGCCTCGATCCTGGCCAGCCTGGGGCACGGCCACATCCTGGAGGGCGAGCAGGCGGCGCTGCAGGACACCAACGATCACTTCCTGGCGAACTTGCAGAAGAACGGCACGTACTCGGTGGTGCCGCGGGTGCCCGGCGGGGAGATCACCCCGGAGCGGCTGATCGTGATCGGCGAGGTGGCCCGGGAGTTCGGCCTCTACACCAAGATCACCGGTGCGCAGCGGATCGATCTGTTCGGGGTCCGGGTCGAGCAGCTGCCGATGGTGTGGAAGCGGCTGGTGGACGCCGGATTCGAGTCCGGGCACGCGTACGGCAAGGCGCTGCGGACGGTGAAGTCCTGCGTCGGGTCCACCTGGTGCCGGTACGGGGTACAGGACTCGGTCGGCATGGCGATCAAGCTGGAGCTGCGGTACCGGGGGCTGCGCGCCCCGCACAAGCTGAAGTCGGCGGTGTCGGGCTGCGCGCGCGAGTGCGCCGAGGCGCAGAGCAAGGACTTCGGGATCATCGCGACCGAGAAGGGCTGGAACCTCTACCTCGCCGGCAACGGCGGGATGCGGCCCCGGCACGCGGACCTGTTCGCCACCGACCTGGACGACGCGGAACTGGTCCGCTACATCGACCGGTTCCTGATGTTCTACATCCGCACCGCCGACCGGCTGCAGCGGACCGCGACCTGGCTGGAGGGCCTGGAGGGCGGGCTCGGCTACCTGCGGGAGGTGATCGTCGAGGACCGGCTGGGGCTGTGCGCGGAGCTGGACGCCGCGATGGACCGGCACGTGGGCTCCTACTCCGACGAGTGGCGCGACACCCTCGACGACCCCGCGAAGCTGAGCCGCTTCGTCTCCTTCGTCAACGCACCCGGTACCCCCGACCCGAGCATCGTCTTCGAACCCGAGCGTGATCAGATCAAGCCGGTCCTGGTGGCCGGCCCACGGCTGGAGGTGGCCGCCCCATGACCACGACCCATGAGCTCACTCTCGTCCGCGAGCCCGAGGGCCTCGAGTACGCCGCGGGGACGTCCCTGCGCTGGTACGACATCTGCCCCTACGCCGAACTGACGCCCGAGCGGGGTGCCTGCGCGATGGTCGAGGGCGTCCAGGTGGCGATCTTCCGGACCTTCGAGGGGGAGCTGTTCGCCACGTCCAACCTTGATCCGTTCAGCGGCGCCCAGGTGCTCTCGCGCGGCATCCTCGGTACCCGCGGCGGCGCGCCGACCGTGGCGTCGCCCATGTTCAAGCAGGTCTTCGATCTGCGTACCGGAAGCTGCCTGGACGAGCCTGGGGTGGCGCTGGCCACCTTCGCGATCCGGCGGAATCCGGCCGGAGACCGGGTGGAGGTGGCGCTGCCCGATGAGCACCGAGAATGAGCCCCTCGCCGGTTTCGCCGTCGGGGTGACCGCCGCCCGCCGCCACGAGGAGCTGTCCACGCTGCTGGAGCGGCGCGGGGCCCGGGTGGTGAACGCCCCCGCGATCCGGCTGGTCCCGCTGTCGGACGACGCCGGGCTCCTGGAGGCCACCGGCGTGTGCGTCGACCGTCCGCTGGACTACGCGGTGGTGACGACCGGGATCGGGTTCCGCGCCTGGCTGGAGACCGCCGACGGGTGGGGGCTGCGCGACGGCCTGATCGCCAGGCTTGGCGCGGTGGACATCCTGGCCCGGGGTCCCAAGGCGCGCGGCGCGATCCGCCAGGCCGGGCTGCAGGAGCGCTGGTCGCCGGAGTCGGAGAGCGTCGCGGAGGTCCTGAAGTACCTGCTGGAGAAGGATCTGGCGGGCTCGCGGGTGGCGCTGCAGCTGTACGGCGAGCAGTTGCCGGAGTTCACCGAGGCGCTGCGCGCGGCGGGCGCCGAGGTGATCGAGATCCCGGTGTACCGGTGGTCGCGGACCGAGGACTCCACGCCGCTGCGCCGGCTGGTGGGCCAGGCGGTGGCGGGCACGGTCGACGCGATCACGTTCACGTCCTCGCCGGCGGTGGCCGCGACGCTGGCGGTGGCGGCCGAGGACGGCCTGGAGGAGGTACTGCTGGAGGCGCTGCGCACGCACGTGGTGGCGGCCTGCGTGGGGCCGGTGACGGCGCAGCCGCTGGTCGAGCGGGGCGTGCCGACCGTACAGCCGGAACGGGCCCGGCTCGGCGCGCTCGTGCGGGCGCTGGTGTCGGACCTGCCGCTGCGGCGGTCGCGGCGGCTGCACGTCAGGGGCGTCTCGCTGGAGCTGCGCGGGCACGCGGTGGTGCTGGACGGCCAGCTGCGGCCGATCGCGCCGGCGCCGATGGCGATCCTGCGGGCGCTGGCGCGGCGTCCCGGGCACGTGGTGTCGCGGGGCGAGCTGTGCGGGGTGCTGCCGAGCCGGCTGCTGGTGGGCGGTTCGCCGTGGGCGCGGGACGGGCGGCCGCAGGCCGACGAGCACGCGGTGGAGATGGCGGTGGCCCGGCTGCGCCGGGGGCTCGGCCGTTCGGGGATCGTGGAGACGGTGGTCAAGCGCGGCTACCGGCTGGCGTGCGATCCGCGTGTGGTGGAGCCGGTCGCGGTGGAGACCGGTGGCTGAGCGGATCACGCCCCGGGAGGGCGTGCCGACGCTGCTGGCCGTCGCGCACGGGACTCGTGACCCGGAGGGCACGGCGGCCGTACGGGCGCTTCTGGAGCGGGTACGGGCGCTGCGGCCGTGGCTGCCGGTGGCCGGAGCGTACGCGGAGCTGGCCGCGCCGTCGCTCGAGGAGGCGGCGGCGCGGATCGACGGCCCGGTGGTGGCGGTGCCGCTGATGCTGGCGCGGGGCTATCACGCGCTGGTCGACATTCCCGGACGGCTGGAGCGGCTGTGCCCCGAGGCGGTGGTGGCGGGCCCGCTGGGTCCGCACGCGCTGCTGGCGGCGGCGCTGGCCGACCGCCTGGTGCCCGGCGGCGGGTTCGCGCCGTCCGGGGGAGGGCCGCCGCGCCGTACGGACAGCGTCGTCCTGGGCGCGGCGGGCTCCGCCGATCCGGCGGGCCTGGCCGATGTGCGGGCGGCGGCGCGGCTGCTGTCGCGGCGGCTGCGGCGGCCGGTCCCGTACGGGTTCGTCGCGGCGGGCGGGCCCGCGCTGGCCGATGTGGTGGCCGCGCAGCGGGCGCGCGGTGCCGGGCGGGTCGTGGTCGCCTCGTACCTGCTGGCGCCGGGATACTTCCACGGCCGGATGCGGGCGGCGGGAGCCGACCGGGTGAGCGCGCCGATCGGCGCCCACGACGCCCTCGCGCGCCTGATCCTGCGCCGCTTCGACCAGGCTGTGTTTCAAAGCCCCGGCCCAGGTGCTCGCCTGGCGGCTCGCACCTGACCGGTTCTGTGCGAGCGCGGCATCGCTTCGCGATCTGCCTGGTGAGACTCGCCTCCGGCATCGCCTCACCAGGCAGGTAACGCGCTCGCGCGGTGGCTGAGGCCACCTCTGGACAGGCAATGGACGCTTTATCGCCGGGGACGTCTTTGGCCGGGTGCTGCCGTACGGCGGGCGGATCTTTACCGGGGCCGTTCTAGGCTGCAGGTGAGCCGCGGGGGGACGCGGCGCCTGTGAGGACGGAGTCGGTCCATGCCGGAGAGAACCTCGTACCAGCCGGGCACGCCGTGCTGGATCGATCTGGGCACTCCGGACATCGAGGCGTCGCAGGCGTTCTACGGCGGGCTGTTCGGGTGGCAGGGGCACACGTCGCCGGATCCGGCGACGGGCGGCTACACGATGATGACCCTGGGCGCGGGCGGGACGGGCCCGGTGGCGGCGCTGATGCCGCACGTGGTGACCGGGCAGCCGGTGGCGTGGGTGACGTACGTCAGCGTGGAGGATCTGGACGAGGTCGTGAAGGCCGTGGGCCCGGCGGGCGGCCAGGTGCTGATGGAGCCGATGGACATCCTCGACCAGGGCCGGATGACGATCTTCGCCGACGCGCTGGGCGCGGTGCTGGGCGCCTGGCAGCCGGGGGAGTTCCCGGGCGCGGGCGTGATGAACGAGCCGGGGACGTACTGCTGGAGCGAGCTGGCCTGCCGGGACACCGCCGCGGCGGAGGCGTTCTACGGCACGGTCTTCGGGTGGCGGGCGCACGCGCGCGGCGGCCCGGGGACGGGCTATTCGCGGTGGAGCGTGCAGGACGGGCCGCCGATCGGCGGGATGATCCAGCTGGACGGCAGGTGGCCGGGCGACGTCGCGCCGCACTGGATGGTGTATTTCGCGGTGCAGGACTGCGACGGTGTGGCGGCGAGCGCGCTGGAGCTGGGCGGTACGGTGCCGGTCCTGCCGGCCGACGCGCCGTTCGGCCGGTTCGCCGTGCTGCGCGATCCGCAGGGCGGGCATTTCGCGGTGGTGCGGCCGTCCGCCGAAACCGATTGACCGTCGTACGGCGCTTCCTTTCGCGCTCGCGGGCCGCATAATTCTCTTGACCGGGTGGCCGGCGGGAGGAGGTCCGGATGGCGGACGGGGGGCCTGCCGTCGCCGTCGACGGCCTGGTGAAGAGGTTCGGCGACGTGGAGGCCGTCCGGGGGATCGAGCTGGCGGTCGAGCCGGGTGAGATCTTCGGTTTCCTGGGGCCCAACGGCGCCGGCAAGTCGACCACG
This sequence comes from Actinomadura sp. 9N407, assembly GCF_044326315.1. Taxonomy (NCBI): domain Bacteria; kingdom Bacillati; phylum Actinomycetota; class Actinomycetes; order Streptosporangiales; family Thermomonosporaceae; genus Actinomadura; species Actinomadura sp. 9N407. The sequence continues at coordinate 95,478 of NZ_JBIRAW010000009.1, read as the reverse complement.
ATCAACATGCTCTGCACGCTGCTGCGGCCGACCGCCGGCACCGCGCGGGTGGGCGGGTACGACGTGGTGCGCGAGCGCGACGACGTGCGGCGCAACATCGGGCTGGTCTTCCAGGACCCGACGCTGGACGGCTACCTGACCGGCGAGCAGAACCTGCGCTTCCACGCCGAGCTGTACGGGGTGCCGCGCTCGCTGACCCGCGACCGGATCCGGCAGGTGCTGGAGATGGTGGGGCTGTGGGACCGGCGCAAGGACCGGGTGGAGGTCTACTCGGGCGGGATGAAGCGGCGGCTGGAGATCGCGCGCGGCCTGCTGCATTCGCCGCGGGTGCTGTTCCTGGACGAGCCGACCGTCGGGCTGGATCCGCAGACCCGCTCGTCGATCTGGGAGTACATCCAGGAGCTGAAGCGGGCCGAGGAGATCACGATCTTCATGACCACGCACTACATGGACGAGGCCGAGTACTGCGGCCGGATCGCGATCATGGATCGCGGGGAGATCGTCGCGCTGGACACGCCCGAGGCGCTCAAGGCCGGGGTGGGCAAGGACCGGGTGCGGATCCACACCGGCGACGACGCGGCGGCGATCGCCGCGCTGCGGGACCGGTTCGGGCTGGAGGCGGGGATGTCGGAGGGCGCGGTGACGTTCGCGGTGGCCTCGGGGGAGCAGTTCGTGCCGCGGCTGTTCGCCGAGCTGGGCGTGCCGATCCGCCAGGTCAGCGTCGCGCGGCCGTCGCTGGACGATGTGTTCATGTCGTTCACCGGAAGCACGATCCGCGACGCCGAGGGGTCGGCCAAGGACTGGATGCGGCTGGCCATGCGGGGGAGGAACTGACGATGGGCGGTTCCATACGATCGCGGGAGCCCGTGCGGGAGCCGGCCGACGGCCCCGGGCGGGAGGCCGCGGGAGCCTCGGGGAAGGGGCCGCCCGCGGTGGTCCGGATCGCGGTCCCGCCGCGCAGCTTCCGGCACGACCTGCGCGCGGTCAAGATCGTCCTGCACCGGGAGCTGATCCGCTTCTGGCGGGACCGGATCCGGATGGTGCTGGGCCTGGTCCAGCCGGTGCTGTGGCTGCTGGTGATGGGCACGGGGCTGGCCAACCTGATGGACGTCGGCGCCGGGCCGGGCGGGCGGGTGGACCTCAGGACGTTCATCTTCCCGGGCGTGCTGGCGATGTCGGTGATGATGACGGCGATGTTCTCGGCCGGGTCGATCGTGTGGGACCGGGAGTTCGGGTTCCTGCGCGAGATGCTGGTCGCGCCGGTCAGCCGCGGTGCCATCGTGGCGGGCAAGTGCTTCAGCGGGGCGCTGGTGGCGACCCTGCAGGGCGTGGTGATCCTGCTGATGGCGGGGCTCGCGGGCGTCCCGTACGACCCGGTGCTGCTCCTGCAGTTACTGGGGATGATGTTCCTGGGCGCGTTCGCGCTGACGGCGTTCGGGGTGATGCTGGCGGCGCGGATCACCAGCATGCAGGCGTTCTTCGGCGTGATGCAGATGGTGCTCATGCCGATGCTGTTCCTGTCGGGCGCGCTGTACCCGCTGGGCGGCCTGCCGACGTGGCTGGGCGTGCTCACCCGCCTGAACCCCCTGACCTACGCGGTCGATCCGCTGCGCCAGGCGGTGTTCGCGCGCCTGGACATCGCTCCGGAGCTGGAGCGGACGTTCAATCCGGGGGTCAGCTGGAACGGGTGGATCGTCCCGGTCTGGCTGGAGCTGCTGCTCGTCGTCGGCCTGGGGCTCGCCCTGATGGGGGTGGCGATCCTGCAGTTCCGGCGCGGCGACTGAGACGAACGTCATAGGGCACGTCAAGCGAAGGACCCGCCCGGCCGGGTGGCCGGGCGGGTCCTCGTACCGCACACGTTCTCCGTCTCCGCGTCGCCGCGAAGGGGAGGTCTCAGACCGCGTAGTCCAGCAGCGGCCGCGCGTTGCTGGGGTGGCGCAGCTTGGACAGCGACTCCTTCTCCAGCTGGCGGATCCGCTCGCGGGTCAGCCCGAGCGACTTGCCGATCTCGTCGAGGGTACGGGGCGTCCCGTCGTACAGGCCGAACCGCATCGCCATGATCTTGGCCTCGCGGGGGGACAGGATGTCCAGCGTCCGGCGCAGCTGGTCGGCCATCAGCTGCCGGTCCACCAGCTCCGAGGCCTCGGGGCTGTCGGTGTCCTCGATCAGGTCGCCGATCCGGGTCTCGCCGTCCTCGCCGATGGTGGAGTCCAGGCTGATCGGCTGGCGGCTGGTGCGCAGCAGCTCGCGGATCTGCTCGGGGCTCTTGTCCAGCTCGACGGCCAGTTCCTCGGGGGTGGGCTCGCGGCCCAGCCGCTGGTGCATCTCGCGCTCGACCCGGCTGAGCTTGCTGAGCATCTCCAGCACGTGCACCGGGAGCCGGATGGTGCGGGCCGAGTCGGCGAAGCCGCGCTGGATCGCCTGCCGGATCCACCACATGGCGTAGGTGGAGAACTTGTAGCCCTTGGAGTAGTCGAACTTCTCGACCGCGCGGATCAGGCCGAGGTTGCCCTCCTGGACGACGTCCAGCAGCGACAGCCCGCGGTCGGAGTACTTCTTGGCGACCGAGACCACCAGCCGGAGGTTGGCCTCCAGCATGTGGGACTTGGCCCGGCGCCCGTCGGCGGCGACCCACTCCAGGTCGATCCGCCGCTTGGGGGTGAGCTTCTCGCTCTCCAGCTTGTACTCGGCGTACAGGCCGGCCTCGATCCGCTTGGCCAGGTCGACCTCCTGCTCGGCGGTGAGCAGCTGGCGGCGGCCGATCGCCTTGAGATAGGTGTGCACCGAGTCGCCCATGACGGTGGACTGGTCGTCCAGGTCGGCCGGCTCGTTCTCGATCTCGGCGGCCTCGAACCCTCCGTCGTCACCTGCGGCGGTCCGGCCGGCCTTGTCCGCGGCGGCGGGGCGGGCGGGCGCGGCGTCGGTGGACGCCGTCGCACGGACGGCGCCACCACGTGCCGCGGCGGCGGTCTTGCGGGGGGCGCGCTTCTTGGCCGGAGCCGGGGCCGCCCCGTCCTGACCGGCCTCGTCGTCGTTGGCCTCCTGCACGGCCGGTGCGGCCTTGGCGGGCTTGGGGCCCGACTCGGCCTCGCTGGCCAGGCTGATGCCGGCCTCCGACAGCTCGCGCAGGATGGATCGGCCCTGGGACGGGCTGATGCCGGCGGCCTCGAAGGCCTGCCGCACCTCGGCGAGCGAGAGGCGCCCCTGGGCACGGCCGCGCTCCAGGAGATCGTCCAGTGCTGGGCTCGTCTCCGTGAGCGGGGTCTCTACACTGGTTCGTGGCATGAGGACACCCCCCCTCCCTTCGGTGGTGTGGTGCGGCGCAGAGATGGTGTGCGGTACATACGCGCGCACTAATCGGAACGTCGCAAGGGCGCCTCCTTGTTCCCGGCGGCCCCGACCCAGCGTCCCACAAGGTGCGGTAACGCCCGCTCAAGCCCCCGCCCCGGGAGCCTCGGGAGGAGGCGCCGGACGCCCGTACCGGCCGATGACGCGGGCGCGCAGCTCGGGATCGTCGCGCGGGACCGGCTCCAGGAAGACCTCGTCGATCTCCTCGTGCGCCTCGCGCAGCTCGTGGGCCATCCGGACGCAGGCCCGCTCGACGTCGCCGGCGGTGAGGGTGTCCTGGAAGTCCAGCCGGGCGCACAGCAGCACCCGGTCCGCGCCGAAGGTGACGGTGATGATGTCGACGACCCATTCGATCTCGGGGGCGCGGCCGAGGCGGGCGCGGGCGTCGCGGACCAGCCGGGGGTCGGCCTGGCTGCCGGTCAGCAGGCTGAGGTTGATCCGGCCCAGGACCAGCGCGACGGCGGTGAGCAGCACGCCGATCAGGATCGAGCCGACGCCGTCCCAGAACGCGTCGCCGGTGAGCTGGTGCAGGCCGAGGCCGGCGAACGCCAGCAGCAGGCCGGTGAGGGCGGCCGAGTCCTCCAGCAGCACGCTGACCGAGGTCGGCTCGTCGGTGCGCCGGATGTAGGCGATCATCGGCAGGCCCTCGGCGCGGGCGTCGGCGCGCACCTGCCGGAGCGCCTGCTGCCAGGAGATCGCCTCCAGTACGAACGAGACGGCCAGCACCAGGTACCCGATCGTCGGGTCGGCCTCGCCGGTGTGGTGCCCCAGGAGGGTCTCGACGCCCTGGTAGAAGGCGAACAGGGCGCCCATGCCGAAGATCGCGACGGCGACCAGCAGCGTCCAGATGTAGCGTTCCTTGCCGTACCCGAGCGGGTGCCGCCGGTCGGCCGGGCGGCCGCTGCGGCGCAGCCCGACCATCAGCAGCACCTCGTTGAAGGTGTCGGCGACCGAGTGCGCGGCCTCGGCGGCCATCGACGCCGATCCGGTGAGCACCGCGGCGACGATCTTGGCGATCGCGATGCCGAGGTTGGCGGCCAAGGCCAGTGCGACCGTCAGCCTGCTCTCCTGCTGCTGTTCACCCATTCCAGCCCCCTGACCGGCAAGCCTGCCATGCCGGCCCGGCGGCGGGGGAGCGCGGCTCAGCGGTGGGCGTGGCGCAGGCGCAGGCGGTCGGGCTTGCCGGAGGGCAGCAGCGGTACGGCCTCGACCAGTTCCAGCTCGCGGGGGGCGGCGCAGGCGGGCATGCTCGCGCGGACCCAGTCGCGCAGCGCGGCCAGATCGGGTGCGTGCGTGCCCGGTGCGGGGACGACGACGGCGGTGACGCGCTCGCCCCATTCGGGATCGGGACGTCCCACCACGACCACGTCGCCGACCTGGGGGTGGCGGGCCAGGACGGTGGCGACCTCGCCCGCGACGACCTTCTCGCCGCCGGTGTTGATCACGTCGTCGGCGCGGCCGCGGATCCGGAGCCGCCCGTCCTCCATGGCTCCCAGGTCCTGGGTGAGGAACCAGTCGCCCTCGCGGACCGCGGCGGTGAGGTCGGGGCGCCGCCGGTAGCCGGTGAACAGCACCGGCCCGGCCAGGCGGACCCGGCCGTCGTCGCCGACCTCGGCGCGTACGCCGTCGAGGGGGACGCCGTCGTAGGCGCAGCCGCCGCTGGTCTCGCTCATCCCGTAGGTGGTGAAGATCCGCGCTCCGCCCTGCCGTGTTCGTTCGAGCAGGTCGGGGGGAGCGGCGGCGCCGCCGAGCAGGATGGAACGGAATCCGGCCAGGTCCGCGCCGGCGTCCAGGAGCCGCCCGAGCTGGGTGGGGACGACGGAGATGTGCGCGGCTCCGGCGGCGGCGACCCCGGCGGGGTCGAACCGGGGATGGATCATCGGGTCGGTGCCGCCGACCAGGGCCCGTACCAGCACCTGGACGCCCGCGATGTGGCTGGTGGGCAGGCAGCACAGCCAGCGCTCGCCCGGCCCGGCGCCGACGCGGTCCAGGGTCGCGGCCGCCGAGCGGCGCAGCGCCGCGGCCGAGAGCTCCACGATCTTGGGGGTCCCGGTGGAGCCGGAGGTGGCGATGAGGACGGCCGTGTCACCGGCCACGGGCTCGCTGTCGCCCCGGTGGGCCCGTACACCGCCGGTGGTCTCGACGGCGTGCGGCGCCAGGGCGTCCAGCAGGGCGTGGAGCGCGGCGTCGGGCAGGTCGGGGGAGACGGGGCAGATCGCGGGGCCGGTGCCGTCCAGCGCGGCGGCCAGCGCCTCGAGCAGGCGCGGTCCGGGCGGGAGGACGAGGGCGTGCAGGCGGCGATCCATGTCCCGGCCAGCGTAGTCGACCCCGCTGAACGCGTTCGAATCGGGAAGGCGGTTGAATGGGCCCGGCGGATTCGACGGAAGGAAGCGACATGGTCTCGGAGCTGTTCGACGCGGACGCGTGGAAGGAGGTCGAGGGCTTCGGCTTCACCGACATCACCTACCACCGGGCGGTGGAGGGCGGGACGGGAGGTCGGTCGGGGTCGGTTGGTCGGGTAGGCACGGTACGGATCGCGTTCGACCGGCCGGAGGTGCGCAACGCGTTCCGGCCGCACACCGTCGACGAGCTGTACCGGGCGCTGGACCACGCGCGGATGTCCAGCGACATCGGCTGCGTGCTGCTGACCGGCAACGGGCCGTCCCCCCGCGACGGCGGCTGGGCCTTCTGCTCGGGCGGCGACCAGCGCATCCGCGGCAAGGACGGCTACAAGTACGCGGAAGGAGACACGAGCGAGTCCATCGACCCGGCCCGGGCGGGGCGGCTGCACATCCTGGAGGTGCAGCGGCTGATCCGCACCATGGGCAAGGTCGTGATCTGCGTGGTGCCCGGCTGGGCGGCCGGCGGCGGGCACAGCCTGCACGTGGTGTGCGATCTCACTCTGGCGAGCCGTGAGCACGCCCGGTTCAAGCAGACCGACGCCGACGTGGCCAGCTTCGACGGCGGTTTCGGGTCGGCGTACCTGGCCCGCCAGGTGGGGCAGAAGTTCGCCCGCGAGATCTTCTTCCTCGGCGACACCTACGATGCCGAGGCCGCGCACCGGATGGGCATGGTCAACGCCGTCGTCGCGCACGCCGAGCTGGAGCGCACGGCGCTGGCGTGGGGCCGCAAGATCAACGGCAAGAGCCCGACCGCGCAGCGGATGCTGAAGTTCGCCTTCAACCTCGTCGACGACGGCCTCGTCGGGCAGCAGGTGTTCGCGGGGGAGGCGACCCGGCTGGCGTACGGCACCGACGAGGCCGCCGAGGGGCGCGACTCGTTCCTGGAGAAGCGCGACCCCGATTGGTCGCGTTTCCCGTGGTACTACTGAATCTTTAAGCTTTCGAAGCGTGACGTCTGGGGGTCGAGGGTGCGGGTCTACTCCATCCCGATGCGGACGCGGTTCCGTGGCATCACGCAACGGGAAGGCGTCCTCATCCAAGGGCCGGCCGGCTGGGGGGAGTTCTCCCCGTTCGCCGAGTACGGTCCCGCCGAGTGCGCCCGGTGGCTGGCCGCCGCGCGCGAGGCGGCCTACGGGGAGTGGCCGCGGCCGCGCCGCGACCGGATCCCGGTGAACGTGACCGTCCCCGCCGTCGACCCGGAGCGGGCGCACGCGATGACGGCCGCGTCCGGGTGCCGTACGGCCAAGGTCAAGGTCGCCGAGCGTGGCCAGGACGAGTCCCAGGACATGGCGCGGGTGGAGGCGGTCCGCGACGCGCTCGGCCCCAAGGGCAAGGTGCGGGTGGACGTCAACGGCGGCTGGGACGTCGACACGGCGGCCCGGATGATCCGCGCCCTCGACCGGTTCGACCTGGAGTACGTCGAGCAGCCCTGCGCGACGCTGGAGGAGCTGGCCCGGGTGCGGCTGCGGGTGGACGTGCCGGTCGCGGCCGACGAGTCGATCCGCCGCGCCGAGGACCCGATGAAGGTCAGCGCCGCGGGCGCCGCCGACGTGGCGGTGATCAAGGTGCAGCCGCTGGGCGGCGTGGGACCCGCGCTGCGGGTCGCCGAGGCGTGCGGGCTGCCGGTCGTGGTGTCCAGCGCCGTGGAGACCTCCATCGGCCTGGCCGCCGGGCTCGCGCTGGCCGCCGCGCTGCCCGACCTGCCGTTCGCGTGCGGGCTGGCGACGCTGTCGCTGCTGGAGAACGACGTCGTCGACGATCCGCTGCGGCCCGTGGACGGCGAGATCGAGGTGCGCCGTCCCGTGCCGGCCGAGGACGCGCTGCGCCGGGTGGAGATCGGCGACGGCGGCTGGCGGCGGCGGGTCGCCGCCGCCCAGGAGTTCATGGACGCGCCGCCGGTGATCGGAGCCCTGGGCAGATGAACCCCGCCACCGCGCTGGCCACCGTGCTGGTCGACGAGCTGCTGCGCTGCGGCATGACCGAGGTGGTCCTGGCGCCCGGCTCCCGGTCGGCGCCGCTGGCGCTGGCGCTGTACACCGCCGAGCAGTCCGGCCGCGTCCGGATGCATGTGCGGATCGACGAGCGCTCGGCGTCGTTCCTGGCGCTGGGCCTGGCCAAGCGGTCGGGCCGCCCGGTCGCCCTGGTGTGCACCTCGGGTACGGCCGCGGCCAACTTCCATCCGGCCGTGATCGAGGCGCACGAGTCGGGCGTCCCGCTGATTCTGATCACCGCCGACCGGCCGCCCGAGCTGCGCGACACCGGCGCCAACCAGACCATCGACCAGGTCAAGCTGTACGGGACGGCGGCCCGCTGGAGCTGCGAGGTCGGCGTACCGGAGAACCGTCCCGGCATGGTCGCGTACTGGCGCTCGCTGGTCAGCCGGGCCTGGGGCCTGGCGCAGGCGCCCGAGCCGGGCCCGGTGCACCTGAACGCGGCGTTCCGCGAGCCGCTGGTGCCCGACGGCGACGACAGCTGGTGCGAGCCGCTGGACGGCGACGCCACCGGCGCCTGGACCAGGATCCGCGCGGCCACGCCCGGCTCGGTGCTGCACGTACCGCCGACCCGGCGCGGTGTGCTGGTGGTCGGCGACGGCGCCAGCAACGTCAAGCGGTACGTGGCGGCCGCGTCGATGGCGGGCTGGCCCGTGCTGGCCGAGCCGAACGGCAACGCCCGCTACGGCGACCACGCCCTGACCTCGCACCACTTCCTGCTGGGCGTCCCGGAGTTCGTCGAGCGGCACCGTCCCGAGGTGGTGGTGACCCTCGGCAAGCCCGGCCTGTCGCGGCCCCTGCTGTCGCTGCTCAGGCGCGCGGAGGAGCACATCGTGCTGTCGCCGGGCCTGGCCCGCTGGCCCGACCCGGTCCGTTCGGCCACCCAGGTCGCCCAGGACGTGGAGATCCCGGTGGTGTCGGGCGACGACGCGTGGCTGAAGTCGTGGCGCTCGGCCGACCAGGCCGCCGCGGCGGCCGTGGACGCGGTGCTGGACGCGATCCCCGAGGTCACCGAGCCGCGGCTGGCCCGCGATCTGGTCGCCGGGCTGCCCGGCGGATCGCTGCTGTTCTCCGCCGCCAGCATGCCGATCCGCGACCTGGACCAGGTGATGCGCCCGCGCCGGGGGATCCGGATCATGGCCAGCCGGGGCGCCAGCGGCATCGACGGGCTGGTGTCGACCGCGATCGGCGCCGCGCTGGCGCACAGCGGCCGCTCGTACGCGCTGCTGGGCGACCTGGCGTTCCTGCACGACCAGAACGGGCTGGTCATCGGCCCCTGGGACAGCAGGCCCGACCTGGCGATCGTGGTGGTCAACAACCAGGGCGGCGGGATCTTCTCGCTGCTGCCGCAGGCGTCGCTGCGCGGGCCGTTCGAGCGCGTCTTCGGCACGCCGCACCAGGCCGACCTGGGCGCGATCGCCGCCGCGCACGGCGTCCCTTACCGGCTGCTGGAGTCGGCGGCCGACCTGCCGAAGGCGATCGCGGGGGAGGGGCTGCGCATCATCGAGGCCCGGACCGAGCGCGAGGCCAACGCCGCCCTGCACGCCGAGATGCGGACCGCCGCCCACAACGCCGTCCGCGAGTTCCTCGCCTAGGGCCGCACGAGCGCCGGGCCCGGCCCCTCGGACCGAGCAGAAACTTACAATGTAAAGACCGTGGGCGGGTTGGTCTCACCCGACCGTCGCGGGATCCGCCGGAATCGCCAGTGTGGACGTGGGCGGCACCTCGGCCGGCGGCTGGGCCTTGAGGGTGGGGCGGGCGCGCAGGCAGCGCCACATCTCCTCGGCGTACGGAAGCGCGCCGAACAGCCCCATCGCGCCCAGCAGGGCGATCCGCGTCCGGCGGGAGAGGGGATCGCGCCGCTTCAGCCGGATGCCGAAGTCGGCCTTGGCGCCGCCCGTGACCAGATCGCGGGCCTGGTCCCAGTACATGGTGGCCAGGAAGCCGGTGGCCATCAGCGGCACGACCTCCAGGAGGCTGTGGATGTGCTGCTCGGCGGGTGTCACCTTCCGCCGTTCCTCGGCGTACGAGACGTCCCAGTAGGCGGTCGCGCTGTGCACGCCGAGCGCGCCGGCGCAGGCGGCCAGGACCCCGGGATTGACCTCGCAGAACAGCCCGAGGACGACCGGCGCCCCGGCCTCGGTCATCATCAGCGCGTGGATCGCCGACTCGCGCGCGCCGGCGGTGTCCTCGATGTGGGTGCGGCGGTGGCGGTGCCAGTCGGCCAGTCCGGCGCCGAGCCAGAGCGGCAGCACCCCGGCGATCAGCCAGCGCCGGGTGGCGGTCTCGACGCCGAAGGAACGCTGGACGTCGCGGGCCGTGACCGGGCGGTGCGTGACGAGATCGATCAGGGCGGCATGGTCAGGGGAGCGCAGTTTCATCGGGCCTTCCTCTCCGTGGCGGCGCGATCTGCTCGCTACCCCGAGCACCCGCGGCTAATCGGCCACGGGCGTGGGCCGCCCCGCCTCGTACTTCTGGGGGAGGGGAGTGCTCACTCCAAGGTCGGCGGCGAGTGCCGGGGGAGGGCTGCCGCGAGGAGGTCGGGAAGAGCCGCCGGCCAAGGCGGGATGGAAGATACTTCAGCCCTCAATATACAATGTAAAGGCCCTGGGCTGGAAAGTGCTTCCCAGCCCAGGGCCAACAGCAAAACGTCAGTCGAGGAGACGCGCCCGAAGGGCGTCGGTGTCTTCCTGGGTCCAGCCGTGGGTGGCGAGCCAGCCGAGGACGCCGCCGGCCTCCTCGTCGATCCTGGCCATGAACTTCTCCATGATGGCCGCGTGCGGCATGTGGCTGTCGGCCGGGCGGGAGTCCAGGTCGGCGGCGTAGGTGTCGCTGGAGCGGAGCCGGCCCAGGACGGCCTCGATGCGCTCGCCGGTCTGGGCGTAGTCGGCGACGATCGCCTCACGGGTGACGCCAGCGACCTCCAGGGCCAGCGCGCACACGACTCCGGTACGGTCCTTGCCGGCGGCGCAGTGCACGAGGGAGGCCCCGTCGGGACGGGTCATCACGCGCAGCGCGGCCACGATGGAGTCGCCCCGGTCGCGGAGGTAGCCGAGGTAGTGGCCGATCGAGCGGTCGCCGTCGGTCTCGGCGTCGGGCTGGTTCTGCCAGGGCAGGACCTTGTCGATGTCGACGGCGTCGTCGGGGGTGTCGGCGGCGACGTCGGTGTGGCGGCCGCCCTCGGAGAACAGCGACAGGTTGTGCACGGTGATCGAGGGGGTGCGGGTCAGCGGGCCGGGGCCTTCCAGGCGCACCTCGGCGTCGCTGCGCAGGTCGATGATGTTCTTGAGTTCGTAGTCGTCGAGCAGGAGCCGTGCGTCGGCGACGGAGAGGTCCTGCAGGTTGTCGGAGCGCAGCACCCGGCCGCGCCGTGTGGTCCGGCCGTCTGCCGTCGGGAGTCCGCCGAGGTCGCGGACGTTGACCGCCCCGTCCAGATCGATCCACCGTGAGCGCGCGTTCATGACTTCTGACCTTATATGCCGGGAGTGTGGGAAGGTTCGACCGGCCTGCCGGCCGTGGCCGAGGCGGGTGCGGGATCAGGGCCGTGACCTGGGGCGGGACTAGGGGTAGGGTCCCGGCATGAGACCTCTGAGCCAGATCGGAGATGGCTCTTCGGCGGGGCGAAAGGACGAGGGCGCGGCGCATAGCGTTCGAGGCAGGCGCGGCCATTCCCGTGCCTTCCCCGCGAACGGAGGCCCCGCATGACCGTCACCCTCGACGAACCGCGCAGTAGTAGCACCGGCGGTAGTGATTTCGGCCCGCTGGCGCGAAAGGTGCGCGCCGCCGGGCTGCTGGACCGGCGGCGCGGGTACTACGCGTGGGCGATCGGGACGAATCTGGCGGCCACGGCGGCCGTGTGGACGGCGATCGGGGTGTTCTCGGCTTCCTGGTGGGTGGTCTTGCTGGCGGTTCCGCTGGCGCTGCTGACCGCGCGCACGGGGTTCCTGGGGCATGACGCCGGGCACCGGCAGATCGCGGCCTCGCACCGGGTGAACCGGTGGCTGGGGCTGCTGATGGGCAACCTCATGCTGGGGATGGGGTACGGGTGGTGGAACCACAAGCACAACCGCCATCACGCCAATCCCAACCATGTCGGCAAGGACCCCGATGTGGGTGAGGGCATCCTGGCGTGGACGCAGGAGCAGGCGGCGCGCCATAACGGGCGCGGTGCGCGGTGGTTCGCGCGTCACCAGGCGAAGCTGTTCTTCCCGCTGCTGCTGGGCGAGGGCGTGAACCTGAAGGTGTCGACCGCGCTGGACCTGCGCCGGCTGCCGATGCGTGACCGGCTGCTGGAGGGGTCGCTGGTGCTGGTGCACCTGATCGCCTTCTTCGGCCTGGCCTTCACGCTGCTGTCGCCTGGCAAGGCGGTCGTGCTGATCCTGATTCAGCAGGGTCTGTTCGGGGTGCATCTGGGGTCGGCGTTCGCGCCGAACCACAAGGGGATGGAGATGCCCGGGGACGACGTGCGCTGGGATCATCTGCGCCGGCAGGTGCTGACGTCGCGGAACGTGCGCGGCGGTGTGGTGACGGACTGGATGCTGGGCGGGCTGAACTACCAGATCGAGCACCACCTGTTCCCGAGCGTGCCGCGGTCGAATCTGCGCAAGCTGCAGCCGATGGTGCGTGAGCACTGCGAGGCCGTGGGGCTTCCGTACGCGGAGGCGAGCCTGGTGGCTTCGTACCGGCAGTCGCTGGGGCATTTGCATGAGGTCGCCGAGGTGCTGCGTTGACCGCGCGCCTATGCTGATCGGTCATGCCTGAAGGTCATACGATCCACCGACTGGCCGCTGAACATCTCCGGATGTTCGGCGGCCGTCGTGTTGGTGCGGGGAGCCCGCAGGGGCGGTTCGCGGAGGGTGCCCGGCTGCTGGACGGGCAGGTGCTGCGGGAGGCGGACGCCCATGGGAAGCATCTGCTGCTGAGGTTCGGTGAGGACCGGGTCCTGCATGTGCATCTGGGGATCTACGGCAAGTTCACGTTCGGGACGGGGCCGGCGCCCGCGCCGGTGGGTGCGGTGCGGTTGCGGCTGGAGGGCGGGGGCGCGTTCGCTGATCTGCGCGGTCCGAACACGTGCGAGGTGCTGGATCCGGGTGAGGTGAAGGTGCTGCGGGATCGGCTGGGGGCCGATCCGCTGCGGGCGGACGCCGATCCGGAGTGGGCGTGGCGGCGGATCGCGCGGTCGCGGACGAGTGTGGCGGTGCTGCTGATGGATCAGTCGGTGGTGGCGGGGCCGGGGAACATCTACCGGGCCGAGGTGCTGTTCCGGCAGGGGGTCCATCCGGCGGTGCAGGGGTGTGCGCTGGAGCAGGGGCGGTGGTCGGCGATCTGGGACGACCTGCGGGTGCTGATGGCCGCGGGCGTGGGGTTCGGGCGGATCGACACGGTGCGTCCCGAGCACATGCCGGAGGCGATGGGGCGCGCGCCGCGGGTGGACGATCATGGCGGTGAGGTGTACGTGTACCGGCGTGCGGGCCTGCCGTGCCTGGTGTGCGGTTCGGTGGTGCGTGCCGAGGTGGTGGCGGGGCGGAATCTGTTCTGGTGTCCGGGGTGCCAGCCGGCGGAGCGGTGAGCCGCGGGCCGGGCGCGGCCCACCGCGTGGCGATCAGGTGGCGCGTTCGGCGGCTTCTTCGGGTCCTTTGGTGAGGGTGACGGGGAGTTCGTCGGGGTCTTCGTCGATCTGGTGGCGGGCGCCGTGGGCGCCTCGCTTGCCGCGGATGGCGTTGGCGAGGGGTTCGGCGCTGCGTGCCAGCAGGGGTCCGGCGACGGCCAGGATGAGGACGTACGCGGCGGCCAGGGGGCCGAGCTGGGCGTTGGTTCCGGCCGTGACCGCGAGTCCGGCGATGACGATGTTGAATTCGCCGCGCGGGGTCAGGGCGGTGCCGGCGCGGATCTGGCCGGTGAGGGCGACTCCGGCGCGGCGGGCGGCCAGCCAGCCGCTGCCCATCTTGGTGGCGATGCCGATGACGGCGAGCAGGGCGGCGATGCCGAGGACGGGCGGCAGGGCGCGGGGGTCGGTGTGCAGGCCGAAGAAGACGAAGAAGACGGCGGCGAACAGGTCGCGCAGCGGGGTGAGGACCTTCTGCGCGGTGTGGGCGAGGGGGCCGGACAGGGCGATTCCGACGAGGAAGGCGCCGACGGCGGCCGAGACCTGGAGTTGTTGGGCGATGCCGGCGACCAGGAGGGTCAGGCCGAGGACCTTGAGGAGCAGGACCTCGTCGCTGGGGCTGGCGACGAAGCGTTCGACGAGGTTTCCGTGCCGTAGCGCGATGTAGAAGATGATCGCGATGGTGAGCAGGGCGATGCCGAGGGTGGTGGCGCCGCCGATGAGGCCGGCCCCGGCGAGCAGGGCGGTGAGGATCGGCAGGTAGGCGGCCATGGCGAGGTCTTCGAAGACCAGGATGGACAGGACGGCGGGGGTTTCGCGGTTGCCGAGCCAGCCGAGGTCGCCGATGACTTTGGCGGTGATGCCGGAGGAGGTGACGTAGGTGATGCCGCCCATGGCGACGGCGGCGACGGGGCCCCAGCCGAGCAGGAGTGCGGCGATGACGCCGGGTGCGGCGTTGAGGGCGAGGTCGAACAGGCCGACGGGGGCGGAGGTGCGCAGGCTGCCGATGAGTTCGCCGGCGGTGTATTCGAGGCCGAGGGTGAACAGCAGGAGGATGACGCCGACTTCGGCGCCGATGGCGACGAAGTCCTCGCTGGCGCCGAGGGGGAGGAAACCGCCGGAGCCGAAGGCGAGGCCGGCCAGCAGGTAGAGGGGGATGGGGGAGATGGAGAAGCGGGTCGAGACGGCGCCGAGCAGGCCGAGGGCGAGGATGATCGCGCCGAGTTCGATCAGTTGTACGGCAGTGTGCATCGGCTCCCTTATCCGTCGGCGAGGAGGGTGGCGACGGCGGTGGTGCCCTCGTCGGTGCCGACGGCGACGACGATGTCGTCGGCGGCGAAGGTGAAGTCGGGGCGGGGGCTGGCCAGGACGGCGCCGGCGCGGACGACGGCGACGATGGAGGCGCCGGTGCGGGTGCGGGCGCGGGTGTCGGCGAGGGGGCGGCCGGCGTAGGGGGAGCCGGGGGCGATGAGGATCTGTTCGGTGACCAGGCCTTCGACTTGGCGGTGCAGGTCGTTGAGGCGTTCGACGACGCGTCCGGTGCCGAGCAGGTCGGCGATGGCGTTGGCCTCTTCGGTGCTGAGTTTGACGGTGACGACGCAGGTGTCGGGGTCGTCTCTGTCGTAGATGACGAGGTCCTTGCGGCCGGTGCGGTGGGAGACGACGCCGATCTGGCGGCCGCGTGCGGTGGTGAGGACGTGCTGTAGGCCGATTCCGGGCAGCGCGGTCCGTTCGACGTCCACGATCTTTCTCTCTTTCGGTTCTGTGCGTGGGGTGCGGGGTGTGGCGCGGTGGGTGGTCCGCGGTGGTTCTGGCGGCAAATCCGAAATCATCGCAGATCAGGTGGAGCGTTCCGGATTCGGGGTGGTGGGGTCGTGGGGGTAGCGGCGGGCGAGGGCGTGGGCGGTGGCGGCGATGGTGTCGCGGAGTTCGGGGGGTTGGAGGACTTCGAGGTCGGTGCCGAGTCGGAGGAATTCGGCGTGGGCGTGGCGTACGGATTCGATGGGGACGGTGGTGGTGGTCCAGCCGTCGGGTTGGGGTGGGCCGGCGTTGTCGTGGGCGGCGCGGGCGATGGCCGGGGGGAGCAGGTGGGGGGCGCGGCGCCGTCCTTCGGGGGACAGGCGGATGGTGGCCGTGCCGGGGTAGCTGTCGGCTTCGAAGCGCTGGGCCCAGTCGTTCCAGTAGGTGGCGAGGTCGAAGCCGGTGGGGCGGGTGAAGTGGTGGGGGAGGGGGCGCAGGGTGAGGACGCGGGAGATTCGGTAGGTGCGGACGGAGTCGCCGTCGTCGCCGTCGCGGGTGGCGTTGCCGGCGCTGTCGGTGTCGGTGTCGGTGTCGGCGGTGCCGGGGTCGCGGGTCTCGGAGCGGGCGATGAGGTACCAGATGCCGGCTTTGAGGACGACGCCGAGGGGGTCGAGGGTGCGGGTGACCTGCTGGGGTCGTTTCCAGCGTTGGTAGAGGATCTCGATGCGCCGCTGGTTCCAGACGGCGTCGGCGGTGGCGGTGAGGTGGGGGACGGGGTCGGGGTGGCGGAACCAGCCGGGGGCGTCGAGGTGGAAGCGTTCGCGGATGTGGCCGGCGCGGGTGCGCAGGTGCGGGGGGAGGGCGGCCATGAGTTTGAGTTCGGCGGCGGCCAGCAGGTCGCCGAGGCCGAGTTGGGTGGCGGGGCCGGGCATGCCGGTGAGGAAGAGGGTCTCGGCCTCGCCGGTGGTGAGGCCGTTGAGGCGGGTGCGGAAGCCGTCCAGGAGGCGGTAGCCGCCGTCGGGGCCGCGGTCGGCGTAGATGGGGACGCCGGCGCCGCTGAGTGATTCGACGTCGCGGTAGACGGTGCGGACGGAGACGTCGAGTTCGGTGGCGAGCTGGCGTGCGGTCATGTGTCCTCGGGTCTGCAGGAGCAGGAGGAGGGACAGCAGCCGGGACGCGCGCATTGGATCAGTTTGCCCGAGTGTGGGGTGGTGCGGTTCAGCCTTCGAGGGCGTACTGCATGGCGCGGAACTTGCTCTGGGCCTCGGCGAGTTCGGCGGCGGGGTCGGAGTCGGCGACGATGCCGCAGCCGGCGAACAGGCGGGCGCGGGTGCCTTCGAGTTGGGCGCAGCGCAGGGCGATGCCCCATTCGCCGTCGCCGCGGGAGTCGACCCAGCCGACGGGGCCGGCGTAGCGGCCGCGGTCCATGCCTTCGAGTTCGCGGATGAGCTGGAGGGCGGTGTCGGTGGGGGTGCCGCAGACGGCGGGGGTGGGGTGCAGGGCGGCCAGGACGTCCAGGACGGAGCGTTCGCTGTCGAGGCGGCCGTGGACGGCGGAGGCCAGGTGCATGACGTTGGGGAGGGTGAGGAGTTCGGGTTCTGCGGGGACGGTCAGTTCGGCGCACAGGGGGGTGAGGGCGTCGCGGACCATCTCGGTGGCGTAGGCGTGCTCCTGGCGGTCCTTGGCGGAGGCCAGGAGGCGGGTGGCGCGGGCGGCGTCGTCGGCGGGGCCGGTGCCGCGGGCGGCGGTGCCGGCCAGGACGAGGGAGTCCAGGGTGCCGCCGGTGCGGCGGATGAGGAGTTCGGGAGTGGCGCCGACGAGGCCGGCGCAGGAGAAGGTGTAGCAGCCGGGGAAGCGGTCGGCCAGGCGGCGCAGCAGGACGCGGGCGTCGATGGGCTCGGTGGCGTGCGCGTTCAGGTCGCGGGCCAGGACGACCTTGCCGAGGTGGCCGTGGCGGATCCGGTCGACGGCGGTGGCGACGGTCTTCTCCCAGGCGGGGGCGGTGAGGGCGCCGTCGCTCCAGGTGAGCCGGGTGGGCGGTACGGGGGGGTGGACCAGGGCGGGCGGTGAGGGCTGGGTGCCGATGGTGGTGAGCCAGGCGCGGCCGTCGCGGCGGCCCAGGGTCCAACGGGGGACGATGAGGACCGAGTCGGGGGATTTGGGGTCGAAGCCGAAGCCGCCGAAGGCGACGGGGCCGGAGCCGGGGACCTGGACGGGGTCGTCGATGGAGGCCGAGCCGAACAGTTCGCGCAGCCAGTGGCCGGCGGCGGCGAAGCGGTCCTCGCCGCCGGGCAGGTCCAGGCGGGCGGCCTCGCCCCAGCCGACGATGCCCTCGCCGTGCCGGATCCAGGCCAGGGCGGTGGGGTGCGGGAGGCGGGCGAGCAGGTCGCCGGGGTCGGGGATGTGGACGGTGCGGACGACCAGGCGGTCGGGTGCGCTCACGGCCAGGTTCACGGGTGCCACTCTACGGGAGAATTGAACCTGTTCAAACCCGCGGGACCGGCGGGCGGTGTGAGGTGTGCGCCACATCCGGTGTCACGTCCGCCCTGCCCGCCTGTGTCCGTTCTGCCCCGCCATGCCCGGCGGGACGGCCCGTACACCCCGTTCCGGCGGTAGGGCCGTGGCCGGAACCGGCGGTGCCCCCGCGGGCCTGCCCGCGGGGGCACCGGTGAGCAGCGCCGTGGCTCAGCCGTCGCGGCGGCCGACCAGCTTCCAGGCGGCGGGCAGCAGCCCGGCGGCCAGCAGCACCTTCAGCGCGTCGCCGGCCAGGAACGGGGTGAGGCCCAGTTCCAGGGCCTTGCCGACGTCCACGCCGAGGGAGGCCATCAGGTATGGGACGCCGGCGGCGTACATGATGGCGGTTCCGATCAGCATGGTGCCGATGGTGCGCAGCGGCGTGCGGTCGCCGCCGCGCTGGGCGAGCCGGCCGACGACGGCGGCCGCGACGACGAAGCCGATGACGTAGCCGAGCGTGGGGACGCCGGTGCCGGACTGGCCGTCGACGAACCACGGCATCCCGGCCATGCCGGCGGCCAGGTAGAAGGCCATGCCGATCGCGGCGCGGCCCCAGCCGAGGGCGGCGCCGGCCAGCAGCACGGCGAAGGTCTGGCCGGTGACCGGGACGGGGGTGCCGGGCAGCGGTACGGCGATCTGGGCGGCCAGGCCGACGAACAGGGCCGAGCCGGCGACGAGCGCGATGTCGCGGGCAAGGGATCCGGGCAGCAGGTCGCCCAGCACGGCGGTGCGCCGCTGGGCTGCGTGGACGGTAGCCACTGAGTCCCTCCAAACGGGTGGTGTCAGGCCGAAACCTAGCGAACGGGAAGTCGGGGGGACATGAGCGGGGCTCCAAGAACGGCGGCCCCGCATTTGTCCGGGCCGTTCAGCCGGGCCGTTCCGAGGGCGCGGGGGAGGCGAGGTAGACGATGTCGGGCTCGCCGCGCGGTACCGGCACCGGGTGGACTGCGACGCGGGCGAACCGTTCCCGCAGCAGGGCCTCGAAGGCGGGGCTGGCGCCCGCGCTCCAGACCGCCAGCACGCCGAGCGGGCTGAGCGCGCGCCGCAGCAACTCCAGCCCGGCCGGCCCGTACAGGCGGGCGTTGCCGGGGGTGACGGTCCAGTCGGGGCCGTTGTCGATGTCCAGGCAGGCCGCGTCGTGGCCGCCGGGCGCGGCGGCGGCGAGCCAGTCGACCAGGTCGGCCCGGTGGACGCGGACGCGCGGGTCGTCCAGGGCGCCGGCGGAGCGGGCGGCGAGGGGGCCGCCGGGGCGGTGCCAGGCGATCACGGCGGGCTCGCGCTCCACGACCGTGACCCGGCTGACCGCGGGCAGCCGCAGCGCCTCGGCCAGGGAGAACCCGACGCCCAGCCCGCCGATCAGCATCCGGCCCGGCGCGGGCGCCGCCTGGGCGGCCGCGCGGACCAGCAGCCGCTCGGACTCGCCGTTGCGGGTGTCCATCAGGAACATCCCGTTGCTGATGATCTCGTGGTGGCCGCCGGGCGCGGCGCGCAGGACCAGTTCGCCGCCCGGTCCGTGCGCGCGCTGCAGGACGACCGGCTCCCGGTGGGGCTCGTGCGATCGCGAAAGCGCCATGCCCCGACCCTACTGAGGCCCGGCCCCACTGATCACGGGCATTGATCACGGGCATTGATCATTGGGTCTGGGCGGGGCGGCGCGGCTGGGTTAGCGTGCCGCGCATGCAACCACTGCTGACCGCGGGGCGGGTCCTGGTCGTCGGAGCCGGTACCCGCCCGAGCGAGGATCCGGGCGCCCCGCCCGGCAACGGCCGGGCGATCGCGATCACCGCCGCCCGCGAGGGCGCGCGCGTGGCGTGCGCCGATGTCGACGAGGCCGCCGCCGCCGGGACCGCCGAGCTGATCGCCGCCGAACCGGGCGCGCCCGCCGCCTGCGTCGTGACCGCCGACGTGGCCGATCCCGAGGCGTGCGAGGCGATGGTCGCCGAGGCGGCCGAGCGCCTGGGCGGGCTGGACGGGGTGGTGTTCAACGCCGGGATCGGCAGCGGGTACGGGCTGGCCGGCACCGGCCGCGGCGACTGGGACCGGGTGCTGGCGGTCAACCTGCGCGCGCCGTTCCTGGTGGCCCGGGCGGCGCTGCCGCTGATGGGGGAGGGCGGTGCGCTGGTGTTCATCGGGTCGCTGGCCGGGTCCAAGCCCGGCAGCGGGTCCCCGTCCTACGACGCCTCCAAGGCGGGCCTGGCGGGGCTGGTCCGGCACGCCGCCGCCGAGGGCGCGCCCAGGGGGATCCGCGCCAACGTCGTGGCGCCCGGGCTGATCGACACCGTCATGGGACGCGCGGCGTCCTCGGGCAACGCCGGCCGCGACAAGGCCGTGCGGCGCATCCCGATGCGCCGCCAGGGCACTCCGTGGGAGGTCGCCGACGTCGCGGTGTTCCTGCTGTCGGCGCGCGCCGGCTACGTCACGGGCCAGACCGTCCACGTCGACGGCGGCCTGTCCACGCTGCGCTGACGGGGCCGTCAGGAGGCGGGGTCGCGGCGTCCGAAGGCGCCGGGGCCGGCGTGGAACAGGCCGATCAGCAGCACGCCCAGGACGTCGTCGGCCAGGTGGCGCAGGAACGCATCGTCCAGCGGTTCCCCGGTGACGAACAGGCGGGAGAACAGCAGCGCGGCGTCCTGGCCGGTCAGTCCCGCGCGCATCACCTCCAGGACCGCCAGCAGGTCACCGCGCAGTGACCCGGTGGCGGGCGCCGGCTGCGCGGCCGGGCGGCTGTGCCGCCGCACCGCCGCCACGACCAGGGCGGCCTTGCCGGGCCGGCGGCGGTGCCGGGGCCGGTCAGGCGCCGCCGGCGGCGCCGCGGAAGGTGGCGCGGTAGGCGCTAGGGGACACCCCCAGCGCCGCGTGCAGGTGCTGCCGCAGCGACGCGCCCGTACCGAAACCGGCCTCGGCCGCGACCCGGTCCACCGGCAGGTCGGTCTCCTCCAGCAGCTGCCGCGCCCGCTCCACCCGCCGCCGCACCAGCCACTGCCCCGCCGGCATCCCCGCCTCCTCGCGGAACCGGCGGGTGAACGTCCGCACGCTCATCGACGAGCGGGCCGCCAGCTCGGCCAGCGTCAGCGGC
This sequence comes from Actinomadura sp. 9N407, assembly GCF_044326315.1. Classification (NCBI taxonomy): domain Bacteria; kingdom Bacillati; phylum Actinomycetota; class Actinomycetes; order Streptosporangiales; family Thermomonosporaceae; genus Actinomadura; species Actinomadura sp. 9N407. The sequence continues at coordinate 74,802 of NZ_JBIRAW010000009.1, read as the reverse complement.
CGGTCCAGATGCCGCAGCGCCCACGCCCGCGCCGCGCCCGTCGACGCCGTGCCCGGCTCGGCCACCGGGCGCGGGATGTACTGCGCCTGGCCGCCCTCGCGGTGCGGCGGCACCACCGTACGGCGCGCGACCTCGGCCGCCACCGCCGCGCCGTGATCGCGGCGGATCATGTGCAGGCACAGGTCGATCCCCGCCGCCTCGCCGGCCGAGGTCAGCACGTCACCGCCATCGGTGTACAGCACGCCCGGATCCAGCTCGACCTCGGGGAACAGCTCGGCGAACCGCTCGCACGAGCGCCAGTGCGTCGTGGCCCGCCTGCCCCGCAGCAGCCCGGCCGCCGCCAGCACGAACGCGCCCGTGCAGATCGAGGCGATCCGCGTCCCCGGAGCGATCTCCGCCAGCGCGGCCGCCACCGGCGCCGGCAGCGCCGCGTCGACGCCGTCCTGCTCGTGCGAGGCCGGGACGATCACCGTCCCGGCCGCCGCCAGCGCCCGCGGCCCGTGCTCGACCAGCACGGTGAAATCGGCGTCGGTCCGTACCGGGCCCGGCTCCGGCGCGCACGTCACCACCTCGTACAGTCGCGCCCCGTCCGCCGACACCGCCGACCCGAACATCTGGTGCACGATGCCCAGCTCCATCGGCAGCACCCCGTCGCGGACCAGTACCGCCACCCGCTCGATCCCCGTCATGGCCGGATCCTTTCACATCATGGCCATCGGGCCACTCGTGGGCGCGGCGGCCGGCGAGCAGGATCGAAGACGCCACACCGAACGACCGAACGAGGAGGCGTACTGATGAACGTGCTGTGGGTGTTCGCCCATCCCGAACCGCGCTCGCTGAACGGGGCGCTGCGCTCGCACGGCCTGAGCGAGCTGGCCGCCGCCGGCCACCGGATCCGCGAGTCCGACCTGTACGCCATGGGCTGGAACCCGGTCGTGGGGCCCGGGGACTTCGGCCACGACCCGCGCGAGCGGCTGCTGGTCGGCGCGCGCTCCGAGCACGCCCACGCCACCGGCGGCCTCAGCGCCGACATCCGCGCCGAGCAGGACAAGATCGCCTGGGCGGACGCGGTGGTGCTGCAGTTCCCGCTGTGGTGGCACGGCATGCCCGCCATCCTCAAAGGCTGGTTCGACCGCGTGTTCGTCCAGGGATTCGCGTTCGGCGTCACCGGCCCCGGCGGGCGCACCCTGCGGTACGGGGAGGGCGACCTGGCCGGCAAGCGCGCCCTGGCCGTGGTGACCGCCGGCGCCCGCGGCAGCGGCCTGGCCGAACGCGGCCTGCACGGCGACATCCAGCAGCTGCTGTTCCCGCTGCTGCACGGCACCCTGTTCTACACCGGCATGCAGGTCCTGCCGCCCCTGCTGGTGCCCGGCGCCGACCGCCTCACCGCCAGCGGGGGCGAGGCCGCAGCCGCACGGCTGCGCGAGCGGCTGCGCACCCTGGACACCGCCGAACCCATCGCCTACCGCCCCGAGACCGGCGGCGACTACGGCGACGACCTGATCCTGCGGCCCCACCTGGAACCCGGCCGCACCGGCCTGGACGTCCACGACCGCACCGCCCCCGCCGCCCGCCCCGTCCCGGCCGGCGCGCGCTGACCGGCCCGGCCCCGACCGGCCCGCGCCGGGCGGGCGTCAGGGGCGGCGGCGCTCCAGGGGCTCCAGGTAGCCCAGCAGCACCTTCTTCACCTCCGCGGTCACCGCGGCGCGCTCGTCCTCGGCCGCCGCGGTGACCATCGGCACCATCGCCTGGAAGATCTGGATCAGCACCCGCGCCGAACGGGTGCGCTCGGCGGGCGAGAGCCCCGGCGCCCGCACCCGCAGCAGCGCCTCCACCCGGCCCAGCAGCGCCGCCTGGATCGGCGCCACCGCCGCCGCCAGCCCCGCCGGCATGTCCGCGCGGGCGAACAGCGCCTTGAACCCCGGATGGGCGAGGTTGAACTCGATGATCGGATCGGCCATCCGGTCCACCATCCGCGCCGCCGGCACCCGGCCGGCGTCGGGCGACTCGAACGCCTGGCGGTGCGCCCGCACCATCTGCCCCACGAACCGGTCGGCCAGCGCCTGCGCGATCGCCTCCTTGTTGGGGAAGAACTGGTACAGCGACCCGGGCGAGATGCCCGCCGCCGCCGCGATCCGGTTGGTGGTGGACGCCTCGTACCCGCACTCGGCGAACACCCCGGCCGCCGCGTCCAGGATCTCCTGCATCCGCCGCTCACCGCGCGCCTGCCGCTTGCGCGGCCGCGCCCGCTCCGCCTCCGGCGCCGCCCCGGCCTCCCGCGGCCGCTCCCGGGGCGGATCCGGCGCGTCCCGCTCCCCGGCCACCGGCCCGGTCTCCGGTCGTTCCTCCTGGTCTGAGGCCTGGTCGGCCACGCGCCCGCACCCCCTTCGGATTCCCCGAGTATGACAGATGCGAGCATCCACTCGTATTCTCGCCCGGCGGCGAGCGGCGCCTCAGCGCGAGAACCCCGGCACGGTCCTCATACCGGTCCTCACGCCGGGCTTCGGGCCCGTCCTCATGTCGGGAGCGCCAGCTGCTCGGGGCCCGGCGGCAGGGGAGGCCGTCCGGGCGGGATCCGGCGCGGCCGCCGCGGCCCGGCCCGCCGCCCGATGCCGTGCTCGCGGGCCAGCTCCCGCACCTGGTGGGAGATGCGGTCCTGGTACTCGCGGGGCGTGTAGGCGCCCCGCGAGTACAGCCGCGCGTACGGCACCACCAGGTCCGGGCGGTGCTCGCGCAGCCACGACAGGAACCACTCGCGCGCGCCCGGCCGCAGGTGCAGCACGATGGGCGACACCGACGTCGCGCCCGCCTGCGCGATCGCCCGCACCGCCGCCTCCAGCTGCGCGGGGGAGTCCGACAGGTAGGGCAGCACCGGGCCCATCAGCACCGCGCACCCGATCCCCGCGTCGTTCAGCGCCGCGCACACCTGCAGGCGGCGCGCCGGCGCCGGTGTCCCCGGCTCCACCAGCCGCGCCAGCTCCCGGTCGGTGAACCCCACCGACACCGCCGTGCCGACCTCGGTCCGCTCGGCCGCCTCGGCCAGCAGCGGCAGGTCCCGCAGGATCAGCGCCCCCTTGGTCAGGATCGAGAACGGGTTGGCCGCGTCCCGCAGCGCCGCCAGGATCCCCGGCATCAGCCGGTACCGGCCCTCGGCCCGCTGGTAGCAGTCGGCGTTGCTGCCGATCGCGATGTGCCCGCCCCGCCAGCGCGGCGCCGCCAGCTCCCGCCGCAGCCGCTCGGCCGCGTTCACCTTCACCACGATCCGCGAGTCGAAGTCGGCGCCGGAGTCCAGGTCCAGGTACTCGTGCGAGCGGCGCGCGAAGCAGTTGTGCGAGACCACCCCGCCCGCCGCGAAATCGCCGGTGCCGGTCGTGATGTCGTACAGGACCCGCTCGGCGCCCAGCGGCTCCACCGAGACCACCTGGACCGGCGGCGCCGCGTCCACCGCCGCCCCCGGCACCGGATCCCCCGCCGGCCCGCCCGCCCGCACCAGCGCGTCCCCGGCCGCCAGCGCCGGGCGCGGCCGCCCGCACGCGTCGTGCCCGGCCACGTACCGCCAGCCGCGCCCGCTGAGGAACCGGTGGTCGCCGCTGCACACCAGCCGCGTGCCGCCCGCCAGCGTGACCCGGTAGGCGGGCTTGGCCGTGCTCCAGTGGGCCAGGACCTCGGTGACCACGTACCGGCGGCCCGAGCCGGTCCCGCGCGTGCCGTAGACGCGGTCGCCGGGACGCAGGTCGCGCATCGGCCGCGTCCCGCCGCCGGCCACCGGGACGGGCGTGCCGCCGTCCAGGCAGTACGAGCACGCGTGCGAGCAGCCCCGGTAGGGGTTGATCGTCCACCCGAACGGCATCCGGGACGCGTCCGGCACCTTGTTGATCACCGACTTCGCGTGCACCTCGTAGAACGTCATGCCCCGGAACTCCGGCGTGTCGAACGTGCGCGCCACCGCGCCCCGCTCGATCAGCGGCAGCCCGCGCCCGCCGTCGCCGCCGTCATCGCCCTCGTCCTGGACCAGCCGGAGATTGTCCCAGCGCATCCGCAGCCCCCTTCCCGAACGCTCGCACGATAGAACTGGTGTTCGAATATGGCAAGCCGGAATCGCGGCCGGGACCGGGCCGGGAACGAGGCCGCGACGGGCCCGGACGCACCGTTGCGTCCATGGCATCGCTACGAGTGCGTAACAATGGCTCGTCTATGGCATGGCGAACGGAGATCCTCAGCAAGGCCGCCGCCGCGATCGTGACCGCGGCGGCGCTGGCGGCGTGCCTGCCCGCCAGCGGCGGCACCGACGACGACGGCAAGGCGGCCGTACCGCCCGGCGCCCAGGCCGAATGCCCCGCGGTCAAGGCCCCCGGCGACTCCCGCGCGCGCCAGCTGCGCGGCATGTGGATCGCCACCGTCGGCGGCATCGACTGGCCCAAGGGCAAGACCAAGGCCCAGCAGCAGGACGACTACCGCAAGCTGCTCGACACCGCGCAGGCGATGAACCTCAACGCCGTGTTCGTGCAGATCCGGCCCAACTCCGACGCCTTCTACCCCTCACCGCACGAGCCGTGGTCGCAGTGGATCACCGGCACGCCCGGCAAGGACCCCGGATACGACGTGCTGGGCTTCATGCTCAAGGAGGCGCACGCCCGCAACCTGGAGTTCCACGCCTGGTTCAACCCCTACCGCATCAGCCGCCAGGCCGACCTGAACAAGCTCGCCCCCGGCAGCCCCGCCCGCAAGCACCCCGACTGGGTCCGCAAGTACGGCAAGGGCCTGTGGTACGACCCGGGCCTGCCGCAGGTCCGCCGGCTGGCCACCGACGCCGTCATGGACGTCGTGCGCAAGTACGACATCGACGCCGTCCACTTCGACGACTACTTCTACCCCTATCCCGAGGGCGGCGCCGAGTACCCCGACCAGGCCACCTACAAGGCCTACGGCAAGGGCATGGGCAAGGCCGACTGGCGCCGCCAGAACGTCGACACCCTCGTCCGCGACCTGTCGGCCGAGATCCACCAGGCCAAGCCCTGGATGCAGTTCGGCATCAGCCCGTTCGGCGTGTGGCGCAACACCGGGTCCGACCCCTCCGGATCACCCACCGACGGCGCCCTGCAGAGCTACGACGACCAGTACGCCGACACCCGCAAATGGATCAAGCAGGGCTGGATCGACTACGTCACGCCGCAGCTGTACTGGACGATCGGCGACCGCCCCGCCGACTACGCCGCCCTCGTCGACTGGTGGTCCCGCCAGGTCCAGGGCACCGACGTCCAGCTGACCATCGGCCAGGCCGCCTACCGCGTCGGCGAGGGCGGCCCCTGGAACAAGGCCGGCGAACTGCCGCGGCACCTGGCGCTCAACAAGCGCCACCCCGCCGTACGCGGCGACGTCTACTTCAGCGCCGCCAGCCTGGCCGGCAACAAGCGCGGCTTCGCCGAGCGCCTGCGCAAGGAGCACTACCCCACCCCCGCCATCCCGCCCGTCGTCGCCGGCCGCGGCGGCAAGGCCCCCACCCCCGTCCAGGACGTCCAGGCCAAGGCCGACGGCGAGCACGTCAAGGTGCAGTGGCGCCCCTCCCAGGACGCCAAGGCCTACGCGGTGTACCGGGTGAAGGGCGACAAGACCGGCTGCGCCCCCGTCGACCCCGCCGCCCTGGTCGCCCACGTACGCGGCGGCGGCATCATCGACCGCGGCGCACAGCCCGGCCAGACCTACACCTACTACGTCACCGCGCTGGACCGCCTGCACCACGAGAGCGCTCCCGCACGCGGTGCGACGGTCGCCGCCGCCGGGGGATAATGATCTTGCTGCCGGGGGAAGAAGTAGGCACGTGAACGCCCCCCGGAGGTAAAGAGCATGGCGCTGTCGATGGAGGAACGGCGGATCCTCGCGCAGATCGAGGTCCGTCTCAGCGAGGACGACCCGCGGCTGGCCCAGCGCATGTCCCGGCTCGGCCGGGAACGCCGGCCGCGCCGGATCCGCGTCATCGCGGCCGTGGCGGTCGCCGTGATCGGCGTGCTGACCGCGATCGCCGCCGCCGCCGTCACCGCGTTCTCCTAAAGCGCCCCGCTCCGGGCACCTCCGGCGCCGCGGCCCCAGAGCACCGGGCCCGTGAAGCCCCAGGACATGCCCTGGAACGCGCGAAGGCCCCGGCGAGATCAGATCTCGCCGGGGCCTCCGCGGCTAGGCCGGTGTGGTGGTCGCCTCACGGCGAAAGGCACAACGAAGCTCCTGCCCGGCCCTTGCGGACCGGCGGTATTCCCCGAAGGCTAAGGGTAGAGCCCGGGGGACACATGCCACACCGACATCACCCACCATAACGGCATCCACGGGATGCTCGTTCCCCATCTAACGATGTGACTCCGATCACCTATCCCCGAGGTGAGGCCGACCTGGACCCGTGCACCCCCGCCGCCGGGAACGCGTCCACATTGGTATCGGACGGCATGGACGGGGACGGGGACGGTCGGGACGGAACCCGCCCGCCGCCATCCGCGAGCAGGTGCGAAACCCCTCACCGGCACCGGCAGGGGCCACTCCCGCTCCGGCCAGAACCCGGCGCCGGTCCCTATCGCGCGAGGCAAGTCGGGGCACATCCCAGATAGCCGCGCTGACCTGCGTGAACAGGAACGAGTGAGGAGACGGGGCATTGAGTGCCAAAGGGCTGAGCGCACCGGGAGAGCAAGCGCGGGAACAGCGGCGACACCGGCGGTCCGACCGGCGCGCCGCGGCCTGGGACCTGCCCCCCGATCCCGCCAGCGCGTCGCTGGCCCGCGGCCTGGCCGCCCAGACCCTGCGCGAATGGAACATCGGCGATCCCGAGGACGTCGACGACATCGTCCTCATGGTCGACGAACTGATCACCAACGCCGTCGTGCACGGGCGGGGACGGGTCCGGCTGCGGCTCCGCCTGGACGGCGCGCAGCTCACCGCCGAGGTCGGCGACGACGACCCGGCCGCCCCCGCCCCGCCCGGCCGCGGCCCCGGCGTCCTGGAATGGGCCGAGGACGGCCGCGGCCTGCTCCTGGTCGGCACCCTGGCCTCCGCCTTCGGCACCCGCCCCGAAGGCCCCGGCAAGACCGTCTGGTTCTCCCGCCTCCTGCGCCCCGCCCGCGCCGCCGCCGAGCCCCCCGCTACTCCCGAGCACCCCGGCACCGCAGAGCGTCCCGGCACCGCCGAGCGCCCCGGTACCGTCCCCGGCCCGGTACCGCCCGCCGAGGCCCGCCCTCTCACCTCACCCTGACCCCGCACCCCGATCCGCCGCCCCCCCACCGGCGCCCTGGCCCACGCCCCCGCGCCCGCGCGGCCCCCGCGCCGCGGCGGCCGGTCAGGTCTGCAGGGGGCAGCGGTCGGTCAGCCAGACCTCCTCCTCGCCGTCCTCCAGGACGGCCGGAACCGACGGCGGCTCGTCACCGAGACGGTCCAGATGCCACTCGATGTGCGACAGCGGGCCCCGCCACCCGCCGATGAGATCGGCCAGCGGGCGCGCCGGGCCCGCCCGGCCCGACGGGCTCGGCTCGGGCAGCACCCGCTCCCACACCGCGTCGTCGGACCCGGCGCACCAGTGCCCCGCCGCGTCCAGCACCTCCTGCAGATCGCGGGCCAGCTCACCCAGCGAGCGCAGCGCCATCGCGTCCTGGATCATCCGCTCCCGGGCGTCGTAGGCCAGCTCACCCTCGAACCCCGCCGGGAAGCCGGGACGGCGCCCGGCGTACACCGGCGCCTCACCGGTCGCGGCCGCGCGCACCGCCGCCAGCTGCCACCGGCTCCACTCGGCCAGATGGCCCAGCACCCCGCGCAGCGCCGCCGCGCCCTCACCGCCGGCGGCCGCCTCCGCGGTCGCCTCCCGCAGCCGCGTACGCACGTACTGCAGCCGGTCCAGCGTCCACGCGCGCGCCCGCGCCGCACCCGCCGGGCCGCGCGGCACCGGATCCGACGGCGGCCGCGGCACCGGAACCCGCAGCGCCGCCAGCAGCTCGTCCAGATCGCGCATTTCCGCCGCGCGGCCCGACAGGTACGCCGCGCCGATCCGGTCCAGCCGGAACATGCGGGGCCCCTCGCGCATCCGGCACCAGCCCACCAGGTACTCGGCGTAGGGGGCCACGACCAGGCCGTGCGCCTCGACGTCACGGAAGCTGCGCGTCCCGGACCGGTCGGTGTAGGCGAACCTGACGGCGCGCCGCGTCCGCACCGCCTCGGCGAGCGTGTCGTGCACCGGCCCCATCAGCGAGGCCGCCTCCGACATCGGCGGCGGCTCCGGCGCGGGCGGCAGCACGTAGCCGCGGCCGCGTTCCAGCCGTACCGGAAGGCCTCCGTGGACCAGCATCTCCAGGTCGCGGCGGACGGTGCGGCCGCTGACCCGCAGGCGGGCGGCCAGGTCGTCGGCGGTGAGGGGCTCGGGGGCGGCGGCGCGCAGCTCGCAGACGAGGGCCAGCAGCCGGTCGACGCGTTTCACGACCCCATGGTGACCCGCGCCCGCGACATTATTCACGCCGCGGGCGGGACCGTACGCGACAGTGGCCTGTCAGGACAGTTCGGCGGCGATCCCCTCGAAGTCGGCGGCCGTCAGCGACAGCGTCGAGGCGTTCCCGATCGCCTGGGTCGCCTCGGCCCGGCCCAGATGGCGGGTCGCGGCGCGGTCCAGGTAGGCCTCGATCAGGCGCGCGCCGGTCAGCCGCCCGCGCGGGCGCAGCACCGCCAGGTCGTGGTCGACGACCTGCCACGCGCCGGTGTCCAGCAGCAGCCGCCGCTCCTCGGCCAGCAGCGCCAGCAGCGCGTGCCGTACGCGCGGCTCGGTGAGGTCGGGCAGCCGGACGGCGCGCAGGTCGGTCACCAGCTCGGGGGAGGCGGCCGACAGCTCGCCGACGCGCTCGGGCTCGCAGGTGCCCAGCAGCGCGGTGTCGCTGACGCCCTCCAGGCGGGCCCGGTACAGCGTCGACGCGAACGCCGGGCCCTGCGGATGGTCGAGGATGAGCGTCTCCAGCCCCTCCAGCAGCAGGACGTGCCCGGCGTGGTCCTCCAGCGCCGCGCGCAGCCCGTCGGGTCCGCGCTCGCGCAGCTCCTCGGCGTGCATGCCGTGTACCTCGCCGCTGGAGACCTCCACCTCGGCCAGCGCGCGGGCGGCCATCCGGGCCAGCCGGCGCTGCCCGCTGGAGGGCGCGCCGATCAGCAGCAGCGCCGGGACCGAGGCACTGGAGACCTCCTGGCCGCGCAGCCGCTTGGCCCACTTGCCGCGGCGGCGCACCTCGGTGACGACGCGTTCGATGTCGTCGGCGCCGCACAGGAACCGGATGCCGTACGCCTCGGCGACCTGCGGGCTGGGACCGGGATCGGGCGAGGGCGGCATGGGCGGCGGCGGCTCGGGCACCGGGGCCGGCGGCGGTGGCAGCGACGCCTCCGGCGCCCCGCCCGCCGGGCCCTGGTCGACGTCGGCGCCCGGCCACGCGGGCCGGGACGGCGCCGGCCCGGCACCGGCCGGATCCAGCTGCGTGGCCAGCGGGTCGGGATCCATGGGAGCGCCCGGCGGGCCGGCCGGCCACGCCGGCTCGTCCCCGAACCCGCCCGGCCCCGGAGTGTCGGCGCCCGGCCACACCGGCGCGGTGGCCGCGGCCGGCGGCGACATCGGCGGTGCGGGCGGGACCGGCGGCCCGGGCGGAGCGGCCTGCGGCGAACCCTGCTGCTGCGCCTGGGGCGGGGCCGGAGGCGGCGGCTGGTAGGGGGCGGGCTCGGGACGCGGCGCGCCGTCGGGCGCGGGCGGAGGCGGCGGCGGGGGGATGCGCGGCGGCGGGGACGCCGAGGCGAACGGATCGCCGGCCTGCCCCTGCGGCCCGGCCCCGGGAGCGCCGGGGACGCCGTGCCCTTCCTGCCCCGGCGGTGCCGGCGGCGGGATCGGGGCGCCCGGCGCGTCGTCCAGCATGCCCTGCGGCGGCGGCGCCGGCGCGGCCTGCGGAGGCGGCGCGGGCGGACGTGCGCCGGGGGAGGGGACCGGGGCCACCGGCTCGTCCGGCCCGGGCGCCTGCGCCTGGCGCTCGGACGCCAGATGCGCGCGGGCGGCCTTGATGATGTCCCAGGCGCTGAGCTCGTCGGTGGAGGGCGGGGTGTGCATCGCCGGGCTGGTCAGCTCGGCGGCGATCGCCTGCGGCAGCGCGAACCCGGTCGAGGGCGGCGGGACCTGCGCCAGCCGGCACCAGGTCAGCCCGAGCGTGTAGGTGGTGGCCAGCAGTGCCGCCAGCGCGTCGGCGTCGCTGGTGCGCAGCGCGTCGGGCAGCCGCCCCTCGCGCGGCCACAGCTCGCGCAGCGGATGCTGGGCGTCGGTCAGCACCGCCTGCAGCGTGCGGGCGCTGTCGGGATCCAGCCACCGCTGCAGCGCCGGCAGCGCGGTGGGCACCATCTGCAGGTCGGCGCCGAGCACGGCCACGCCGGCGCGGCGGACCTCGTCGTGCGGGCGGCCGCCGGTGACGTTGCGGGCGCCGGTCAGCGCCGACACCATCTGCTGCAGGTCGTACAGCGCCAGCCGCAGGTACTCGCCGGGTGCGGCGTCGCGCACCATCGGGGTGGCGTACTCGGCCGGGCAGCGGCGCCGCCACTCCTGCAGCACCGCGGCCGGTCCGTAGCGGGCGGTGGCGATGTCCTGCTGCACCAGGCGCAGCGACGCCGCCGTCACCGCCGCCAGCGCGTCGGCGCCCGGCCGGAACCGCGGATCGCCCTGCAGGCCCGCGGCGACCTCGTACATCACCCGGGCGATGTGGGCCGCGCCGCCGCCGTCGCCGGCCAGCAGCCGGTTGATGTAGTAGCCGGCCAGGGTGCTGAAGTCGGGCGGCATCATCCAGTGCAGCCGCTCGGCGGGCGTGGTCAGGAACGGGATGAACGACTCGATCAGCGGATGCTCGGTCAGCACCACCGGCGACCCCGCGCACCACAGCAGCGCGCCCCACGCGGCGGCGACCGTGCTGGGCGTGCCGGGCTGGAACATCGGGTCCTGCTGGGCGAACTGCGCCGGGTTGACCGCCCACGCCGTGGTCAGCGCCTGCTGGATGCGCGCCACCACCGACGTCTCGGGGACCGGCCCCAGGAACCCCAGCGAGGCCACCCGTCCCGCCGACAGGTCCGGGCCCGTGGGGAACAGCTGCGGCGGCGCCGGCGGGGTCCCCGCGCCGCGCGGCGCCGGGACGACGGCCGCGCGGTCGCCGGGGGAGGCGGGCGGCGGGCACGGATGCCAGTTGCCGTCCAGGCCGCACCGGTACCAGCGGCCCCACGCCCCGTACAGCCACCACTCGCTGGCGCCCCACAGCATCCGCGCGGCGACCTGCTCGGTGCGCTGCTGCGGCGCGGCGGTCCGCCACCACGGCGAGGCCACCAGTTCCCTGACGTTGCCCTCGACCGCCGTGAAGAGATCCGCCGCCGCCGTACCGCCCCCGCTTGCGCCGGGTCCCGCCCCGGCCCCCTGCCAGTTCACCAGGCGAATGCTAGTCGTTCGCGCGGCCGGTCCCGGCATCGATCCGGCAACGCGGGACGCATCCGGCCTCACCCGCCCATCCGCCCGCACACCGGCGGACCCCGGCATGCGCTTCGACGTGTAAGGAGCGTTATGTCATGATGCTCCTTAGTTTTGGGGAGAGGGGACACCGATGGACCAGGCGGCGCGCACCAGGGCCACCGGGCTGGCCTTCGCCGTGCTCTCCTCGATCTGCTTCGGTGCCTCCGGCCCGTTCGGCAAGGCCCTGATCAACGCCGGGCTCACCCCGCTGCAGGCGGTCTGGCTGCGGCTGGCCGGCGCCGCGCTCGTGCTGGTCCCGCTGGTGCTGGTCCTGCGCGGGCCCGCCTCCGTCCGCGCCCTGCGCCCGCACCTGCCGCGCCTGGCGGTGTACGGGGTGACCGGCGTCGCCGGCTGCCAGGCGTTCTACTTCGTCGCCGCGTCCCGGCTGCCGGTCGGCATCGCGATCCTGCTGGAGTTCACCGGCCCGGTGATGGTGCTGGCCTGGCTGCGGCTGGTACGGCGCGTACCGGTGCACCGCACCGCCGTCGTCGGCGTCGCGGTCGCGGTCGCGGGACTGGCGATGGTCGTGCAGGTGTGGGCCGGGCTGCGGCTGGACGGGATCGGCCTGGCGGCGGGTCTGGGCGCCGCCGCCTGCCAGGCCGCCTACTTCCTGATCATCGACCGGCTGGCCGGCCGGGTCGACCCGCTGGCCATGACCGCCGTCGGCTGCGTGGTCGCCGCCGCCGCGCTCACCCTCATCGCCGTCCCCTGGGCGCTGCCGTGGGGGACGCTGGCGGCCGCCGTGCCGATCGGGAGCCACACCGCGCCCGGCTGGCTGCTGGCCGCCTGGATCATCGTGGTCAGCACCGTCGTGGCCTACCTGGCCGGCACCGCCGGGGTGCAGCGACTGTCGGCGCAGGTCGCCGGGGCCATCTGCTACACCGAGGCGGTCGCGGCCACCCTCATCGCCTGGGCCGCGCTCGGCGAGCGCCTGGCGCCCGTGCAGATGGCCGGCGGCGTGATCGTGCTCGCCGGGGCGTTCATCGCCCAGCGCGCCGTCATCGAACCCGCCGCCGTCCCCGCCGCGTCCTCGCCGCTGACGCCCGCGCCCGCCCTCACCCCGCCCTGACCGGCCTCAGGCGTTCTCGCGCTGGAAGCGGCGGGCGCCGAGCGCGACCGACACCGCCAGCAGCACCACCGTGACCACCGTGCCCTGCACGATCGCCCCGCTCGCCCAGTCGCCGGCGAACGCCGCGCGCACCGCGTCCACCACGTACCGGAACGGGTTCACGTCCGAGACCGCCTGCAGCCACCCCGGCGCCATCGTCATCGGCAGCAGCACCCCCGACAGCAGCATCAGCGGCAGCGTGACCGTCGACAGCAGCGGCGCGAACGCGTCCTCGCTGCGCGTGGCCATCGCCAGCACGTACGACAGCGAGGCGACGCTCAGCGCCAGCAGCACCACCAGCACCAGCCCGGCGGCCATGCCGGCCACCGGCGCGCGCAGGCCCAGCGCCAGGCCCGCCGCCAGCAGCATCACCGCCTGCACCGCCAGCACCACGGTGTCGCGCAGGATCCGGCCCAGCAGCAGCGCCGTCCGGCTGACCGGCGTGACCCGCAGCCGCTCCACCACGCCCGAGCGCAGGTCGGCGATCAGGCCGAAGCCGACGAACCCCGCGCCGAACAGCGACAGCTGGACCAGGATGCCGGGCACCAGCACCTGCCAGGCGTCGCCGGCGCCGAACCCGCGCACGCCGGTCAGCCCGCTCAGCAGCGGGCCGAACAGCAGCAGGTACAGCAGGGGCTGCACCGCCCCGAAGACGACCGCGACCTTGCTGCGCAGCGTCTGCCGCAGGTAGCGGCCGAAGATCAGACGGGTGTCGCGCGCGATCCGCACGAGAACCTCCAGAAGACGAGGGGGATGGGTTCGGTCAGGCGGCGTCGCGCAGCGAGCGGCCGGTGACGGTGAGGAAGACGTCGTCGAGCGTGGGGCGGGCCATGCGCAGCGCGGTCAGCTCCACCCCGGCCGCGTCCAGGTCGCGTACCAGCCCCATCAGGGCCTGGTCGCCGTCCTGGACGGTCAGCCGCAGCTGCGCGCCGGTGACCGCCGCCTCCCGTACGGCCGGGTTCGCGGCCAGGGCGTCGCGGGCCCGGGCCGCGCCCTGGGCCGCGTCGGCCAGCTCCAGCGTGACCACGTCACCGGAGACGCGGCGCTTGAGCTCCTCGGGCGTGCCCTCGGCGACGATGCGGCCGTGGTCGATGATGAGGATCCGGTCGCACAGCGCGTCGGCCTCGTCCAGGTAGTGCGTGGTGAGGAAGACCGTGGTGCCGTCCTCGCCGCGCATCCGGCGGATGTGCTCCCACAGGTTGCCGCGGCTCTGCGGGTCCAGCCCCGTGGTGGGCTCGTCCAGGAACACCAGCGGCGGCCCGTGCACCAGGCCCAGCGCGATGTCCAGCCGGCGGCGCTGCCCGCCCGACAGCGAGCCCGCCGGGCGCTCCCGCAGGCCCTCCAGATCCAGGCGGGCGCACAGCCCGGCGATGCGCGCGCCCGGATCCCCCACCCCGTACAGGGCCGCCTGCAGCGCCAGCTCCTCGCCCACCGGCACGCCCGGGTCGGTGCCGCCGGCCTGCCCGACGTAGCCGATGCGGCGCCGGACGCCGGCGGCGTCGGCGCGCAGGTCGTGCCCGGCCACCGTCGCGGTCCCGGCCGTCGGCGCCAGCAGCGTGGTGAGCATCCGCAGCGTCGTGCTCTTGCCCGCGCCGTTGGGGCCCAGGAACCCCACGATCTCGCCCGGCGCCACGGCCAGGTCGACGCCGCGTACCGCCTCGACGGCGCCGTTCCTGGTGCTGAAGGTACGGGCCAGCCCGCGTGCCTCGATCACAGTCGCCTCCCTCGGGTCGCCGATAGAGTAACCCAAACTTTTAAGTGACTCCAAATTTTAAGTGACACCAGGACAGGTAGAATCTCCGCCATGACGGAACGGGAGGCGGCCGGGCGGCACCCGGTACCGGCCGGCGGCCGCGAGAACCCGCCCGGACCGCGGCAGCCGGGACCGCGCGAGCCCGGCGAGCGCGAGATGGGCCTGCGCGAGCGCAAGAAGCTGGAGACGCGCCGGCGGCTGTCGGACCTGGCCACCGGGCTGTTCATGACGCGCGGATTCGACAACGTCACCATCGCCGACGTCGCCCGCGCCGCCGACGTGTCGGTCAACACCGTCTTCAACTACTTCGGCACCAAGGAGGACCTGTTCTTCGACCGGCAGGACGAGATCGTCGCCCAGGCCGTCCAGGCGCTGCACGACCGGCCTCCCGGCGAGTCCGCGGTCGCGCTCTTCCACCGCGAGTTCGTCGAGGGCCTGGAACGCAACGCCTACCAGACCGCCTTCCACGAGGGCAGCGAGACGTGGGCCAAGACCGTCCTGGACAGCCCCGCCCTCACCGCCCGCCAGCGCGAGATCGGCCGCCGCGCCGAGGAGGCGCTGGCCGCCGGGCTCGCCGAGGAGACCGGCGCCGGACCCGACGACCTGGGCCCCCGGATCGCCGCCGCCATGATCTTCTCCGCGCAGCAGGTCCTCGTCGGCGAGATCGTCCAGCGCAAACTCGCCGGCCAGACCCTGCAGGAGATGCGCTCCGACGTGTACGCCGCCGTCGAACGCGTCTACGGCCTGCTGGAGAACGGCATCGGCGACTACGCCGTCAAGCCCCCCGCAGGCGGCGCGGACGAGTCCCCGGACCGCGACCCGGCGGGCGAGGAAAACCGCGGCGGGAGCGCGCCCGCCGGAAAATGAGTGTCGGGGCACTCGCGGAGATTCTTAGACTCCATGATTGCGGAGGCGAAACAATCATGGACACCCCCACACTCCTCGGCCATCTCGAGGCCGGCACCGGCCCGCTGGCCCTGCCCCGGGGCGGCACCCTGTGCTGGGACGACGCGGACCTGCACCGCGCCGCCTACACCGACGACCCCGAGGGCTACGCGCTGCTCGGCCTGGCCCCCGGCGTGGCGCCCTGGCAGCGCGCCCGGGTCCTGCTGCAGGTCCTGGCCGCCTCCCAGGCCGGCCTCGACGACGCCACCCGCGCCACCCTGGCCGCGACGGCCCGCGCCCTGACCCTCGCGCTGCCCCCCGGCCACGTCGTCACCGTCCTGCTGGGCCTGCGGCGGCTGCGCGCCAACCACAAGCACACCACCCGCGCCGCGCTGCGGTTCATCCTGGAGCACCCCGACGCCGACACCCTCATCGCCGCGCGCCGCCCCGCCCTCGTCGACTGCTTCGAGCACGCCCTCGGCAAGGCCACCGCCCGCGGCTGCGCCCGCCGCATCGCCGAAGGCGACACCGGCTCGGACTACCTGCAGCGCAGGCTGCTGCGCTTCCTGACCGCCCCCCACGCCGCGCTGCCCCGCGTCCGCGCCCTGTACGAGCCCGTACCGGCGGCGCGGACGGCAGGCCCCGATGAGCGACCGCACGTGTGAAGACACCGCGTGAACGGCGCCACCCTGTGACGGCCGCATCGCGCGGCGGGCACGACCTGGGGGCGGGCACCGCCTCGTGAACGGGAGCCCCAAAGGGGTTGCCCCGGGCGGGCCCGCCCACTTCAATCGACACCTACGGGAACTGTGCCGGGCACGCCGGGCCGATACCTGATTCCAGATCAGGCACGTCGTCGCAGACGACCGCCTCACCCGACGCCCGCGCCGGCCGCCTGTCCCGCCCCCCGTCCCTCTTCAGCGCTCCCCGGCTCCGGCCCCAGCTCCCCGCGCCCGTCCCAGGTGTTCTTGTCAGTCGACTGCGGAACCGCCCGCCGAACAGTTGAGATCACGTAGAAGCCCCCGCGCGGCACCGCGCCGTACGGTCGTGCCCATCGCGGCGGCGAGACCGGCGGCGGGTGCCACAGAGCCCCGGACCGGGTGCCGGCCGCCGGCCTGTCCCGAACCGCAAGGAGCTCTCCATGACAGCGGGCGTCGCCGATGTGGGCAGCAAGGCCCCGCAACCGGACATCTCACCCAAGGTCGTGCCGCTCATCGAGCGGATCAGCGTCATCGTCTTCGTGGTCGCCCCGATCGCCGGGGTCCTGGCCGCCGTCCCGTTCTTCTGGGGCTGGGGACTGGGCTGGACGGACGTGGCCATCTTCGCGGTGCTGTACCCGTTCAACGCCCTGGGCGTCACCATCGGCTACCACCGCCACTTCACCCACGGCGGCTTCAAGGCCAAGCGCTGGCTGCGGATCGCGCTGGCGATCCTGGGCGGCCAGGCCTGGCAGGGCTCGGTGATCTTCTGGGTGGCCGACCACCGCCGCCACCACAAGTACGCCGACCAGCAGGGCGACCCGCACTCGCCCTGGGCCTTCGGCCCCGGCGTGTGGGGACTGACCAAGGGCCTGTTCCACGCCCACATGGGCTGGCTGTTCCGCAAGCACCGCACCTCCCGCAGCAAGTACGCCCCCGACCTGCTCGCCGACAAGGACCTGCGCCTGCTCGGCCGCAACGACGTGTACGTGCTCATCGCCGCCTCCACCCTGCTGGTCCCCATGGCCCTGGGCGCCCTGCTCACCTGGTCCTGGCACGGCGCCGTCACCGCCCTGTTCTGGGCCGGGCTGCTGCGCGTGTTCGCCGGCGACCACATCACCTTCTCCATCAACTCCATCTGCCACGTCTTCGGCAAGGCGCACTTCAAGACCCGCGACCAGTCCCGCAACGTGTGGTGGCTGGCCGTCCCCTCGTTCGGCGAGTCCTGGCACAACCTGCACCACGCCGACCCCACCTGCGCCCGGCACGGCGTCCTGAAGGGCCAGATCGACATCAGCGCGCGCGTCATCTGGCTGCTGGAGCGCCTCGGCTGGGTCTGGGACGTGCGCTGGCCCGACGAGAAACGCCTCGCCGCCCGCCGCATCACCTGAGCGCGCCCCGACCGCGCCCGCAACGCGCCCGCAAGCCGCGCGCCGCGCCCAAGGCGCGCCCCATCCCTGGAGCACCCCCATGACCACCACCCCCGGCGGCCTGGACCGCACCCCCCTCGTCACCCGCCTGGCCCGCTGGGCCGAGCAGTACCCCGACGACCGCGCCTACACCTACGTCGACTACACCACCGACATCGGCGGCGCCGACATCGACATCACCTGGAGCGAACTGGACGCCCGCTCCCGCGCCGTCGCCGCCACCCTGCGCCAGAGCACCGACGCCGGCCAGCGCGTGGCGATCCTGGCCCCGCAGAACCTCGAGTACGTCATCGCCTTCCTCGGCGCCCTGTACGCGCGGGTCATCGCCGTCCCGCTGTTCTCGCCCGACCTGCCCGGGCACGCCGACCGGCTCATGGCCGTCTACGGCGACGCCGAACCCGAATGCGTCCTGACCACCACCGAGGCGCTCCCGCACGTGGAGGCGTTCTTCGACGCCAACACGATCCCCCGCCCCAAGGCCGTCCTCAACGTCGACCAGGTCGACCGCGCCCTCACCTGGGACCCCGAGCCGATCGACCCCGACGACCTGGCCTACCTGCAGTACACCTCCGGCTCCACCCGCGTGCCCGCCGGCGTGATGGTCACCCACGGCAACATCGCCGTCAACGCCGAGCAGTGCTGGGGCACCTTCGACGGCATCCCGCGCGTGTCCACCGGCGTCAACTGGCTGCCGCTGTTCCACGACATGGGCCTGGTCACCGCCGTCGCCCTGCCCATCGCCCACGCCAGCCCCGCCGTGCTCATGGACCCCGTCGCGTTCATCATGCGCCCCGTCCGGTGGCTGGAGCAGCTCAGCAAGCAGAGCCACGCCTTCACCTGCGCGCCCAACTTCGCCTACGAATACCTGTCCACCAAGGTCAGCGACGAGGAGAAGGCCGCCCTGGACCTCTCAGGCGTCCAGGTGTTCATGAACGGCGCCGAGACCATCCGCGAAGGCACCCTCACCCGCTACCTGCAGGCCTACCGCCACCACGGCCTGCGCGCCGAGGTGCAGGTCCCCGCCTACGGGCTCGCCGAGGCCACCGTGTACGTGTCCTCGTCCTCGCGCTACCGCAAGCCCACCGTCAAGGCCTTCGACCGCGACGCCCTGGGCCGCGGCGCCGTCGAGCCCTGCGCCCCCGACGACGAGCGCGCCTCGGTCATGGTCGGCTGCGGAACCCCCTACGGGCAGCACGTCGCCATCGTCGACCCGGCCACCCGCGAGCGGCTGCCCGAGGGGCGCGTCGGCGAGATCTGGGTGCACGGCCCCAACGTCACCGCCGGCTACTGGGGACGCCCCGAGGCCACCGCCGAGACGTTCCAGGCCGTCCTGGCCGGCGACCGCGGCGACCTGCCCGAACGGCCCTGGCTGCGCAGCGGCGACCTGGGCGTCTGGTACGAGGGCGAGCTGTACGTCACCGGCCGGATCAAGGACCTGGTCATCATCGACGGCCGCAACCACTACCCCCAGGACATCGAGTACACCGCCTACAGCGCCCACGAGGGCGTGCGGCACGAGTACGTCGCCGCGTTCGCCGTCGCCGGGCGGGAGACCGAGAACCTCGTCGTCGTCGCCGAGCGCAACCGCCGCGTCCCGATCCGCCGGCTGGACCCCCGCGAGGTCGCCGACGCCGTCCGCGGCGCCGTCCAGCACCACCACGACGTGCGGGTCGACGACCTGGTGCTCATCGAGCCCGGCGGGCTGCCCCGTACCAGCAGCGGCAAGATCTCGCGCACCGCGTGCCGCACGGCCTACCTGGACGGGGCGCTTCCGGTGACCCGCATCGAGCCGGACGCCGGCTGACCCGCCGGCGTCCCACGGCCCGGCCCCGGAGAAGGGTGGCTCCGGGGCCGGGCCATGCCACGCCCTTCCCGATTCCGGGCCCTGCCGGAGGCTGTGCAGTGGGTCACAGCATCGCCACGCCCATTGACCGTAACCGGACACTTATCCAAGCTGGGGGCGGACGAAACGACGGAAGGTGTCTCAACGTGGCCATCCAGCGGGCGAGCACGGTCGGCGACGGCATCGACCTCAGCGACCTGAGGTTCTGGGGACGCCCCCTGCCCGAGCGCTACGAGGCCTTCGCGCGGCTGCGCGCCGAGGGCGCGCCCCGCCACTACCCCGACCCTCCGGTCCCGTTCGCCAAGGGCGGCGCCGGCTACTGGGCCCTGGTCCGGCACGCCGACGTCCTGGAGGCCAGCCGCAACCCGCAGGTCTTCAGCAGCGAGCCCAACGCCACCACCGTCATCGACGGCCCGCAGTGGCTGGACAAGTACGTCAACTCGATGATCAACATGGACGATCCGCGGCACGCCAAGATCCGCCGGATCGTGTCCCGGGCGTTCAGCCCCAAGATGCTCGCCAAGACCGAGGACGACGTGCAGGCCCGCGCCGAGCGGATCGTGGCGGAGCTGATCGCCTCCGGCCCCGGCGACTTCGTCGCCAAGGTCGCCGTCCGGCTGCCCGTCGAGATCATCTGCGACATGCTCGGCATCCCCGCCGAGCTGTACCCGCGGGTGCTGCGGCTGACCAACATCGTGCTCGGCAACTCCGACCCCGAGTACACCGGCATCACCCCCGACATGGGCCGGGTGCGCACCGGGCTCGGCCTGGCCAAGGTCGCCTGGGCCAGCCGCGAGCTGCACCGGCTGGCCGCCAGGCTCGGCCGCGCGCGGATCAAGGCCCCCACCGGCGACCTCACCTCCGCGCTGGTCACCGCCAACGTCGACGGCGAGAAGCTCACCGAGCGCGAGTTCGGCACCTTCTTCCTGCTGCTCGTGGTCGCCGGGAACGAGACCACCCGGACCGCCATCGCGCACGGGCTGCAGCTGTTCACCGACAACCCCGAGCAGAAGGAACTGCTGCTGGCCGACTTCGACGGCCGGATCGGCGGCGCGGTCGAGGAGATCGTCCGGATGTCCACCCCGGTCATCTGCTTCCGCCGCAACCTCACCCGCGACCACGAGATGAACGGCCGGACCTACCGCGCCGGCGACAAGGTCATGCTGTTCTACAACTCCGCCAACCGCGACGAGGCCGTGTTCACCGACCCCGACGCCTTCGACATCACCCGCTCGCCCAACCCGCACGTCGGGTTCGGCGGCCCGGGCCCGCACTTCTGCCTGGGCGCCAACCTCGCCCGCCGCGAGATCACCGTGATGTTCAAGGAGCTGTTCACCCGCCTGCCCGACATCCGCACCGACGGCGAGCCGGACCGGCTGATGTCCAACTTCATCAACGGCTACAAGCGCCTGCCCTGCACCTTCACCGCCCCCTGAACGGGCCCGCCCACCCGAACGGGCCCGCCCCGCCCACCTGACGGCCCTCGCTCAGAGGTCGCCCAGGAGGGCGGCCAGGTCGGCCGGGCGCGACAGCATCGGCCAGTGACCGGTCGGCAGCTCGCGGAAACTCCACTCCGGACCCGCCAGCATCCCGAACACCGGGTTGCCGCCGGCGATCATCTGCTCCACCGCCGCCAGCGGGAAGGTGCTCGCGACCATCGTCTTGGGCGTGTCCGGGACCGTCCCGGGCCGGGCCGGAGCCTGCGTCGCGGTCCCCACCGGCTGCGGCGTGGCACGCTCGCGCAGCAGCGCCAGCGCCGCCTCGTCCAGGCCCGCCAGCTGGTGCGGGTCGGCGGCCGGATCGAACGGCGGCGCCGGGATCAGCCAGCCCTGGCCTTCCCCCGCCACCCGCTTCTCGATCGCGGCCCGCTCCTCGGGATCGTTGAAGTCCATCTGCGCCATCCCCGGCGGCAGCGGCGCGGTGTCGACGTAGACGACCCGCGCCAGCCGCTCGGGGATCCGGTCGGCGGCGCCGGTGACCGGCATGTTGGCGCCGCTGTGCCCGACCAGCACCACCTCGCGCAGGTCGCCGCCCTCGATGAGGCCGACGATGTCGGCGATGTGGGTGTCCACGTCCACCTCGGGCGTCGCCTCGCCCGCCCGCTCGGCCAGCCCGGTGAGCGTCACCGGGTGCACCTGGTGACCCGCCTCGCGCAGCCCGCGGGCCACCTCGTCCCACGCCCACGCGCCGAGCCAGAACCCCGGGACCAGTACGAACGTCGTCATCATGCACTCCTTGCCGTTGCCTGTAAGAAAGAGCATAAGGTTGATACCGGACAGGAACCGCCCGGATTAAGCGAGTGACCCGTGTCACACCCCACGACCCGAATCCTGACGATGCTCGAGCTCCTGCAGGCCCACCACCGGATGGGCGGCGCCGAGCTGGCCCGCCGCCTGCGGGTCGACGAGCGCACCGTCCGGCGGTACGCGGCGCGCCTGGAGGACCTCGGCATCCCCGTCGTCGCCGAACGCGGCCGCTACGGCGGCTACCGGCTGATGCCCGGCTTCAAGCTCCCGCCGCTGATGCTCACCGACGACGAGGCCACCGCCGTGGTCCTCGGCCTGCTGGCCGGGCGCCGCGTCGGCCTGCCCGGCGAGGCCACCGAGAGCGCCCTGGCCAAAGTGCAGCGCGTCCTGCCCGCCGCCCTGCGCGAACGCGTCCAGGCCCTCCAGGACACCCTCGGCTTCACCCTCGCCGCCCGCGACGCCCAAGCCCCCGCCACCGCCGCGCTGCTCACCCTCGCCGAGGCCGCCCGCGCCCGGCGGCGCGTGCGGCTGCGCTACCGCTCCTTCAAGGGCGGCGACAGCGAACGCGACCTGGACCCCTACGGCCTGGTCTTCCACTCGGGCCGCTGGTACGTCACCGGCCACGACCACCGCAGCGGCGAGGTCCGCACCTTCCGCGTCGACCGCGTCGTGTCCGCCGAACCGGGCCAGGACACCTTCGACGTCCCCGAGGACACCGACCCCGTCCGGCACGTCACCCGCGCGCTGGCCGGCGTCCCGTACGCGCACGACGTCGAAGTGTGGCTGGAGACCACCCTGGCCGAGGCCCGCCGCCGCATCCCCCCGACCGTGGCCACCCTGAACGACAGCGAGGGGGGAGTGCTCATGACCACCCGCGCCGAACGCCTCGACGGCATGGCCCAGATGCTCGCCGGACTCGGCTGGCCGTTCGCCGTCCGCCGCCCCGCCGAACTGCGCCAGGCCGTGCACGACCTCGCCGACACCCTGCACACGCAGGCGGACCGCTGATGGAACTGGCCGTCCTCATCGGGCTGCAGGCCTCCGGCAAGACGACGTTCTACCGCCGGCACCTGGCCGCCACCCACACCCACGTCAGCAAGGACCTGTTCGGCCGCTCCTCCCGCCGCAAGCAGCACCGCCAGCTGCGCCTCATCGCCGAAGCCCTGGACGCCGGGCACAGCGTCGCGGTCGACAACACCAACCCCTCACCCCAGGAATGGGCACCGCTGATCGAGCTGGGACGCCGGTACGGGGCGCGCGTCACCGCCTACTGGTTCCCGCCCGACGTCCCCGGCGCCGTCCTGCGCAACGCCGCCCGCCCCGCCGAAATCCGCGTGCCCGATATCGGGATCTATGCCACCCTCAAGCGACTGCGGGCGCCGCGTCCCGGCGACGGCTTCGACGCGCTGTACACCGTCGGCCTCGACGGCGCCGGCGGCTTCACCGTCACGGAGACGCCCCGCACCGGCGAAGGGACCGCGAGTGCGCCTGAAAGACCTTGAAGCCCGGATGCGCGAACGGGAATGGTTCCACTCCCTGACCCTGCCGCCCGGCGCCTGGGCCGTCATCCGCGTCGACGGCCGCGGCTTCTCCGCCTACACCGAGAGCCGCTTCGGCAAGCCCTTCGACCCGCGCTTCTCCGCGCTGATGACCGGTGCCGCGCAGGCGCTGCTCACCGAGTTCCCCGGCCGCTACGCCTATACCGAGAGCGACGAGATCTCGCTGGTCCTTCCCCCCTCGTTCGACCTGTTCGGCCGCGAGGTCGAAAAGCTCGTCTCGCTGTCGGCCGCGACCGCCTCGGCGGCGTTCACCCACGCCGCCGGCGAGCCCGTCACGTTCGACGGCCGGATCTGGATCGGCACCGGCGAGCAGGACGTCGTGGACTACCTGTCCTGGCGGCAGGCCGACGCCGCCCGCTGCTCGCTGAACGGCTGGTGCTACTGGACCCTGCGCGAGGAGGGCCTGACCGCCCGCCAGGCCACCCGGCGCCTGGAACGCGCCACCGTCCCCGAGAAGAACGAACTGCTGTACGCGCGCGGCGTCAACTACAACGAACTCCCGCTCTGGCAGCGCCGGGGCATCGGGCTGTGGTGGGAGACCTACGACAAGACCGGCCACGACCCCGTACGCGGCACCGACGTCACCGCCACCCGCCGCCGCGTCCACGTCGAACGCGAACTGCCCATGAAGGACGCCTACCGTTCACTGGTCGGCGACCTCATCACCCGCACCGGCTGAAGCGGGGCCGAAGGGGCGCGTCAGGGACTCCAGGCGGGCGGCCACGGTCAGCAGGGCCGCCTCCCGGCCGTGGGCGGCGACGGCCTGCAGGCCCACCGGGGTGCCGTCGCCGGCGAAACCGGCCGGGACGCTGACGGCGGGATGGCCGCTGACGTTGAACGCCCACGTGAGATCGACCGTCATCGCCTCGCCCGGCCCGCCGTGGCCGTGCGGCGGCGTGGGCGTCGCCGGAGTCAGCAGCACGTCGGCGTCGCGGAACAGCGCGTCCAGCCGCTCGCCGTTGACCGTACGGACGTGGGCGTCGTCGCGGCCGGCGCGCAGGGCGCGCCACGCGGGCCCGGGGTCGAGCAGGGCCAGGTCGTGGGGACGCCAGATGACGGCGCCGGCCTCATGGAGGCGTCCGGCCGCGGCGTGGGCGACCGCCTCCTGCTCGCCGTCGACCGCGGCGTAGCCGAGCGAGGCGGACCACACGGCCCGCAGTGGCTTCTCCAGGGTGGGGAACTCCTCGTCGAGCATGACCGACAGGTGCAGGGCGGCGTCGCGTGCCGTACGGGTGAGCGCGCCCAGGGCGGCCAGGCCCGCGCGGTCGCGGGTCGGCAGCCGCCGGTTGGTCGGCTTCAGCCCGATCACGCCGCACCAGGCCGCCGGGATCCGCAGCGACCCGGCGCCGTCGCTGCCCGTGGCCAGCGGCACCACCCCGGCCGCCACCGCCGCCGCCGAACCCGCCGACGAGCCGCCCGGAGAGCGGCCGGGCCGCCATGGATTGGCCGTCGGGCCGCGATCGGTGTGCCCCCAGGTCTGCCACGGTGTGGACGCCTGCGGTACGGAGGTCAGGCCCAGCACGACGCAGCCCTCGCGCTCGAGCCGCCGGGTCTGCGGCCCCTGCGAGCGCAGCCACGCCTTCACCCCGATCGGCACCCCCGCCAGCCGCGGGCGCTCGCCGCGCAGGACGGCCCGGTCGACCGAACGCGCCGCCTCCAGCGCCCGATCGGGCCACACCTGGGTGAACGCGCGCAGCACGGGCTCGCTCCCGTCCAGGCGTGCCAGCGCCGCCCGCACCATCTCCTCGGCCGACACCTCGCGGCGCCGCACCAGGTCCGCCGTCGCCGTCGCGGTCGCGTCCAGCATCACCACCGCACCCTACGGCCGCCGGCCGTTGGCACCGGCCGTCCCGCACGGCAGACTCCGATGCCATGACCATGAACGGATACATCACCACGGGCCTGGATATAGCGGACGAGACCCGCGCGTTCAACGCCGGCGTCGCCGAGCTGCTGAGCACCCAGCCCGCCCTGGAGGACGTCGACGACGCCCCCGCCCTCCGTGCCGCGCGGGAGGAGGGCAGGAGCGTCTTCCCCACTCCGGTCCGGGTCGCCGAGGCCACCACCCGCACGGTGCCCGGCCGTGCCGGGGGCGTCCCCGTACGGGTGTTCCGCCCCGACGACGTGCGCGGCGTCTACCTGCACATCCACGGCGGCGGCTGGACGCTGGGCAGCGCCGACTCCCAGGACCCGCTGCTGCTGGAGTTGGCGCGGGCCGCGAACGTGGCGGTCGTCAGCGTCGACTACCGGCTGGCCCCCGAGCACCCCTACCCGGCCGGCCCCGACGACTGCGAGGACGCGGCGCGCTGGCTCCTGGCCGAGGCCGCCGCCGAGTTCGGCACCGGCCGCCTGGTCATCGGCGGCGAATCCGCCGGCGCCCACCTGGCCGTCGTCACCCTGCTGCGGCTCGGCGGGCAGGCGAGCGCGTTCGCGGGCGCGCAGCTGACGTTCGGCGCGTACGACCTGGCCATGACGCCCAGCCAGCGGCACGCCCAGGACATGCTGGTCATCCCCAAGGGCACCATGGCCTGGTTCTACGACCAGTTCCTGCCGGGCATGGGCCCCGAGGAACGCCGCGCGCCCGACGTCTCGCCCCTGTACGCCGACCTGCGCGGGATGCCGCACGCCCGGTTCTCGGTCGGGACCCAGGACCCCCTGCTGGACGACTCGCTGTTCATGGCCGCGCGCTGGTCGGCGGCCGGCAACGAGGCCGAGCTGGAGGTCGTGGCCGAGGCCCTGCACGGGTTCGTCGCCTTCCCCGACACCGCGGGCGAGCGCGAGCGCGCCGCCCAGGTCGCCTACATCGCCGGCAGGGTCGCCGGAAAAGATTGAGAAACCGGCGATGAGTTTCGCGCCGCCGCCCGGTCCACATCGATCGAGGGCCGGGATGTGCCCGGGCCGCGAGGGGAGATCCGATGCAGACGGTACGGTCGGGCGACGGCACGATCATCGCCTACGAGCGCACGGGCGAGGGGCCGCCCGTCGTCCTGGTGGCCGGTGCCACCTGCGACCGGCAGGTGAGCGCCCCGATCGCCGAGCTGCTGTCGGCCCACTGCACGGTGTTCAACTACGACCGCCGGGGCCGGGGCGACAGCGGGGACGAGGCGGCCGGGGAGTACTCGGCGGCGCTGCTGCTCGAACGCGAGATCCAGGACATCGAGGCCGTGATCGGCGCCGCCGGCGGCGCCGCGGGCCTGTGGGGCTCCTCCTCGGGCGCGATCCTGGCCGCCGAGGCGGCCGCCGCCGGTCTGCGCGTCACCCGGCTGGCCATGTGGGAGCCGCCCTACGGGCTGGCCGAGGACGACTCCCGCGGCCACCTGGACTACGTCAAGCGCCTGCACGAGCTGCTGGCGCAGAACCGCAACGGCGACGCCGCCGAGCTGTTCCTGCGGCAGGTCGGCCTGCCGCAGGAGTTCGTCGCCGGCATGCGCCAGTCGCCGACGTGGGCCGGCATGGAGAAGATCGCCCCCACCCTGCGCTACGACGCCGCCGCGCTCGGCGACGGACTGCTGCCCGCCGCACGGCTGGCCACGCTCACGATCCCCGCCCTGGTCATGGACGGCGGCGCGAGCATGGACATCCTGCGCGCGGCCTCGCGCGCGGCCGCCGACGCCCTGCCCGACGCCGCGTACCGGACCCTGCCCGGACAGGAGCACGCCGTCGCGGCCGAGGCCATCGCGCCCGCGCTCGCCGAATTCTTCGCCCGCTGACCGCAGGGTGCCGGCCGTCAGGCGGTCGACACCCAGTCGACCTGGTGCGCCTCGGTCGGGTCCGGCATCTCCCACCGCCGCACCATGCGGTCGATCACCGCGTCCGGCACGGGAGCGGGACGGGCCCTGTTGCGGCGCCGCAGCACCTCCGGCGGCGCCTCCAGAGCGACCAGCTCGATCCGTCCCCGGTAGCCGGCGATCAGCCCGGTGCACCGCTCGCGCAGCGACCGGGTCACGTTGGTGGCGTTCCAGACGAACGACCGGCCCGCGCGCAAGTGCTCCCGCGCCTGCTGGTAGGCCGCCGCCACCACCGCCCCCTGGTCACCGCCCGGATCCACGCCCAGTTCGGCGCGGATGCGGTCCAGGCTGACCACCGGCACGTCCGGGCGGTTCGCGGCGATCCAGGTGTCCTTGCCCACCCCCGGCAGGCCCGACAGCACCGTCGCCGTCAGCCGCGTGTCGTCGTAGGCCGCGTAGTCCGGATCACGGTCGCTCTTGCGGAAGTACCAGAACCGCGCGTGCTCGGACGGGAACGCGCGCGGCCCGTCCAGGCAGGCCTGCTCGGCGCAGTACTCGCGGTACAGCGCGATGCTCTCCACCACCTTGTCGACGTCGCCGCAGACCCGGCCGAGGATGTCGGCGGTCGCCAGCAGCACCAGATCGTCGTTGCGCGCCAGCAGGCTCGCCCGGAACGCGATCTGCTGCAGATCCGGACGCTCCAGCGCCCAGAACGGCACCTGGTGATGGCGGACCAGCGCCGCCACGTGCTCGCGCCAGGCGACCGGTGCCCCCAGCTCCCACAGGATCCGGCGCACCATCAGGTCACCGCGGCGCGAATGCCCGCGCGCGGTGATCCGGCCGTCGTCCTCGGTCCGCGTGCAGTACGGCTTGGCGACGTCGTGCATGAGCACGGTCGCGAACAGCCGCACCCGCTCCCCGGCCGGGCGCGCCCGCCACTCCGGCAGCTCCGCCAACGCCTCGCACGCCATCCGGGTGTGGACCTCGACATCGCCCTCGGCGTGATGCACCGCGTCCTGCTCCACGCCCGCCATGTCGCGCACCCAGCCGAACGCCTCGCGGATCTCCTCCCACGGCACCTGCCAGCGCGGCGGCGCCGGGCACAGCTCCTCGAACACCCGCACCGAGTCGTCGGGCACCCGATCCTCAGGCCCCGGGCCGTCAGGCACCCGCATAGAGCACCTCCGGATCGGCCAGGCCGTTGGCGACGATCGGCCGGTCCTGCCAGTGCGTGCCCGAGTCCGCGATGGCCGTCAGGAAGCTCGGCCGCACCCACTTGAACCGGCCGACCGTCTCCCCGCCCTCCTCCACCTTGATGTAGAGGCCCTCCATCTCCTCGGCGCCGTCGGTCTCGCCCGCGACCCGTTCGGGGTCGGCGCCCCCGGCCGCCGCAGCCTCGCGCAGCGCGTCCCGCCACCCGCCCGTACGGCACGTGGAGGGCCCGGCGTACGCGGTCAGCTCCTTCAGGTCCGAGAGGGTCCCCTCGTGCAGGACGGGCACCGACACCACCGGCGTCCCCTCCAGCAGCTCGCGGCGGCGCTCGGTCGACAGGAACGTCCCGTCCCGCTGGTCGAGGACGTCGAACTCGCAGAAATAGTGGGGGAGGGCGTCGTAGAACATCGTGTGCTTGGCGTAGAGCCATTCCCCGTACATCACGTACCGGTCGCCAAGCCGTGTCCACAGCGCGGGCTGCACCGCCGCCGCCCATGCCTTGAGCGGCCCGAACTGCCGCTCGCGCGGCCCGCCGGTCAGGAAGTGTCCGCGGCTCTGCAGCCGCAGCCGCCCGCCGGAGGTGAAGCTGATGCCGCAGTTGGCGCCGTCGAGCTTCTCCTCGACCACCAGGTACCGCCCGGCGATGTCCCGGAACGGGGCCGCGGTCAGATCGTGGTCCCCGGGCTGCAACCGGGAACCGGCGATATGCCGGGTCCGGGGGTACTTGTACAACATGGTTGCCGTTGTAGCGTCCCATGATCGCCGGGCACAACCGAATATCGTCGGAGCGTGACCGCTTCGGGAGCCACCCCGGGAACGGTGCGGCCCGGCGGGCGCACCGCCCGCGTCCACGCCGCCGTACGGGCCGCGACGCTGGCCGAGCTGGCCGAGCACGGCTTCGCCGGGCTGGCGATCGACAGCGTCGCCGCCCGCTCCGGCGTCCACAAGACCACCGTCTACCGGCGCTGGGGCGGCCCGGAAGGGCTCGTCGCCGACGCGCTCGAGCAGGCCGCCGCCGAACCCTGGCCGGTCCCCGACACCGGCTCGGCCGAAGGCGACCTGCGCGGCGTCGTACGGCTGGTGCTGACCGGGTTCACCGACCCGCACGGCGGGCCGGTGGCCAGGGCGTTCGTCGCGGCGGCCCAGCAGAGCGCCACCGCCGCCCAGGCCCTGGCCGGGTTCTTCGCCGCCCGGCACGCCCAGGCCGCCGTGGTGGTGGAACGCGCCGTGGACCGCGGCGAGCTGCCCGCCGGCACCGACGGCGCCGACGTGATCCGCTGCGCCGTCGCGCCGCTGTACTACCGGCTGTTCGTCAGCGGCGAGCCCGTGGACGAGGCCGTCGCCGACCGCGCCGCCGCCGCCGCGCTGGCCGCCGCCCGCGCCGGCGTCCTCACCTGAGCCGGTCGGCCCTGCTCTCCAGGTAGCGGCGCTCGGGGATGCTGGCGGTACGACGCGCGGCCGTCCGGTACGACTCGCGCGCCGCCTCCCAGTCCCCGGCCATCTCCAGCAGGTGCGCCCGTACGGCGTCCAGGCGGTGGTGGCGGGCCAGGCGCTCGTCGGCCTCCAGCGTCTCCAGCAGCTCCAGTCCCGCCCCCGGTCCCTTCGCCATCGCGACCGCGACCGCGTGGTTGAGCGACACCATCGGATTGGGCGCGACCTCGGCCAGCAGCTCGTACAGCCCGAGGATCTGCGCCCAGTCGGTGTCCTGCTCCCGTTCGGCCTCGGCGTGCACGGCGGCGATCGCGGCCTGCAGCTGGTACGGGCCGACCGGCCCGTGCGGCAGCGCCGCCGAGATCAGCGCGACGCCCTCGGTCAGCGCGGCGCGGTCCCAGCGGCTCCGGTCCTGCTCGGCCAGCGGGATCAGCTCCCCGCCCGGCCCGGTGCGGGCGGCCCTGCGCGCGTCGGTCAGCAGCATCAGCGCCAGCAGCCCGGTCACCTCCCCGTCGCCGGGCAGCAGCGCGTGCACGGCGCGGGCCAGCCGGATCGCCTCCGCGCTGAGGTCCTCACGGCGCAGGTCGGGACCGGCGGTGGCGGTGTAGCCCTCGTTGAAGATCAGGTAGAGCACGTGCAGGACCGCGCCCAGCCGCTCGCCGCGCTCGGCCCCGGCCGGCATCCGGAACGTCGCCCCGGCCGCCTTGATCCGCTGCTTGGCGCGGCTGACCCGCTGCGCCATGGTCGCCTCCGGGACCAGGAACGCGTGCGCGATCTGCGCGGTGGTCAGGCCGCCGACCGCGCGCAGCGTCAGCGCCACCTGCGAGGCCCCCGACAGCGCCGGATGGCAGCACAGGAACAGCAGCGTCAGCGTGTCGTCGCGCTCGGCGGGGGCGTCGGCGGCGGGCGCCACCGGCTCGCCGCCCGGCCGGGCCAGCGCGTCGGCGACCTCGCGCCGCCGCCGGGCCTGCTCGCTGCGCACCTGGTCGGCCATCCGGCGGGCCGCCACCGTGACCAGCCACCCGTGCGGGTTGCCGGGCACGCCTTCGGCCGGCCACTGCTGGGCGGCGGCCAGCAGCGCCTCCTGCACGGCGTCCTCGGCGGCGGCGAAGTCGCCGTGCCGGCGGACGAGCACGCCGAGGACCCGCGGGGCCAGCTCCCGCAGCAGGTCCTCGGCGCGGACGTCCCCGCTCACATCTCGGTCCCCGAGGTGTACATGATCGGCCGGACCTCCACCCCCAGGAAGCCGGCCTCGGGCATCCGCCCGGCGATCTCCAGGGCGCGCTCGCGGCTCTCGCAGTCGATCACGTAGTAGCCGGCCAGGTACTCCTTGGCCTCGGCGAACGGCCCGTCGGTCACCGCCGGGACCCCATCCTTGACCCGTACGGTCGCGCTGGTGGACGGGTCGGCGAGCGCGTGCGTGACGACCATCTCGCCGCGCTCGCGGAGCATCTTCTGGAACCCCTCATGGGCGTTCATGATCTCGTTGCGCCGCTCCTCGCCGAGCGCCTCGAACGCCTCGTCGTTCATCTGGATCATCAGCAGGAACTTCATCCCGGTCCTCCTCGTGTCGCGGCCCCCGGTCGCGGGCGCCGTCCACCCGGTGGTCGGAGCGCCCGCCCGGATCTCGACATCCCCGCGAAGAAAATCCTGTCAGAGGATCCGCCCGGCCGTGACCGGCCCCTACCGGCGGCGGTCGCGGTCGGTGCGGGGGACGAGCAGGCCCGACTCGTAGGCCGCCACCACGGCCTGGACGCGGTCGCGCAGGCCGAGCTTGCGCAGCACGCGGCTCACATGGGTCTTGACGGTCTCGTCCCCGACGACCAGGCGCGCGGCGATCTCGCCGTTGGACAGGCCCTCGGCCACCAGGCGCAGCACCTCGGTCTCGCGCGGCGTCAGCACGTCCAGCAGCGGAGAGGGCGGGCGCGGGCGGAGCCGGGCGAACTCGCCGATCAGCCGGCGGGTGACGCTGGGGGCGATCAGCGCCTCGCCAGCCGCCACCACCCGTACCGCGTCGAACAGCCGCTCGGCCGTCACGTCCTTGAGCAGGAAGCCGCCCGCGCCCGCCGCGAGGGCGTCGTAGACGTGCTCGTCCAGGTCGAACGTGGTCAGCATGATGATCCGCGGCGGTGCGTCCAGGGCGGTGATCCGCCGGGTGGCCTCGATCCCGTCCAGCACCGGCATCCGCACGTCCATCAGCACCACGTCGGGCCGCTCGCGCCGGCACAGCCGGACGGCCTCGGCGCCGTCGGGCGCGGTACCGGCCACGGTCAGGTCGGGCTGGGTCTCCAGCAGCGCGGCGAAACCGGCCCGGACGACCTCCAGGTCATCGACGACGAGCACCCGCACGGGATCGTTCACCGGTGCGCCTCCGTACCCGCCGGGAGGGCGGCCTCGACCAGGAAACCGCCACCGGGTGCGGGGCCGGTGCGCAACTCGCCGCCGACGGCCGCGGCGCGCTCCCGCATGCCCGGCAGCCCGTGGCCGGCCGCCGCGGAGTCCACCGGGCCCGGGCCGTTGTCGCGGATCCGCAGCCGCAGGGAGCCGGGAGAGTAGTCCAGCTCCACGTCGACGGCGGCTCCGGGCGCGTGCCTGCGGGCGTTGGTGAGCGCCTCCTGCACGATCCGGTACGCGGTGAGCTCGACCCCGGCGTCCAGCGCCGCCACGCGCCCCCGCACGATCAGCCGGGCACCGGCGCCGGCCGAGTCGCGGGCCTGGTCGACCAGCTCCAGCACCTGTCCCAGGCCGGGCTGGGGACGGCGGTCGGGCGGCGCGTCGCCGGCGTCCTCGCGCAGCACCCCCAGCAGCCGGCGCATCTCGGTCAGCGCCGTACGCGCGGTGTCGCCGATCGCCAGCAGGTGCTCGGCGCCCTGCGCGGGCATGCCCGGCACGGCCAGCCGGGCGGTCTCGGCCCGTACGGAGATCATCGAGATGTGGTGCGCCACCACGTCGTGCAACTCCCGGGCGATCCGCGCCCGCTCACCCCGCACGGTCAGCTCCAGCAGCGTGTCCCGTACGACGCGCTGCGAGGTGTCGCGTTCGGCGGCACGCGCGCGGGCCGCCCGGAACCGGCGCACGCCCGCGGGCACCCAGATCGCCAGCAGCGCCACCACACCGGTCACGGCGGGACCCTGGTAGAGCAGCGCGGTGAGCGGGACCGCCGCCGTGACCGCCGTCGCCGCCGCCGCGAAATGCGTGCGCGCGACCGCCAGCGGCACCGTCGCCTGCAGGCCCACCAGCAGCGCGATCGCCACATCGCCGTCGGCGCGCAGCACCGTCTCCAGGACCGCCAGGGCGCCGAGCGCGATCCCCGCCACCAAGTGCTTCACACGCGCCATTGTGTCCGTACCGGAGGCCCGGCCGCGTCCCCCGGGTCCGCGGCCCGGGCGTCCCCCACGCGGGGGACGCGGCCCGCCCGGGTCCCCCGGCCCCGCCCGGCGAAGATGACACCACCCGGGGACGACCCGTGGGCACCGGAGTCTTTAGCGTCTCGGGTCATGGAAGCAACCATCGAAGTTCGTGGCCTGCGCAAGCGCTACGGGCCGGCCCTGGCCGTCGACGACCTGTCGTTCACGGTCGAGCCCGGGCAGGTCACCGGGTTCGTCGGGCCCAACGGCGCCGGCAAGTCCACCACCATGCGGGTCATCCTGGGCCTGGACCGCCCCGACGCGGGCACCGCGCTGGTCGGCGGGCACCCGTACCGCAAGCTGCGCGCCCCGCTGTGCCAGGTCGGCGCGATGCTCGACGCGGCGGCGGCCCATCCCGCCCGCCGCGCCCGCGACCACCTGCTGTGGATGGCGCACTACAGCGGACTGCCCGCCCGGCGGGTCGACGAGGTCCTGGAACTGGTCGGGCTGGCCTCGGCCGCACGCAAGCGCGCCGGCGGGTTCTCCCTCGGCATGCGGCAGCGGCTCGGCATCGCCGGCGCGCTCCTGGGCGACCCGCCCATGCTGATGTTCGACGAACCGGTGAACGGGCTGGACCCCGAGGGCATCCGGTGGATCCGCGGGTTCCTGCGGTCGCTGGCCGCCGAAGGGCGCGCGGTACTGGTGTCCAGCCACCTGATGACCGAACTGGAGGACACCGCCGACCACCTGGTGGTGATCGGGCGCGGCCGGGTCATCGCCGACACCGGCGTAAGGGAACTGCTGGCCGCGGCCTCCGACGGCCGGGTCGAGCTCCGCACCTCCCAGCGCGGCGAGGCCATGACCCTGCTCGCCCGCGCCGGCGCCACCGTCGCCGCCACCGCGGCCGACGCCCTCACCATCACCGGGATGCCCGCCGAACGGATCGTCGCCCTCCTCACCGAGGACGGGGTGCCGTTCTCGGGCATCGCCGAGCACCGCGCGTCGCTGGAGGAGGCCTACATGGAGCTCACCGGGGACGCCACCGAGTTCCGCGCGGCCGCCCCGGCCGGAGAGGGGGAGGGACGATGACCACGCTCACCCCGTACCGCAGCACGACCGTCCAGGGCCGGGACGGCTTCGGCCGGATGATCCGGGCCGAGTGGACCAAGCTGCGCTCCGTGCCCCGCTGGATGCTCGCCCTCGTCGCCGCGATCGTGCTGACGGTCCTGGTGGCGCTGCTGATGGCGGGCGGCTCGCAGATGGAACGCGCGGGCGGCGGCGGCCCTGTCGTGATGACGCTGGACCCCTACAACGACGAGGGCCGCTTCGCGTACCGGACGCTGGCCGGCGACGGCACCCTCGTCACCCGGGTGACCGCACAGGACGGCAGCCACCGGGACGCCAAGGCCGGACTCATGATCAGGTCGAGCACCCGGCCCGGGTCGCCGTACGCGGCGGTCATGGTCACCCCGGGCCGGGGCGTGCGGCTGCAGACCGACTTCACCACCGACATCGCCGGCGGGCCCGGCACCGCGCCCCGCTGGCTCAAACTCACGCGCGCCGGCTCCTCGGTCACCGGGTACGAGTCGGCCGACGGGACGCGCTGGAACCGCATCGGCGCCGTCACCGTCGACGGGCTCGCCGCGAACGCCGTCGCCGGAGCGTTCGTCGCCTCGCCAGAGCAGATCAAGGTCGAGCGGCAGTTCGGCGGCGAGAGCGTCACGGGGCAGAGCACCGAGGGCACCGCCACGTTCAGCGACCTGGCGGTGCACCCGGCCGATCCCCAGCCGGCGGGCGCCTGGCGCGACGACGCCGGCAAGCCGGTGGACCTGAGCTCCGGCACCGTCACCCTCACAGGCATGGGCGACGTCGGGCCCCGGCTGTTCGCCACCGACGTCACCCGCGACGCGCTCGGCGGCACCATGATCGGGATGATGGCGATCATCGCGCTGGCGGTGCTGTTCATGACCTCCGAGTACCGCAACGGCCTGATCCACCTCACCTTCGCCGCCGCCCCCCGCCGCGGCCGGGTGCTGGCCGCCAAGGCCATCGTCATCGCCGCGGCCGCGTGCGCCGCCGGGCTGGCCGCCGCGCTCGGCGCGGTCCTGCTGTCGGTGGCGGTGATGCGGTCCAAGAACGTCATCGTCCCGACGGTGACCGAGGGGCCGGTGCTGCGGGCCGTGCTCGGGACGGGCCTGCTGCTGGCCCTGATCGCGGTGCTCACGCTCGCCCTGGCCGCGATCACCCGCCGCGCCGCCGCCGCGATCGCGGTCCCGCTGCTGGTGCTGCTGCTCCCGCAGATCCTCTCCCGCGGGCTGCCGGTCTCGGCGGCGCGCTGGCTCGACGGGGCCACCCCGGCCGCCGGGTTCGCGATTCAGCAGACCCTGCACCGCTACGACACCGTCATCGGGCCCTGGGCCGGGCTCGGTGTGCTGGCCGCCTACACCGCCGTCGCCTTCGCCGCCGCCGTATGGCTGGTCCGGAGGCGGGACGCGTGACCACCGCCCCGCCCGCGGCCGTACCGGACCTCACCGTCCTTGCGCGTTCGCTGCGCGCCGAGTGGACCAAGCTGCGCACCCTCCCCTCCACCGCCTGGCTGCTGCTCGGCATCGCGGCGCTCACGGTGGCGATCAGCGCGGCGGCCGCGGCGCCCGTCGACACCGGCCCCTGCCCCACGCCCGCCCAGTGCTACGAGGACACCGTCGAACTCAGCCTGTCGGGCGTCCGGCTCGGCCAGGCGCTGGCCGTCGTGCTGGCCGTGCTCACGATCAGCGGCGAGTTCGGCGGCGGAACGATCCGTGCCACGCTGGCCGCCCAGCCCCGCCGCCTCACCGTCCTGCTCGCCAAGGCGGCCGTCCTCGCGGCCGCCGTGGCGGCGGCCGGCACCCTCGGGGTGCTGGGCTCCCTGGCCGCCGGCCGCGCCATCCTGCCCGGCAACGGCTTCACCGAGGCCAACGGCTACCCGGCCGCCTCCCTCATGGACGGGCCCACGCTGCGCGCCGCCACCGGGACCGTGCTCTACCTGGTGCTCGTCGCGCTGCTGTCCATGGGCGTGGCCACCGCGGTCCGCGACACCGCCGGCTCCATCACCGCCGTACTGGCGCTGCTGTACGCGTCGCCGATCGTCACCATGCTCGTGACCGACCCCGAGTGGAGGGAACGCGTCCAGAAGCTCATGCCCATGGACGCCGGCCTGGCCGTCCAGGCCACGACACAGCTCGACCGCCTGCCCATCGGCCCCTGGGCAGGGCTGGGCGTCCTGGCCGCGTACACCGCGGGCGCGCTGCTGCTGGGAGGCGCGCTGTTCAAATTGCGCGACCAATAAGGCACCGGCGGGGTACCCTCACCCGCATGACCATCCTCCACGGCCTTCTTCCCGAGCCGCGCTGACTCACCGAGTCAGCGCGGCCGCCCCTCATGCGTTGAGGGGCTTTTTCATTTTCCGAGACCGGTCACGGATCCGCGGTGAAGAGGACGATGAGCCACCGATACGACGCGCACCTGGCGAACGAGATCGAGCTGCGCTGGCAGGAACGCTGGAATGCCGAAGGCACCTTCGACTCGCCCAATCCCGCCGGGCCGCTTTCGGAGGGATTCGAGCGGATGGCCGGCCGCCGCCCCTTCTACGTCCTGGACATGTTCCCGTACCCGAGCGGCGCCGGACTCCACGTCGGCCACCCGCTCGGCTACATCGGCACCGACGCGTTCGCCCGCTACCGGCGCATGAACGGCGACCACGTGATGCACACCTTCGGGTACGACGCGTTCGGGCTGCCGGCCGAGCAGTACGCGATCGACACCGGCCGCCATCCGCGCGAGACGACCACGGCCAACATCGCCACCTACCGCCGCCAGCTGCGCCGCCTCGGCCTGGGCCACGACGCCCGCCGCGAGATCTCCACGACCGACCCCGGGTACTACCGCTGGACGCAGTGGATCTTCCTGCGGCTGTTCGGGAGCTGGGCCGACGAGCGCACCGGACGGGCCCGTCCCATCGAGGCCCTGATCGAGGAGTTCGCCTCCGGCGCCCGCACCGTCCCCGGCGGCCGGGACTGGGCCGACCTGGACGAGCGGATCCGCCGCCGCGTCATCGACGGGCACCGGCTGGCGTACGTGTCCGAGGAACTCGTCAACTGGTGTCCCGCGCTCGGCACCGTGCTGGCCAACGAGGAGGTCACCGCCGAAGGCCGCAGCGACCTGGGCGACCACCCCGTCTACCGCAGGCCGATGCGCCAGTGGATGCTGCGGATCAGCGACTTCGCGCAACGGCTGATCGACGACCTGGATCTGGTCGACTGGCCCGAGCCGCTCAAGCGGATGCAGCGCAACTGGATCGGCGCGGCCGACGGCGCCTTCATCCGCCTGAGCGCGCCCGGCCGCGGCATCGCGTTCGAGGTCTTCACCACCCGCCCCGACACCCTGTACGGCGCGACCTACGCGGTGCTGGCCCCCGAGCACCCGCTGGTGGACCGGTTCGTACCGGACCAGTGGCCCGGCAGCACGCCGCAGGCATGGCGCGGCTCGCACGCGACGCCACGGGACGCGGTCGCCGCGTACCGCGCGCGCACCGAACGCCTCAGCGACCGGCAGCGCACCACCGAAACGACCGGCAAGACCGGCGCGTTCACCGGCGCCTACGTGATGAACCCCGTCACGGCGTCGCCGATCCCGGTCTTCGTGGCCGACTACGTGCTCATGGGGTACGGAACGGGCGCGATCATGGCCGTACCCGCCCACGACCAGCGCGATCTGGACTTCGCGCACACCTACGGGCTGGCCGTACGCCCCGTACTGCGACCCCCGGCCGAATGGCTGTCCGAACACGGCACGGACCCGGCGCGATGGCGGACGGCCTTCGACGGGAACGGGGCGTATCGCGAGAACATCGCCGGGCCGGAACTGTTCGGGCTGACCGTTCAGGAGGGGATCAGGGCCACCATCGAATGGCTGGAACGGCTGCGGCTGGGGCGAGGCGCGCGCTCCTATCGGCTGCGCGACTGGCTGTTCTCCCGGCAGCGCTATTGGGGCGAGCCGTTCCCCATCGTCTACGACGAGCACGGAATGCCGATCGCGCTTCCCGATGACGCGCTGCCCGTACTGCTCCCGGAAATGACCGACTTCCGTCCCGAACCCCAGCAGGATGACACCGGCACGCCCGTACCGCCCCTGGCCAAGGCCAAGGAATGGGCCACCGTGGAACTCGACCTGGGCGAAGGCCCCAAGCGATACCGGCGCGAACTCAACACGATGCCCCAATGGGCCGGGTCCTGCTGGTACTACCTGCGCTACCTGGACCCCACCAACAAAACGGCGTTCGTCGACCCCGGCGTCGAGCGCTACTGGATGGCAGCCGATGGCGTCGACCTGTACGTCGGGGGAGTGGAGCACGCCGTCCTGCACCTGCTGTACGCGCGGTTCTGGCACAAGGTCCTGTACGACCTGGGCCATGTGTCCACGCCGGAGCCGTTCGGGCGCCTGTTCAACCAGGGCTCCGTGCTGGCCGACGCCTTCACCGACGAACGCGGCATGTTCGTACCGGCCGCCGAGGTCATCCAGGCCGGCGGCGGGACGTTCACCTACCAGGACCGTCCCGTGACCCGGCGCGCGGGCAGGATGGGCAAGAGCCGCAAGAACGGCGTCAGCCCCGGCGACGTCTACGACGCCTACGGTGCCGACACCCTGCGGCTGCACGAGATGGCCATGGGCCCGCTGGAGGCCGACCGGCCATGGCGGACCGACGACATCGCCGGCGTCCACCGCTTCCTGCAGCGGCTCTGGCGCAACATCATCGACGAGGAGACCGGAGCCACGCGCGTCACCGGCACCGTTCCGGACACCGCCACCCTGCGCAAGCTGCACCAGACGATCGCCGTCGTCCGCGACGACTTCGAGGGCATGCGCTACAACACCGCGATCGCCCGGCTGATGCAGCTGACCACCCACGCCGCCCGGCTGGAGGAGATGCCGCGCGAGCTGGCCGAGGCCCTGGTCCTGATGGTCGCGCCGCTCGCCCCGCACATCGCCGAGGAACTATGGAGCCGCCTCGGCCACCAGGACTCGCTGGCCTACGCGCCGTTCCCCGAGGCCGACCCGTCCCTCGCCGCCGAACCGGCCGTCACGATCCCGGTCCAGATCGACGGCCGGACCAGGTTCACCCTCGACGTGCCCGCCGGCGCGAGCGGCGAGGAGATCGAGCGCCTGCTGAACGAGCACGCCGACCTCCCCCGGCACACCGCCGGCCTGACCGTCCGCCGCCTGGTCATCGTCCCGGGCCGGATCGCCAACATCGTCACCGGCTGACCCGGGACGATCAGGTACGCGGCCCGAGGAACAGACCACCGCTCGCGTCGATGACCTGGCCCGTGATCCAGCGCGCGGCATCGGAGGCGAGGAACGCGACGACATCGGCGACGTCGTCGGCCCCGCCCAGGCGATCGAGCGCCGTCGATCCGGCGATGAAGCCGGCCAGGCCCGGTGCCTCGAAGACCGGTCCGTTGGCCGCCGTCCGGGTGGCGCCGGGAGCGACCGCGTTCACCGTGATCCCTCGGACGCCGAGCTCGTTGGCCAGGGTCATGCTCATCGTCTCCACCGCGCCCTTCGTCATCGCGAAGGACGTCTGGGCGGGATTGGCCATCCGGGTCGCCACCGACGAGATCGTGATGATGCGGCCACCGTCGCGGAGCAGCGGCACCGCTCGCTGGACGATGAAGTACGGCGCTCGAACGTTCACGGCGAACAGGTGGTCGAACTGCGTCCGCGTCGTGGATCCGAGCGGACCGGCGGGCGCGGCCGCCGCGTTGTTGACGACGATGTCGAGCGGTCGCCCGGCCAGGCCCGCCTCGACACCCGCGAACAGCGTCTCGACGTCGCCGTCCACGCCCAGTTCGGCCCTGACGGCGAGGGCGGTGCCACCGGAACGTTCGATCCGGCCGACCGTCGCCTTCGCGCCGTCCTCGTCCGTGCCGAAGTGCGCGATGACCACGGCGCCCTTCGCCGCCAGCCGGACCGCGATCGCCTGCCCGATACCGCGCGACGCTCCGGTCACCAGCGCCGCCCTGCCGGTCAGATCATCATCCATGGTCGCCACCTCGGTCTGCGAGTCACTACCGATTTGGTAGTGACTACCACTGAGGTAGTGTCTATCACATGCCCGATCAGCACTCAACGTTGCGAGCGCAACGACGAGCCGAGACGCAGCGCCTGATCCAGGCGCACGCGGTGCGCCTGTTCACCGAGCGCGGATACGACGCCACGACCGTGACCGACGTCGCCGAAGCCGCGGGGGTGTCGCCCATGACCGTGTACCGGCACTTCCCGACGAAGGAGGACCTGGTCCTCATCGACCGGCACGGTGCGCTCGTCGCCGAGCGGATCGCCGCCTCGCCCGCCGAACGGCCCCTGGTCGGCCGCATCGGCGGCGCGCTCATCGACTCGGTGGCGGCGCTGACCGGCGGCGGCCACGGAGACGACCTGACGGCGGACGAGCGGTTCCTGCTCGCCCGGCTCCAGCTCATGATCTCGACGCCGGCCCTGCGGGCCAAGCACCTGGACAACCACTACGCCCTGCAGCAGGCGATCGTCGACGCGCTCGGAGACGACGCCACCGATCCCGACGCGGCGTTCCATGTCCGAGCGGCGGCCAGCGCCTGCCTGGCCGCCCTGCACACGGCACTGGTGCGCTGGGCCGAGGACGACGGACGGACCGAGCTGCCCGAGCTGGTCACCAAGGCGCTCGCCGCCGCCTTCGGCGAGCGCATCGTCGACACCCCGCGTTGAGGAGCGTCCCGCTGCGCACCTGACGCCGACGCCGACCTCATGAGAGGCTCCACGCCTCCCAGCGAAGGCCGCGTCCGGGCGACATCGCCATTTCTGATGAGCCTGAAACCTCTCCATTGCTCCAGGATCGGTTCGCGCCCGATGGGCACGCGGTCGGTGGTGAGCCGTCGGTGGAGGTGTCGATCCGCTGTCCAGCGAGCCGGGCGAGTCCCTCACCCAGGCACCGGTTCAGGCTGTTGGCGAAGGCGGCTCGTCGTAGGTGGTGACCCAGGTCGTTCGGGACGGCCGGTCGCGTTCGGGGCGGTGCGGATGGACGCCGACGAGGGCCAGTTGCGGCAGGTCGCCGAGTTCCGACAGCTCCCGCCATTGGTCCCGGGTGACCTCCAGATACCGCAATCCCGTCAGCTCGCTCACCGTGGCGATGTCAGCGACGGGTGCCGCCGCGATGTCCAGTGCCCACAGGTGGGGCACGGTACGGAGCGGAGCCAGCTCGACGGGCCGCGCGCAGGTGACCGACAGCGAACACAACTCCCGGTTTCGGGCCGGCGCCGTCAGGTCGGCCGACTCCACATCGAGCTCAAGATATTCCACCGGGTGACCACCGAGCGGGGTCAGGTCGGGCGAACCCCTGCTCGACAGCGCCAGCGAACACACCTCGGGCATCGCGGCGAGGAACGCGCAATCCTCCACGTCGGTCACCCGGACCTCCTGCACACGCGGACCGGCCTGCCCGGCACGCGCGCAGGAGGGTGGGCCGCCGCTGTACCAGCCGTGCCTGCCGGCCAGATCCGGCAGATCCGTGTCGATCCACAGGCTCTTGTCGCGACGGCGGTAGTCACCACGTTCCAGCGCCTCCACCAGCCGGCGCAGAAACGTGGTCACCGAGTCAGCGACGTACACCGGCCCTTCCACGTAGTCGACTCCGACCTTGATGACCTGCCCGGGACGACCGTTCGGCCCGGGATCCATGTCCACGGCGAGCCAGTTGCCGCCGGTGTCGAACGCGAACCGGATCCAGCCCGCACGCAGCGGCGACCTCCGGACGGCGTGCGGGGGCCGGGCATCGAACACCGTCCGGCGCCAGGGTTCGAACCGCCACTCCTGTGCGATGTCGAGCCACTCGTCATCCAGGTCGCCGATCTCGGCAAGCGGGAGCCAGTCCTGCCGGTCGAACAGCGGGTTGACGAGGTCACCGTCACCGTCGGCGACGCCGTACAGCGCGCGGAGGTCCGCAGGCAGTGCGACGCCGAGTTCCTCCTCCACCGCGACGAGGGCCTCCTCGCTCGCGGGCTCGGGGAGTTCCTCCTCGTACCCGAGGATCCGCGCCATCAGCTGCCGGTAGTGATGCAAGAGCCGCACAGCCTCGTCCGGATCACCAGCGGGAACCGCGGACTCGGGCCCTTCCTGCTCGTCACCCCGATCCGGTGGAACGAACTCCTCATCGATCACATAGAGGAACGGCCGATTCTGCCGGGAGGACGTCGCCATGCCTCCGCAACCTAACACCCGCACCCGACACAATGATCATCTCTGCACGTTCAGGTGGACGTCCCGGTGCACAAGAAGCCGTACGCCGACAACGGGTTCCGCAAGAGTCGATCTACTCCTTGTTCACACCGGCCCGGCCCTGCGCCCGCAACCTTGATGGCCAGAAAAAAGGCCAGGTCACGGGATCGGGTTGATGGCCTGGCCCTTGAAGAACGTGTAGTGGAACGCGCCGTCGTCCTCGGCCGTGCGGTGCAGGTCGGCGATGCCGCGGTCGAAGTCGGCGCGAGTGGTGAGCCCGGCCGCGAGCGCGTCGGCCCGGACGGCCTCGACCATGGCGGTGAAGGTGTTGCGGATGAATCCCTCGGCCAGCGCCGGGCGCGTCCGGTCGGCGTAGACCGTCCGCGGCCGGACCGTCACCTCCTCGTAGCCGGCGGCGGCCAGGAGCGGCTGCAACCTCCGTCCGATCAGCGCGTCCCCGCCGGCGGCGGACTGCAGCCACACCTGGTGCGCGATCGTCGCGCGGGCGTAGGCGCTGTCGGGGTGGAAGAACGCCGAGCCGTGATCGCCCTCGATCACGGTGATCGTCCCGCCGGGCCGCAGCACCCGCCGCAGCGCGGCCAGCGCGGCCTGCGGGTCGCGCAGGTGCTCAAGGACGAAGCAGACGAAAAGGTGATCGAACGTCCCGTCCGCGAACGGCGGATCGAGCAGGTCGGCGCGGTGCCATTCGACGTCCGCGCCGGGGGATTCCGCCTCGACGCGCGCCCGCGCCTGCGCCAGGGACGTCCCGGAGACGTCGACCGCGACGAGGCGGGCCCCCGGGCTCGACCTCACCAGGTGCACCGTCTGCGCGCCGATCCCGCACCCGGCCTCCAGCACCCTGCTGCCCGCGGGAAAGGCCGTACCGGCGTGCAGCAACGCGGCCAGGGTGTCGGCCTGGTCGCCCAGCCTGCGGGCCTCGTGCTCGGAGTAGCCGTGAACGTAGGAAAGTGCCGCCGTGGTGTTCATGCCTTCACCGTGGCGCCACAATGGACCCCGTGAACAGGTCCAAAGGCGGGCTGTCCGACCGATCCATAGTCGCCGGTTCCGACTTCCTCCAGCTGAACGCCGGCGAGGCGCCGCCGGGCGGGCTGTCGGACTGGCTGGCCGGACGGCTGCGGCAGGCGATCTCCGACGGCCGGCTGCCGGTGGGCAGCCGGCTGCCCGCCACCCGGGTCCTGGCGGCGGAGCTGCGGGTCTCGCGCGGTGTCGTCACCGAGTCGTACCAGCGCCTGATCGAGGACGGCCACGCCACCGGACGGGGACGCCAGGGGACGATCATCGTCGCGGCCCCGGTCACCCCGCCGGCCGCGCGGCCCGTCCAGCAGCCCTTGAACGGCCCGTTCGACACCGGCCCCGGCGCGGACGTGTTCGACGCCCTGCGTTCGGCCACGGCCCGGATCGACCTGTCACCCGGCCTGCCCGACCTGGCCGCGTTCCCCCGCGCCGCGTGGCTGCGCGCCGAACGCGCCGTCCTCGCGGGGCTCGAGGCGTCCGGCCTCGGGTACGGGGACCCGCGCGGTACCGCCGCGCTGCGCCAGGCCGTCGCCGGCTGGCTGGCCCGCAACCGGGGGATCCGGGTGGACCC
Source organism: Actinomadura sp. 9N407 (assembly GCF_044326315.1). Classification (NCBI taxonomy): domain Bacteria; kingdom Bacillati; phylum Actinomycetota; class Actinomycetes; order Streptosporangiales; family Thermomonosporaceae; genus Actinomadura; species Actinomadura sp. 9N407. Next base: position 31,150 of record NZ_JBIRAW010000009.1, on the reverse strand, counting down.
GGGCGAGGTCGTCATCGTCGCCGGTACGGCCCAGGCGCTCGGCCTGCTCGCCCGGGTGCTCGGCCGCGACGGGATCGGCGCGGTCGCCGTCGAGGACCCGGGCTCGCTCGGTACCCGCCAGCACCTGAACCACTGGGGCATGCGGACCCCGCCCATCCCGGTCGACGCCGACGGGATCCAGGTCGCCGAGCTGCGCGACTCAGGCGCCCCGGCCGTCCTGCTGACCCCCGCGCACCAGTTCCCGACCGGCGTGGTGCTGGGCGGCGAGCGGCGCCGCGACCTGATGCGCTGGGCGGGAGGCGGCGGGCTGATCATCGAGGACGACTACGACGCCGAGCACCGCTACGACCGGCCGCCGGTCCCCGCGCTGCGCTCGATGCTCGCCGAACGCGTCTTCTACGCAGGCAGCGTGTCCAAGCTGCTGGCCCCCGCACTGCGCATCGGCTGGGTCATCGCGCCGCCGCCGTACCGGGACGCCCTCGTGGACGCCAAGCGGTTCGCCGACCTCGGCAACGCCGCGCTGCCGCAGCTGGTGCTCGCCCGCCTGATGGAATCGGGCGAGCTGGAACGCCGGCTGCGGCTGCTGCGCCGCCGGCACCGCCGCCGCAGGGACGCCATGATCGCCGCCATCCGCGCGCGGCTGCCGGCCGCGACCGTGCACGGCGCCGCCGCCGGCCTGCACCTGACGATCACGTTCGACGGCGCGGTACCGGAGACCGGCCTGGCCGCGGCCGCCCTCGCCCGCGGCGTGAAGGTGCACCCGCTGTCGTGGCACCGCCAGCGCCCCGGCCGTCCCGGCCTGGTCCTCGGGTACGCCGCGGCCACGCCGGCCGCCATCGCGGAGGGCGTCGGGATCATCGGCGCCGCCCTCCGCGACCTGCCCGGTCAGGACGCCTGAGCGCGCTTCTCCAGGATCTCCAGGTAGTGCGGGTTGTACATGATCCCCAAAATGTTGCCGAACGGGTCGATGACGCTGGCCGTGACGAACCCCGTCCCCTCGCCGCGCTCCTTGACCCCCTCCTGCTCCTTCGCGCCCAGCGACAGCAGCCTGTCCAGGCTCGCCGCCACGTCGTCCACGTGCCAGTACATGATGACCCCGCCCGGCCCGGCCCCCGCGCCGGCGGGAGCGAAGCCGCTGTCGATCAGGCCGAGCTCGGCCTGGTGGTCCCCGATCCGGAACTCGTAGTACCCGACCCGGCCGTCCGGCATGGGGACGCTGAAGTACGGCTCGGCGCCCAGGAGCTCGGCGTACCAGTCCTTCGCCGCCTCGAGATCGTCCGCCCAGTAGCTGATGGTGGCGAATCCTCGCAACATGGTGTGTTCCCTTCGTAGTGCCCGACATCTACGACGATAGAAGGCCAATAGGTCAGCGAACGTCCTATTGGCAGGGAGAATGGATCCATGCGCGATCCCTCCGGCCGGCTGCTGTCCCTGCTGTCCCTGCTGCAATCCCCCCGCGAGTGGTCGGGCCGCGAGCTCGCCGGCCGCCTGGACGTCACGCCCCGGACGATCCGGCGCGACATCGACCGCCTGCGCGAACTCGGCTACCCCGTACACGCCACCCAGGGCAACACCGGGGGCTACCGGCTCACCTCCGGTGCCGCCATGCCGCCGCTGCTGCTGGACGACGACGAGGCCATCGCCATCGCGATCGGGCTCCGTACCGCCGCCACCGTGGCCACCACCGGCATCGAGGACAGCTCGTTGCGTGCCCTCGCCAAGCTGGAGCAGGTCCTGCCCCTACGGCTGCGCCACCGGCTGAAGGTGCTCTCGGAGGCGGCCGCGACCCTGCCGCCCGGGGGCGGCCCGGCCGCCGACGCCGAAACCCTTGCCTCGCTGGCCGCCGCCTGCGTGGCCCACGAGAAGGTCCGCTTCGCCCACACCAAACGGGACGGCGAGACCAGCCGGCGCCTGGTGGAACCGCATCGCCTCGTACCCGAAGGGCGCCGCTGGTACCTGGTGGCATACGACGAGCACAAGGCCGGGTGGCGCATCTTCCGGGTGGACAGGATGAACGAGGTCCACCGCACGGGTGTCCGCGTTCCCGCCCGCGAACTGCCCGGGGGAGTGGACGCCGCGACCTGGGTGATGAACTCGCTGTCGGGCCGTACCGGCAGCGTCCGGGCCAGGCTGCTCCTGCACGCCCCCATCGCATGGGCGGCGGAGAACGTCCCGCCCTGGCAGGGCTCCCTGGAACCGGTCGACGACCGATCGTGTCTCCTCCGCACGTACGCCGACGCCCCGGGCTACCTGGCCTACCGCATCACACTCCTGCCGGTCGACTACACGCTGCTCGACCCGCCCGAGGTGGCCGAGCACCTGAACGCGACCGTGGAACGCGCCGCGCGCGCGATCCGCTCGTTCACCGCGCCCCACGGAGAAGAAAACCCGAAGTGAACCGGCCGTCAACGCATCGCGCGTTCCGGAACCGGCCGCCTCTGCCGCCAAGCCGCCGTCAGCGAGGACCCGTGCCCCCCACCATTCCGTGCCGTTGTGCGGAGGCCCTCAGGAAGGGACCGCCCGGCCGACCGGGGTCATCTGCCGGGGGTCGATCCGTTCGCCGCAGCAGGGGCAGGTCAGGGCCGGGGCGATGATCTCGCCGCAGGTCCGGTGGCGCAGTGCGACCGGCGGGCCGTCCGCGCCGGCCATCCACCGGTCGCCCCAGCCGGCGATCGAGACGATCACCGGATAGAGGTCGAGGCCCTTGTCGGTCAGCCTGTACTCGTGCCGGGGCGGCCGCTCGCTGTAGGGGCGCCGCTCGAGGATCCCGTGCTCGACGAGGGTGCCCAGGCGGTCGGCCAGCAGATGCCGGGAGACCCCGAGGTCGTTCTGGAAGTCGTCGAAACGCCGGACCCCCAGGAAGGCGTCGCGCAGCACGAGCATGGTCCAGCGGTCACCGATCACCGACAGGGTCCGGGCGATCGAGCAGTCGACATCACCGATGTCCTTCCAGCGCATGCCGGGAGTCTATTGCGTTCCGTTCCGGAACTCACTAAGTTCCGAAAAGGAACCAACTGATCGCCGAGGGAGTTGATCGTGGACGAGTGGCGGCCGAGCGCCTGCATCCTGTGCGAATGCAACTGCGGTGTCGAGATCTCGGTCGGTCCGTCCGGGTCGTTCGACAAGATCCGCGGCGACAGGCTGCACCCGGCGTCCCAGGGCTACACCTGCAACAAGGCGCTGCGGCTCGACCGCTACCAGAACGGGCGGGCCGAGCGCCTGACCCGGCCCCTGCGCAAGCGGCCCGACGGGACCTTCGAGGAGATCTCCTGGGAGACCGCGATCGGCGAGGTGGCCGCCCGGCTCGGCGCGCTGCCCGGAGAGTCGATCTTCTACTACGGGGGCGGCGGGCAGGGCAACCACCTGGGCGGCGCCTACGCCACCGCGACGATGAAGGCCTACGGGGCCAGGTACCGCTCCAGCGCCCTCGCGCAGGAGAAGACCGGCGAGTTCTGGGTGAGCGCCCGGATGCTCGGCGCGCCGACCCGCTCCGACATCGAGCACTGCGAGGTCGCGGTGTTCGTCGGCAAGAACCCGTACCAATCCCATGGATTTCCCCGGGCCCGCACGGTGCTCAAGCAGATCGGCAGGGACCCGGCCAGATCGATGATCGTCATCGACCCGGTCCGGACCGAGACCGCCGAGCTGGCCGACTTCCACCTGCAGGTCAGGCCCGGGACCGATGTCCATCTGCTGACCGCGATGGCCGCCGTGCTCGTCCAGGAGAAGCTGATCGATGAGGACTGGCTGGCCGAGCACGCCGACGGGCTGGCCGAGGTCCAGGAGGCGCTGGCGGCGGTGCCGGTGAGCCGGTACTGCGCGCTGGCCGGTGTCGAGGAGGACCTGGTCAGGGCGGCCTCGCGCCGGATCGGCTCGGCGTCCTCGGTGGCCGTCACCGAGGACCTGGGCGTGCAGATGAACCGCGACTCCACCGTGGTCTCCTACCTCCAGCGGCTGCTCTGGCTGCTCACCGGAAACCTCGCCAAGCAGGGCGCGCAGTACGCCTTCTCCAACCTGGCCCCGATCGCCCGCGACCGCGGGCACCGGGTCGGCGAGGGGCCGGTCAGCCCGGTCGCCGGAGCGAAGATCATCAGCGGCCTGGTGCCCTGCAACGTGATCGCCGAGGAGATCCTCACCGACCATCCGGCCCGCTACCGGGCGATGCTCGTGGAGAGCGCGAACCCGGCGCACTCGCTGGCCGACTCCGCGGCCATGCGTGCCGCGCTGCAGGCCCTGGACCTGCTGGTCGTCATCGACGTCGCGATGACCGAGACCGCGCGGCTCGCGGACTACGTGCTGCCCGCGCCGACCCAGTACGAGAAGTGGGAGGCGACGTTCTTCACCTTCGACTTCCCGCGCAACATCTTCCACCTCCGGCCACCGGTCGTGGACGCACCGCAGGGACCACTGCCCGAGCCGGAGATCCACGCCCGGCTGGTGGAGGCCTCGGGCGCGCTGACCGCCGAGGTCGTCGATCCGCTCCGGGAAGCGGCCGCCCAGGGCCGTGCGGCGTTCGCCGAGGCGTTCCTGAACCTGCTCGGCTCGCAGCCGCGGCTCGCCCGGCTGGCTCCGGTCCTGCTCTACCGGACGCTCGGGCCCACCCTGCCCGACGGTGCCGCGGCCGCGGCGGTGCTGTGGGGCGCGGCGCACGGCTTCGTCCAGGAGAACCCCGCGGGAGTGAAACGGGCCGGCTACGGCGAGGGCCCGGAGGCCGGTGAGCGGCTCTTCGACGCGATCCTCTCCAGCCCGCACGGCCTGGTGACCACCGACGACGTGCAGGAGGAGACCTGGCGGCGCTTGAAGGGCCGGCGCATCCAGCTCCACATCCCCGAACTCCTCGCCGAGGTGACCGCACTCGCCGACCGTCCCGAACCCGCCGGCGCCCGGGAATGGCCGTTCGTGCTGTCGGCCGGCGAACGGCGCGCCTTCACCGCCAACACGATCATCCGGGATCCCGACTGGCGCAGACGCGACGTCGGCGGTGCGCTGCGGATCGGGATCTCCGACGCCGAACGGCTGGGACTGACCACCGGCGACCGGGCGATGCTGACCACCCGCCGCGGCGGCGTCGAGGTCGTCGTGGAACTGACCGACCGGATGCGTCCCGGGCACATCTCGCTGCCCAACGGGTTCGGCGTCGACCATCTGGACCCCGAAACCGGCCGGGTCGTCACCGGGGTCGCGCCCAACGAGCTCACCTCGAGCCAGGACCGCGACGCCTACGCGGGAACGCCCTGGCACAAGCATGTCCCCGCACAGCTGGTGCCGATCACTGAACCTCGGTAGGGCACTCAGCACGTAGCTGAACGGCCTCCACCGACTGCGGCTCCCAGTTCATCTCATCTCCAAGATGACCTCGAACTGGTGAGTCCGCGGATCCGAGGGATGCCGGTCAAGTGGTGTTCAGGCGCCGCGCATGGCCTCCCGGGTGGCCTTGACCATGCCTTCCAGGGTCCGGCGTGCGCGAGCGAGTTCCTCGGCCTGGGCGTCGATGCGGCCGAGCTCGTCGGTGAGTTGGCGCAGGACGGCCGGTGGGCAGCGTTCCCCGGTGTCCTTGATGTACGGCAGCAGTGCGGCGATGCTCTTGCCGCTCATCCCGACGGCGAAGAACTGCTTGATCAGCAGTACGCGGACCACGGCGTCCTCGCCGTAGTGGCGCTGCTCGCTGGCGCTGCGCCGGCTGGTGAGCATGCCCTGCTGCTCGTAGTAGCGCAGGGAACGCACGCTGGCCCCGGTCCGCTTGGCCAGATCGCCGATCCGCACGGCGCCCTCCGTCCCGATTTGCCTCTCACACCGATGTCAGGTCTTAGGGTAGCGGCGCGGCAGGCACGAACCACCAGGACGTTGTCTTGCCGTGGACGCGTGACCCGACTGCACCCGAGAGAGGAACCGTTGCGCCGAACAGTTCCGGCTTCCTCGCCGACATCGTGTGCTTTCGGCGTTAGGGCCGGGGGTGTTTCCCGACCCGGTGCCTACGGCCGATATCCGTCCGGTGCCTGGTTGAAGCCCGCGGGGCCCTGCCCTGAACCGTTTTCCCGTATCAGTTGCCGGGCATTGTCCCGGAGCATCCGGCCGGGCATGGACCCGCCGTAGTGAAAGCAAGGAGTCATTCAATATGAAGATCGGCATCATCGGTGTTGGACATATCGGCAAAACCTTGACCCGCCGGTTGAGCGAGGCTGGGCACGAGGTGAAGGTGGCCAACTCGCGCGGCCCCGAAACGATCGAGTCCGACACACTGGCCTCGGGTGGACGCGCGGTCACCGCGGCGGAAGCCGTGGTGGACGTCGACGTGGTGATCCTGTCCATCCCCCTCATCCGCATCCCGCAGGTCGCACCGCTGATCGCCGGCGTGCCGCCGGGCACGGTCGTCATCGACACCTCCAACTACTATCCGGCGCGAGACGACCGGATCGAGGACATCGAAGCCGGTCAGGTCGAGAGCCTGTGGGTCGCCCAGCGGTTGGAGAGACCGATCGTCAAGGCATGGAACTCGATCGGTTCCGGCTCGTTCGCGACGAAGGGGAAGCCTGCGGGAAGCCCCGACCGCATCGCTCTCCCCGTCGCGGCCGACAACGCCAACGACCGCCAGATCGGAATGGATCTGGTCGACGACACCGGGTTCGACGCATTCGACGCCGGGACGCTGGCCGAATCGTGGCGGCAGCAGCCTGGCGCGCCCTGCTATTGCACAGATCTCACCCGCCAGGAGCTGCCGGCCGCGCTGGCGGCAGCGGACGCGGCACGCTTGCCGAAGCGACGCGACCTGGCGGTGGCCGCCATCCAGGAAAGGGTCGGGGACGCCACAACGAACCCGGATGAGGAATACGGCGTCCGCCTGAACCGAGCATTGTTCATGTGATGCCGTTCGCGCGCCGGTCGCGGCTCTGCCCGGCCGGCGGTCCGTGTGGGGCCTGGGTCAACGACCAGGTGATGGGCATCGGCGGCCTGATCGTGCCCGGCACGTTGCGGGACTCGCTGTTCACCCTGGACGCCGCATGCTTAACCGCGAGCCGCCGAGGGACGGGGTGATTGCCGCCGACCGGAGGAGGCGCCAGGGGGCGGCCGGACCGGACGGTGCTTGGGGCACCGCTTGGGGCACCGTCCGGTCCGGCGGAGGGTCTGTCGCGGTCCCCGGTGGCGCCCTCACCTCGGGGCAGATCGGCTTGCGGTGCTTATCGTGCGGGTTCGAGGGTGATCAGGTAGATCGCGTTGGGGGAGAGGTCGATGCGGTGGGTGTGGGTCTTGCCGGGGTAGATGATCTTCTGGTCCACCTGCTGGAGGTCGGCGGTCGCCGGGTCGGCGAAGTAGTTGCTGGTCGTCTGGTCGATCCTGAACGTGCGCTGGCGGACCGGGCCGCGCTTGAGGTTGGCCGGCAGCCGGGACATGTCGATGCCCGCCCGGTGGCCGGTGGCGTTGGTGTGCTGCCAGTTCCAGACCATCAGTGACGCGCCGGTCCTGTCCTTGGACGCGATGGCGTAGACGCCGTTGTCGTCTTGGCGGTGGCCATGGGCGATGGCGGACACTCGCGTGTCCTTCATCTTGGACTGCATCAGCAGCATGTTTCCGTAAGGGCTGAGGGTGTCGGTGAGCGGCCCGTTCGGGGTGCGGGTCACCAGTTGGTCCTTGCGTTCCTCGACGCGGTGCCGGATGCACCAGTTGAACATGTAGGTGTCGGGCTGGTTGGCGTACAGGTAGCTGTAGGTGGCCAGCCCGGCCGCCTGCCGGATGTAGTCGTTCTTGGGGTCGGGATCGTCGAACGCGGGACCGGGGTAGATGCCGGTCTCGGTGATGAAGGCCGGGGTGCCGGTGCGGATGCGACGTTCCTTCAGCCACGACCGGATGGTGGCCCGTTCCGAGGCGACCACGCGCAGATCCTGGTTGTACAGCGTCGGCTTCTGGTAGTCGTCGTCCCACTTCAGGTACGCGTGGTAGGAGAGGAAGTCCAGGCGCTTGCGGGGGTTGCGGTCGGCGGCGTAGCCGTCCAGGAACGGCTTGAGCCACTTGGGGTCCATGTACATCAGTGCCGGGCCGCCCACCCGGATCCGGTCTGCGCGGCGCACGTGCTTGTTGACCTCGTTGACGGCCTCGTAGAAGGGCGCGTAGAAGCGGTAGAGACCGTCGGGCCGCAGGGTGGTCTGGTCCGCCGGGCGTCCTTGCCGGCGCTGCACCCCGTGGTAGTTCCAGTCCGATTCGTTGAACACCTCGACGTAGTCGACCTGGGGGTACTGCTCCTTCAGCCTGTGCAGTATCAGCTCCACCAGCGGCTTGAGGTCCTTGATCGGCCGCTTGCCCTCGATGAAGTCCATGGGGTTGAGGTTCACCAGCACCGAGTCGGACACGGTGCCGGCCTCGGTGAGGTAGGCGTCCAGCCTGGAGAAGTCGCATTTGCGGGTGACCAGGTCGCACTGGTTGAAGATGTCGTCCTCGTCGGGCGCGTTGGGGCTGCTGAGCCAGACGCGGTAGATGTCGCCGTGCAGGCCCTGCTCGTTGAGGAACGCGGCATCCTGGGCGCGTTGCCCGGGCCATGCGGTGATGTTGCCGAAGTTGTTGTGCCGCTCCGGGCGCGGCAGCCGACCCTGCTCGGCCCCGAAGTCGACCGTCACCCTCGCCGGTGACGTGGCGGACGTGGCCGGGGGATTGGCCGCCCTGGCGGTGGGCTCGACGCCCGCCAGGGCGGTGCCGGCCGCCATGACGGCGATCGTGAGCGCCCCCACCGCGCGCCACCGGGCGATTCGCCGCCCTGCTCTCGGCTCCGGCATCGTCAGGTTCGGCATGGCACCACACCCCTTCACTCGTGCTGTGACTCGCACCACCGCGAGCAAAAGTAGGGTTGCAGTACGATTTTCCTATGTCAAGAATTACATTCTCAACTGGCGCAAGTTATATTTACATGCGCTGACGGCGTCGTCAGGCGCCCCTCCAGGGCGCGGACGGAGGACAGAAACCGGAGTGGAGGCCGTCCCGCCTCACTCACCCAGAGCGGGCACCAGACCGACCAGGAAGGCGCGCATGGAGCCCTCGACATCGAGGGTGTCGCGGTCGTGAAGCGACTGGGTCTGCAGGCCGTTGAGTAGTGCGATCGTCATCGTCGCCAACGTCGCCGGAGCGATATCGGAACGCAGTTGCCCCTGCTCGGCCAGTGCACTGAAGACCGTGGTGAAGAACTGGCGGAGCTGGCGGTAGCGGCCGGTGTAGTAGGAGTGGGCGGGATGCTCCGGTGAGGTGGCCTCCCCGGCGATGACACAGTGCAACTCCAGCAGCCCCGGGCTCAGCGCGTTGTCGGCGGCCACCGCGAGCATGCCGCGCAGTGCCTTCAGCGGATGCCCCGCGGGATCGCGGGCGTCGGCCGCCTCCATCAGCCGGGCGCTCTGCTCGCTGCGGAGCTCCAGCACCGCAAGGAGCAGATCCTCCTTGCGCGGAAAATGATGCAGCAACCCGGTGTAGCTGATCCCGGCACGCCCGGCGATGTCCTTCATCGTCGCGCCGTAGAAACCGGTCCGGGCGAAGGCGTCCACGCAAGACTCCACCACCCGGCGCCGTATGGCGGCCGACTTGGCATACGGGCCACGACCCGCCCCGGACCTCATCGGCCTCCCCATCTCTTCAACCGCGCATACCAATGCCGGCGCCGCAAGCGTAGACGAGCCAGGCGACCGCATCCCGGTCAACTCCAGCCGCTACCTGTGAGAATCGTCGCTCCGCTCCCGTGCCTACATCGGGCCGCATCGCAGAACACGATCGAGCGCTGCCCGGCCTGCGGGTCCCCATGTCGGCTTGCCGCCAGGAAGGCCCCGGTCTCCGTTCTGGCCCATCAGCATGAGGATCCGGGGTGAGCGCCGCGGTCCGAACCGATCGGCGCCTCGGCGGGTGCCTCCACGTGGAGTGCTCTGAGGAAGCCGGCCAGAGCGTCGGCCGCGTGGTCGCCGCGGCTGATCGAGGTCTGGTCCAGTGGCTCGCCGGGGACCCACGTCATGATGGTCCAAGGCTTCGGGAAGCGTGTGGACGGTGCGCCGATCCGTACCGGGTTCGGGATCGGGAGCGGCAGGCGCGGGGCCAGGACGGGCAGCCACCGGCACTCCTTGCGCTGGAGATCCGGCGCACGCTCCGTACGCGGCATACGCACAGCCAACTCGTCCCCGAGACGCCACTGCTGGTTGTCCCACCCGCCCACTACTTCGCGGATGGCCAGCCCCGCAAGGTCCGGATGCTGCTCCTGCAGCAGGTCATGGACCAGGTCTGCGGTGATCTCGATCGCGGATTCGGTCATGCGAAGCCACAGTACTGGCGCACGCGCCGGCTCTGGCTCCGTTCATGTCCTCCGGGTAGTGCAGGGGTTCGGAAGGACGCGCAAAGGGCTGGGCAGCTCAGCCGGATTCTGCGAGCAGGTGAACGACCCCGGCCGGGTTCTTGATCCAGTGGGTTCTGGATTCGAGGTGGTGCAGTGGTTCGACCTCGTCACACGGGCGGATGCCGACGCCGGCCAGTGTGGCCGCCGCCGCGTCCAGGTCATCGGTGTGGAGTTGCAACCACAGGTCGGGCCGGCTGTAGTTGTCGACGCAGTCCAGCCACAGCGTGTTAGGACCGAACTGCACCGAATGAGTTCGTGAGACGGTCGGGGCGTAGGAAACGTCCTCCTCCTCGACGGCGAAGCCCAAGGTGTCGCGGTAGAAGGCCACGGTGGCCTCGTACTGCGCCTTGGGGATCTTCATGGCGATGTTCAGGCCGGCGGTGAACTCAGGCTGGGTCATTGCTAGGTGGCTCCTTGGTCGGGTGTCGGGTGTCGGTGGCGTCCAGTGCGCGTTCCAGCGCGGTCAGCCGGTCATCCCACCTGTTGGCGAGCGTGGCCAACCAAACCTGGGCCGCGCGGATGGGGGCCGGTTCCAACCGGTAGGGGCGGCGGCGGCCGACCGGTTCACCGCAGCTGATCAGGCCCGCCTCGGCGAGCTGATCGAGGTGCTTGGCCACTGCCTGTCGGCTGATCGGCAGGCGCCGCGCCAGATCAGTGACTGTTGCGGGTCCGGCGCGGGCGAGCTCGTCCAGCAGCGCCCGCCGGGTCGGATCGGTGAGCGCCGCGAACACCGCGACGGCCTGCTCCTGCGGATCAGGCGGTCGCATCGAGGTAGGACTCCAGGTCCCCGAGCTCTGCGTCCCATCCCTGGCTGTTGGCCTTGTGGGCGGACCGGGCAGCGTCGTCGGCGGCCTGCGTGAACCCGCTCTCCACCAGACGCAGCCGGGTCCCGCCCGCTACGGGCTCCAGGGTGAACGTCACCAGCGTCAGGGGTGCGTCGTCCTGCGGCCGGCCTCCGATCGGCCATCTGAACGCCAAACGGTGTGGTGGATCGACGATCGTGATCGTGGCGACGGATTCTTCGTCGAGGTCCTCCCAGCGGAAGTACGCTCGCCCGCCGGGCCGCAGCTCGATCTCAGCCACCGAGCCGAACCAATGCGACAACCCCTCGGCGGTGGTCAGCGCGGCCCACACCCGCTCAATGGGGTGCCGCAGCACCCTCTCACGTTCGATCCTGTCCGAAACCACACCCACACTCCTTCGCAACCCTGAGTTGCCATCTCGATGGCAACCTAATGGTTGCGATAGCATCCCGCAAGCCCGGCACAGAGCGCGCCATCGCTTTGCGGCATGCAAGCGCCGTGACTCCTCCGGCCACGGGGAACATCGGTACAGGGGTTATCGGTGAGAACGATCATGGCCGTCCAGCACAGTGATCCACGTCGCCGCTGGGGTTCGGTGAAACGCCTCCGGGCCCGGCCCGGGACTGGCTACGGTCCGGCTCGTGCCGGTGGAATTTCTGAGCGATGAGCAGGCCGAGGTGTACGGGACGTTCGCCGAGGAGCCGACGAGGCCCGAGTTGGAGCGGAGCGGTTCTTCTTCCTGGACGACGTGGACCGCGACCTGATCGCCCTGCGGCGGACGGAGCATCACCGGCTCGGCTTCGCGCTCCAGATGTGCACGGTTCGGTACGTCGGCCTGTTCCACCCGGTGCCTGGGGGACCCGATTTTGCAGGTGAGAAATGACTCCACCTGGCGGGCCTGCTGCGACGGATCGAGCCCGTGCCGGGGCAGAGCCTGTTTCTGAACTCTGGGACTCGCGAGCGCATCCCGTCCGCCGGCCCCCTCTCTGTCCGCCTGGGGTGAGACGTCTCGTTCTGCGGGGTCAGCCTGAGAGGGCACGACAGGAGAATCGCCCCGTATGCCAAGCACTGAGCCCGTCGGGTCCGGAGCGGCGTGGTGTGGTAAGACGGAGCCGATCGTGGCGCGAACAATTCACCGAAGGCGACGGCCCGGCTGCTGGGCAGTGCAGTCGGATCGCCCCACGGGTGTCGGGGCTGTGCCGCACAATGAGTCGCATGACAAGACTTCGCATCGCGCTTGCCAACCTCGAAATTCCCGAGGATCCAGAAGACTCCGTGGTGCGAGCCGAGCGCGCGGTCAGAGCCGCTGCTGCTGCCGACGCGCGTATCGTGTGCTTCCCGGAAGCGTACGTGCCGGGCTACCCATGGCCGCCGCAATCGCGTAAGGCCGTGAGCGCCAACTTCTTGGAAGCTGCGCACGAGCGCATCGCCCAGGCCGCGCGGGAGAGCCACATCTACGTGGTGCTCGGTACGGAGCGGTACGTTTCCGACAAGCCACGTCTGACGTCAGTGCCGCACGGCCCACAGATACGGACGCCTTGATGAAGGGGGCCTCCGAGGCAGCTGACCCAGCCTGGCGGGGAACGATCACACACCTAACGGGAAACGACCTGCAAAAGGGCCGAGGCGTCCCTGATCGGAGGAACTCGTGAACACCCGGGCGTGCGCGTCAACGCCTCGCCGGCCGGGCAAAAGGGCGCCGACGTGCCCGGCCCCGTACGGGGGCAGCCGGAATACGCCAGAAAGGGATCACGGTCCAGCGTTGTGGCTGGTTGATCGTCAATTCGGGTTGGTCGGCGGCCCGTGATGCGTCGGCGTCGGCGGTGCAGACCTCGATCGAGAAGCTGACGTGGTCCCGCAACATCGACGCGCACCTGCTGGATCTGTCGATGCTGCCGAACGAGCGGCGCCGCTTCCTGGCCCAGGTGGCGCGCCGCTCTACCAACCAGGGCTGGAGCGGCGCGGGGACCGTAAGTTCCCGATCCTTTGAGGTTCGTCGCTCAGGCTTCGGTGGATCAGCTGGACGAGGTCTCGGGGATGTGTGGGTGCCGGGGTCGCGCCGGTACGCCGATCCGCCATCTACCTGTACACGCCCGCGCAGTGGGTGCCCCGCCGCGACGACTACTGCCGGCTGGTCGGCAAGCCCACCTCCCCACCGCCGCGCTGGCGCAGGGGAAGGAGGAGTTGCACGCCGCGCTGGAGGAGTTGGAGCAGACGCTGGCGGGCGCCCCTTCGGACGACACCGGCACGGTCCGCCTCGACGATAACGACGCGCTGGTGGTGACCTGCACTACGCCCAGCAGGGCGCCATCACCAAACCGCACCTGGAGCAGCAGACCGAGCATGCCCGGTGCCTGACCGTGTTGGCCAACGCCGTGGTGGCTTGGACGACCGAGTACTACTCCCGCGCTGTCCTGGAGTTGCGCGCCCAGGGTCGCGAAGTGCCCGACGAGGTCCTGGCCCACATCTCACCGGACCGCAGCGACAACATCAACTTCTTCGGCGTCATCAACGTCGAAGCCGAACTCGCCAAACTCGATGGCGCCGGCTGGCGGCCGCTCCGCCCGGCACAACTCCGTCGGCTCGGCCTCACACCCTGATCTGGACGCCGGACGCTGCAGATGTGCGGCGCCGTAGGCAGAGGCTAGGTGGTCGTTCGCGACCGGGCCTCGGCGGCCCAGTGGGGCGCGTTCCAGTGGTCGGCGATGGTGGCGGCCTGAGCGAAGTGGGCGGCGGCCTGGTGGTCGCGGTCGAGGAGGACGGCCAGCTCGCCGAGGGTGTGTGCGACCGGGCGCAGCGCCAGCGACAGGCTCGTGGCGCCCGCCGGGGGGCCGTCGCGGTGAGGAAGCAGCGTCGCGTAGATCTCCTCGGCCGCGGCGCGGTCTTCCAGGGCGATGGCGGCCATCGCGCGGAGGGTCGTGAGGAAGGTGAAGAAGTAGTCGGGCCGGATCGGGGCGGCGGTACGTACCTGGCGCGCTTCGGTGATCAGGCCGTGGCCGTGCAGGGCCAGGGCCAGCAGGTCGGAGGCGATCGGGCCGGCCGCCTCGTGGAGAGCGCGCACCTCGTCGAGGTGCTCGCCGAGCGTGCCGTCGTTCATCCACGTCGCGGCCAGCGCGAAGCCGAGGAAGCCGGAGGAGTGCAGGGATCCGGCGCGCCGCATGCCGTTGGCGGCCTGGGTGTAGAGCCGTTCGGCGTCGGCGAACCGGCCCTCGATGAGGGTCAGCGTCGCCAGTGCCACTTCGGCGACGCCTGTCGCCTCGGGCATCAGGTACGTGCGCGCGTGGTCGAGGGCCTCGGTGGCCACTCGGCGCATGGTGGCCGGGTCGTTGGCCTCGGCGGCGGCACAGGCATGGTTGAGCAGGCCGGTGACGCGGTAGGCGGGCACGCCGTGCTCCACGCCGATCGCCACCAGTTCGCGGCAGAGTTCGGCGCGTCCGGACGGTCCACCGACGCCGCGGGCCAAGATTCCGAGCGCCGCCGCCCGCAGATGGGGCCCGGTGGCGAGGTCGAGCGCCTCGCGGGCCGCCGCCGACACGGTGGGGTCGTCCTCGCCGGCCAGTTCGTCGGCGTAGGCGGTGAGCAGGCGGCTGCGTACCTCTGGAGCCAGGTCGGTACGCTCGAGCAGGCGGCTCAGCCGGTCGACGATGGGCCGGTCCACCGTGCCGTACGGGCGCGACTGCCATGGCGTCGGCTCGGTCCAGGCGGTGAATGCGGCGATCATCAGGTCCTCGCGGCCTAGAGACTCGGCGTACTCGACGGCCTGCCGACGGGTCCGGCGGGCGGCGGCCAAGGCGCCGGCCCGGATCTGCGCCCGCAGCAGCCTGCCGTGCAGGTCGACGCGTTCCTGTGGGACGGTGGAGTTCGCGATCGCGTCAGTGAGGAGATCGGCTGCGACGTCGTGGGCGTAGCGCGCCTCGGCAAGCTCGGCGGCCTGGACGCAGTAGCCGACGGCCTTCGGTGAGCCGGCGCGCGCGTAGTGGTGGGCCAGCGCCGTGATGTCGTCGGTGCCTTCCAGAGCGGCGGCGATCCGGGCGTGCATCCGGGTGGCACGCAATCTGCTGACGTCGGCGACGAGCGTGTCCCTGACGAGGGCGTGGACGAAGCGGATGTGGCCTGGGCCGGGCTCGTCGAGGAGCCCGGCGATGACGCCCGCGTCCAGCGCGTCCAGCACGCCGTCCTCGTCGGTGTCGGCGGCCTTGACCAGGACGTCCACTGAGCTTTCCCGGCCCGCGACAGCGGCGAGCCGGAGGATGGACACGCCGCCTTCGGGCAGCCGTGCGAGCCGGCGGCGCAGGACGTCCCGTACGCCTTCGGGGACCTCGGAGAGGGCGACCAGCGCGCCTTCGCCGTTCAGCAGCCGGGCGCTTTCGCGCACGTAGAACGGGTTGCCGCCGGTGCGCTCGGCGATCCCCGCGATGGTCTCCTCGTCGGCCTCGCATTCGGTCCGTACGAGCTCCGCGACGGCCTCGCCGTTCAGCCCCGGCAGCGCCAGGCGGCGGGGCGCGGCGCGCGCGAGGGAGGCGAGTGTCTCGGTGAGGTGCCCACTCTCGTCCGCGCGGTACGCGGCGACGACCAGGATCGGGGCCCGCATGCCGAGGCCGCCGCCGAGCAGCTCCAGCGTGGCGGCGTCCGCCCAGTGCAGGTCGTCCAGCACGACGGCGACCGGGCGTTCCGTGGCGACCGCCGCCAGCCACTTCCACACGGCCTGGCGCAGCCGGAACCGTCCCGCGGTGGCGTCCTCGTCCGCCGGTCCCGTGTCGGTGAGCAGCGGCGCGAGGTCGTCCGCGAACGCGCCCGGGGACGTGGTCGCGGCGACGGCTCCCAGCGCCTCAGTCCAGGCCCACGCGGGCGGCGCGCCGTCGACCTCGGGGCAGCGGCCGGCGGCGACCAGCCACCCGTCACGTTCGAGCCGCCTGCCGAGGTGTTCCAGCAGCGTCGACTTGCCGAGCCCGGCCTCGCCGGTGACAAGGGCGATGCGGGCGCCGTCGGCGGCGGCCTCGGCGGCGGCCGTGACCAGTGCCGACAGCTGTGCCTGGCGTCCGACGAACGGCGCCTCGATGATCGGAGCCGGCCGCGGCAGCGGTACGGTCGGCGGTGGCGGAGGCACGGTCTCGCGCATGACGTCCGTGCGCTGGGTGAGGATCGCCTCCTCCAACGCCGTCAGATCCGGGCCGGGGTCGAGCCCGAGCTCCTCGGCGAAGATGCCGCGGGCGCGGCGGAGCGTCGCCAGCGCGTCGGCTTGGCGGCCGCTGCTCCACAATGCCAGGGCGTGCAGCCGCCAGCCTTCCTCGCGGAGGGGCTCGTCGCGGGTGAGCCGGTCGGCCTCGGGAACCACCGCGGCGGGGTCGCCGATGCGCAGACCCGCCGCGACGTGCAGTTCGGTGGCGACCAGGCGCAGCTCGTTCAGCCGGGCCGTCTCGGCGGCGGCCCACGGCTCGTCGGCGACCTCGGCGAACGCCGGTCCCTGCCATAGTCCGAGCGCCTCGGCGAGCCGAGCCCGGGCGACGCGCGGGTCGCTGTCCGTACGGGCCTGGTCGAGCAGCTCCTCGAACCGCCACGCGTCCACCGACTCCGGCGGCAGCCGCAGCGCATAGCCGGGCGGCGCGCTCACCAGCAGCCGGGCCGGCGTGCGCGGCGGACGTCCGGGCTCCAGCAGCCGGCGCAGGTTGGACACGTACGCCTGCAAGGACATCAGCGCCCGCGCGGGCGGCTCCCCGCGCCACAGATTCTCGATCATCCGGTCGACCGGCACGACCTGCCCACGCGCCGCCACCAGCAAGGCCAGCACACCCCGCTGCCGCGGCCCGCCCAGGTGCACGGACTCACCGTTCACCTCGGTCGCGAACGCGCCCAGCACCCGGATGAAGACCATGATCCGCACATCGTATGCGGACGGTTCCAAGTCGGCTCCAAGTCCCCTCCAAACACCCGGGAGCAGCCTGAACACGTCGCAACCGACCAGTCGCAATCCAACAGGGGCAGGAACAGATGAGCGTCAACACCCAGGATATGGAGATCATCCACCGCGTGCTCCGCCGTGAGTCACGGCTGCTGGCGGAGCTCGTCGCGGCCGTCGCCCCGGGTGACACCGCTCGCGCCAAGGTGATCGCCGACCACTTCCGCGTCTACCGGCTGGGCCTGAAGAACCATCACGAGGGCGAGGACGAGCTGCTGTGGCCGCCGCTCCTTTCCCGGGTGGACCTGGAGGCCGACATCGTGCTGCGCATGGAGGCCCAGCACGAACAGGTCGCGGCCACCCTGACCAGGCTGGACGCCGCGGTCCCCGCCTGGGAGGCCACCGCGGGCGCCGACGAACGCGACGCCCTCGTGGCCGCCCTCACCGAGCACCGCGCGGTCCTGCTGGAACACCTCGACGACGAGGAGGCCACCCTCCTCCCGCTCGCGGCCAAGCACATCACCGAACAGGAATGGGCCTCCCTGGGCGACCACCTGGTGAACAACACTCCCAAGCTCACCCTGCTCACGCTCTTCGGCGCCGTCCTGGAAGAGGCGAATTCGGCCGAGCGCGCCATCGTCCTCAGCGGCCTCCCCGCCCCGGTCCGCGCCATCTGGCACGTCATCGGCCACCCCCGCTACGCCCGCCACATCCGCCGCGTCCGCGGCTGAACCCCGCCCCGACCCGTCTGAACGTCAAAGGAGAAGAACCATGTCGCTGAAGAACATCAACACCGTCCTGGCCACCGCCAGCGTCCTGTTCACCGTCTACCTCGGGACGTCCTTCGTCCTGCCCCTCGAGTCGTCCTTCCCGGGCCTGCCGAACTGGCCCTCTGGCGACGGCGGCTTCAACATCGTGAAGGGCAGCCGCGAAATCGCGATGGGCCTGGCCATGGGCGTCCTGCTGGTGACGGGCCACCGCCGCGCCCTGGGCTGGGTCCTGCTGATGGTGGCCGTCGCCCCGTTCGGCGACATGATCAATGTCCTGGCCCACCACGGCTCCACCGCCGCCGCGTTCGGCATCCACGGCCTGACCTCAGCCCTGATCGCGGTCACGGGCCTGCTGATCCTCCGCGAGACCAGCAAGGCCCGCAAGGCCCAGGAGGCCGCCGCCCCAGCGCCCGCCGCGCAGCCCGCCTGACGCCCGCACACCCCGAAGGGATTCACGGTGTTCCTTCGCATTTTCTGAGAACTCGAAAGGGAGACGACAATGACGATCAACGATCTGCGCGGTGTCCTCAAGGGGCGCGTGCTCCTGCCCGATGACGACGGCTTTGAACAGGCGGCCACCGCGTGGAATCTGACCGTCAGGCAGCCCGTGGCGGCCGTGGCGGAGGCCGCGGATGCCGATGACGTGGCGGCGCTCGTGCGTTACGCGCGGCGGGCGGGTATGACGGTGACCGCGCAGCCGAGCGGGCACGGCGCCTCGGGTGACGTGGAAGGCCTGATCCTGCTGCGTACCGGCCTGCTGAACGAGGTGGAGGTACGCGCCAAGGAGCGCGTGGTCCGGGTGGGCGCGGGCGTGAAGTGGGGGCAGATGCTGGCGGCGGCCGGACCGCTGGGTCTGACCGGCCTGTCCGGCAGCGCGCCGGGGGTCAGCGTGACCGGCTACACCCTGGGCGGTGGAGTCGGCTGGTTCAGCCGCAAGTACGGCTTCGCCTCCGACAGCGTGCGGGCCATCGACATCGTGGACGCCGATGGCGAGCCGGGCCGGGTGACCGCCGAGTCCGATCCCGAGCTGTTCTGGGCGCTGCGCGGCGGTGGCGGGGACTTCGCAGTGGTGACCGCCCTCGAACTCGAGCTGTATCCCGCGCCAGTCCTGTACGGCGGGCGCGTGATCTGGCCGGAGCACCGGACCAGGGAGGTGTACGACGCGTTCCTGGAGATCACCGCCGAGGCGCCGCGTGAACTCAGTGTCTGGATCAACCGGCTCCAGCCACCCGGCGCGCCGCCGATGGTGACGCTGGATCTGGCCTACTTGGGTGGGCCGGCTCAGGGGGAGGACCTGCTGGTGCGCATCGACAAGATCGAGGGCGCGATCTCCGACAGCCGCGGCGTCGTCCCGGTCGCCGACCTGGGCGACATCACCGCCGAGCCCACCGATCCGGCCCCATCCATCGCTCGTGCGGAGCTGCTCACCGGCCTGGACGCGGACGCGGTGGAGCTCCTGCTGGCCAAGCCGGTCGAACCGCTCATCAACGTGCAGATCAGGCACCTGGGCGGGGCGCTCGCCGAGCCGGGCGGCGGGGCCGGTGCGAGCGGCGCGGTGGCTGAGCCGTACCTGCTCGGCCTGCTGGGTCTCGGCCTTCCGCACGCGGCCGATGCGACGCGCGCCAAGCAGGCCGAGGTCGTGGCCGACCTGGAGGCCTACATCAGCGGCCGCAAGCCATACACCTTGCTGTCTCCTGGTGAGACGGTGGCGAAGTCCTTCTCCGCCAGCGCGCTCGCGCGGCTACGGGAGATCAAACGGGCCCGTGACCCGCACAACGTGTTCCGCGCGAACTACCCGGTGCCCGGATAGATCGGTTCCCAGCAGGTCACGGCCCCTCCGCCCACCGGGGCGGCGGGGCCGCACCGAACCCACGTGACAGATGTCGCCGCGAACACTGTGAAGGCACACCCACACAGGAATGACTCGCACAATGATGGGTTGTCACCTGAATTGACTGGTCACGGGCCTGGCCGGGTCGTGACCAGGCCGGAACTCTGAGGACCACTTGTGAAGAAGCTCTACTACGCTGCCCACACCTACATGATCGTCGGGCTGGTCAGCGGTCTCTACGTACCGTGAGATCACCAAGCTGAACGATTTCACCGGCGACTCCCAGCTCGGACTCGTCCACACCCACGTGCTCGCCCTCGGCATGCTCTTCTTCCTGATCGCCCTGGCGCTGGAGAAGCTGTTCACCCTGACGGCCGGCAGACTCTTCAATGCGTTCTTCTGGACCTACAACGCCGGCCTCGTGACCACCGTCGCCGTCATGACCGTCCGCGGCACACAGACGGTCCTCGGCCACCACACCCCCGAAGCAGCAGCCGCCATCGCCGGAATCGGCCACATCACACTCACCGCCGGCCTGATCTTCTTCTTCATCAACCTGGGCAAATGCATCGCCAAGGCCCTAGCGACCACCGATCTCGACACACAGCCACAGACGAGATGGAACGCGAACTCATCCACGAGCGCACCATGGACGGCCTCGCCGCCGCCAACGCCCAAGGCCGGTACGGTGGCCGGCCCGCCAAGGTCGACAACGACACCCTCGCCATCGCTCGCGCCCGCCGACAGCGCGGCGAATCGGTCACCGCGATCGCCCGGCACCTGAACATCGGCCGGTCCACCCTCTACCGTGCTCTCGCCCAAGACGACGACTCCGCCCAGGCGCCAACGTCGGCATAACAGGACCACATCACTCCTCGCCCGTCGGCGAGACCCGTGTTGCGCTCGACGTCACCGCAGGTCGCAGCTATATCCGTTGGAATTTTCGTCGTTGCTACCGGGCCCCATATCGGCTTCCGAAGTCCGGTTGCATGGATGTCCGTACGATCGTGCGCGCTGATCTTCCCTCAGCGCTCAGCGCGCGAGGGAGAGTTCGATTCTGCGCCGGGCGGCATCCACGTTGGTGATCTTCACGGTGAGCCGGTCACCGATCCGCGCGCGATCCCCCGCGAGTTCGGAGTTGGGCAGCAGGCCCTCCAAGCCGCGGGGTGTGTCTTCGATCCGGATGAGCACACCGAAGTCCATGATCTTGGTTACGGGGCCGGTGACGGTATGGCCGATCTGGTGCTGGAGCCCTGCCAATGGATCGTCCTGGAGCGCCTTGAGGGAGAGTGACACGCGTTCACGCACCATGTCGACGTCGAGGATCTCGGCGGTGATCTCCTCGCCGACGGCGACCACGTCGGAGGGATGATCGATGGGGCGCCAGGACAGTTCCGGAATGTTGATCATCGCGGTGATGCCGCCGATGTCGACGAACGCGACCCCGAAGTCGGCGATCTCGCTCACGGTGCCGGTGCAGACCTGGCCGCGGCGCAGACTCTTCAGGATGGACCAGTGGCGGTCACTGGGAGTCGGATCCGTTCGCCATCTGGCCCGCAGCGCGCCGTCGCTGTCGGGCAGTACGGCGGTGAAAAGGGCATGGCGTTCGTCCAGGTAGATGGACAGTATGGTCGCGGCGTGCGCGCCGGCGGCCACCGTGGCCAACTCCGCGAACCGGGTCTCGTCGGCGATGGTGCTGGTGATCTGTCCGTCCTCGTCCTCCCACACGAACTCGATCAGGCCCTCGTCGGGCAGGTCGCTGAGAACCGCGTCGATGTCACGAGACAGGTCCGGCCATACGGTGAGCTGAGAGCGAGGAGTGAGCCGGGTACGCAGCTCATCGAGGCCGTCCTCGGTGAGGCGGTGCCACCGCGAGGCGTTGCCGACGTAGATCTCCTCCAGGATCGCGGCTTGTCCCGTGGCGACGTACCAGCGCAGCCGGGCCCAGAACACCTCGTCTGCCGGCCGCTGCTCAACATCCTCATCATCGAGGTCGGCGTCGTAGGGGGATGCGTCCAGCCGTTCTGCGAACAGGCCGAGCGAGCGAGTCCGGGCCAATGCACCGTGGCAAGGCTCACTGCTGCCCACATAGAGGTACTGATCCCAACCGACGTGGACGGCGAACCTGCCCTCGATTTCCAGGCGGCACCATGCTCCATTGTCACGGAGCATGGCCCGGACCAGCTCCAGAGCGACCGGGACCGGCACAAGCGCTCCGTCGTGGAATCCGGTGAGGTCGAGTGGGAAGAGTTCGTCCAGGCCGTGGCCATCGACGGCAGGCTCCAACCCGAAGTGGACGAAGCCGGCGCCGATGTGCGGTTCGCGTATGGCCAGCTGGTGGATGCCGGTGGCCTCGGCGAACGCGGCCACGGCTTGTAGATGGGCGTCTTCGACCGGACCGTGGTCGCTGATCGCTTCTTCAACGCCGATATAGCTGCCCTGATCGTCGCGATCGGCGGGATCGTACTTGGTTATCCGGTAGACGTAAGGCAGCACGTTCGTCACTGCTGTCCAGACATCACGGCGATGGTGTACTTGCCGGTGCGTGCGTGCGGCCGCCCAGCGACAGGGCGATGCCGCGATTGACGAGGGTGTCGCCGCTGCGTACGGCTGCCAGGGCCGGGCCGTTCCCGGTGGGTGCCGGGGAGTCCCTTGTTGAGAAAGATGCCGGTCAACTCCTGTATTCGTCACGAGATCAGTGACAGAGCCGGCAGTGCGGCATTGACGATGCCGCAGCCGGTCAGGGCTCCTGATGGTAGGGCCCGCTCACACCGTCGAAGAGGGCGGCGGCCTGGTCGACGTGGGACGCGGCGCGCCGAGCCTGATGGCGGCGTTCCCAGTAGCCGATGGTGGTGGCGGGGTTGGCGTGGTCGGCGAATTCCTGCACGTCGGCGATCGGGATTTGGGCGTCGAGCATGTGGGTGATGCGGGAGGCCCGCCAGACGTGGGGGGTGAGGTCGCGGCCGGGGAGTACGGCGGCGGCTCGTCCCAGCCGGGTGCTGATCCGGTCGACGTCGTGCCGGTCCAGGCGGCGGCCGGCGGCATCGAGGAGCAGTGGCCCGCTGGTGCGGTCGCCGATGTGCCGCCTGAGTAGCAGCGCGCAGCGATCGGGGAGGGGCAGGGTGCGTGGTTTGTCGCCCTTGCGGGTGAGGTGGAGCAGGGCGCGCTCATTGTCGCCGGACAGGTCGGTGACGTTGGCGGCGCAGATCTCGGTGACGCGGCCGGCCAGGCTGTACAGCAGCATCACCACCAGCAGGTCCAGCTCGCCCGTTGCGCAGGCGGCCACCGCCTGGACCTGTGCGGGCTCCAGCACCGGAGTGGATGTGGCGGAGTG
The DNA here is from genome assembly GCF_044326315.1 of Actinomadura sp. 9N407. Lineage (NCBI taxonomy): Bacteria > Bacillati > Actinomycetota > Actinomycetes > Streptosporangiales > Thermomonosporaceae > Actinomadura > Actinomadura sp. 9N407. The sequence goes on along the minus strand of NZ_JBIRAW010000009.1, from coordinate 8,165 downwards.
CCCGGACGGGATGTGGGGGCGGTCGTCCTGGGTGACGGGGTTGCGGGGCGGCGGGTCCAGCCGCCCGGCGGCGTAGGTGTGCAAGGAGGACAGGCACGCGACGTAGCGGGCGATGCTGCGCTTGGCGACGCCGGCGCCTTCTTGGCGTAGCCGCCACATCCGCACGTGTTCGCTGGTCAGGCAGCCGACGAAGAGGGCCTCATGGCCCAACTCGCGGGCCAGCGGCGCCCAAACGCGGCGCAGATCGTCGACGTAGGTGCGCTTGGTGGCGGTGCTGGCCCGGCGGGTGCTGCTGAGCCAGTCCAGCACCAGCGCGAACGTTTCGGGCGTGCAGGCGTCGGCCAGCAGTTCGATCCGGCGACGGTAGATCCGGCGGTGGCCGATCCGGTCGATCTGAACCTGGCCCAGGTCGGCGTCGAGTTTGGCCAACGCGTCGCCGGCCAGGGGCGTGCCGAACCGGGCCGGTGGTGCGGCGAGTCGCGCTGCCGCCACCGCACCGCCGCCGGAGACCGGCGCCGGTCCCGCCGGCGTGCCGTTCGGCCCGCCGCTTCGCCAGGCGGCGGGAGAAGCGCCGCGCAGCAGCGTGCCTTCCAGCGAGGGCTGCCCAGGGTCAAGGGCGTTCTCATCCGGTGCCGCGTCGCCTGCGGCCGGTGTTCCGGCCGGAGAGACGTAGGCGGCCCCGGACGGTGTGCCCACGCCGGCGATGGATCCCGGTGGTGAATCGGGCAGCGTCACGCTCGTGCTCCTGGGTGTCGAGGGCGGGGCATCCGGAACGCGGCGCGGGGGAGTGCTCGTCACCGTCCGCGTCGGCCGTTTCGTCACCTTTGCTCCCTCCTGGGGCGACCTGCGCCCTGAGACCCCAGGCGGGGGAGCGGTCAGCGACCTACAGACAGCGTAGCGCATAACCGCGATTATGCGCTGCTGGTATTTCTCGCAACGAGAATCAAAGAAAGCGATTTCATTGATCGAAACAAGAAATGATGAGACGCTGTGCGCGTGATCGACCAGGATGGGATGCCGGAGCGGCAAGAGACCGGGGAGACAGCGGCCGAGGGTGGTGGTGCAGAGCCGGGCGCGCCGGGACGGCGGCCGCCCGCCGACGCGGACCCGGCGGCGCCGTGGGGCCGGTGCAAGCACTGCGACACCGCACTGCCGCGGCCGCCCAAGGCCCGCGGACGCCGGCCCGAGTACTGCCCGCCCGAGCGCGACACCGATCAGCGCGTCCTCAAGGACTGCCAGGCCGAGGCCCATGCCGCCCACCGCAGCCCGTCGGCCGCCGCGGTGGCCGAGCCGCTGGCCGCGCTGCGCACGGTGCTTGCCGGGATGGCCACCGCGGCTCGCGACCGCGCCGCCCGTGAAACCCAGGCGGCCGACCGGCTGCAGCAGATCATCGACAGCGTCGTGGACCGCAACGGCCACCTGGAGCACCAGGCCGTCCAGGCCGAAGCCCGCGCCCGGCAGGCCGAGGCCGACCAGGCGCGTGCCGAGCAGGGCGAGGACACCGCGCGCGCCGACGCCGAGACGGCTCGCCGCGCAAGCCGGCAGGCCGAGGAACGCGCCGTGGCCGCCGAGGAGGTCGCCCGCGCCGCCCAGATCGCCGCCGAGGCGGCCCAGCAGACCGCCCGCGCTGAAGCCCAGGCCCGCAATGACGCCCAGCTGGCCGCCCAGATCGCGGCCGAACGCGCCGCCGACCAGCTGGCCACCACCGAACGACGCCTGACCGCCGCCGAACACGCCCTGGACCAGGTACGGCAAGAGCTGTCCGCCGCCGAGCAGGCGCACGCCCGCACTCGCACCGAACTGGACCAGCGCACCGGCCAGTTGGCCGCCACCCACGACCGGCTCACCGGCACCCTCCAGGAAGCGGCCGCCGCCCGTACCGAGTTGGCCGAGGCCCGCGCGGCGCTCACCGCGGCCGAGCACACCGCCCGTACCGCCACCACCCGCGCCGAACAAGCCGAGCAGCAGGCCGCAGCCGAACGTGACGCCGCCGCTCAGTCCGTCGCCGTCGCCCACCGCGACCGCGACACCGCCCGGCACGACCACATCACTCAAGCCGCCGAGCTACGCGCCCAGCTCACCGCGGTCACCGCCGAGCGCGACACCGCCCGCGCGGACGCCACCGCCCTGCTGGAACGCGCCATCCGCGCCGAGACCAGCACCGCAGGCATCCGCGCCGACCCTCAAAGCAGCTGAGCCAGATCCGATGAATCCGTGCATCCGGAGCCCAGGACCGCATCCGCTCCGCACTACTTCGCTCCTCAGGTACGTCAGGTACCGATCCGGTTCCGGTGGTTGATGGCGTCCATTCCCATCGAACCCCGCTAGAGCCAGGTTTGGTGCGGAAGAGGTGTCCTCGTCGGAGGGGGTTCAGAAGCAGGTGGTGAAGGCCGCTGTGAGGGCGTCCAGGGCTGCGGTGTAGGCGTGTTCTGGGGGGCGGCCGTAGCCGATGATGAGGCCCTGGTCGGGGGAGGGGAGGTCGCGGCGGTCGGAGAGGTAGCCGAGGGCGAGGTCGTGGGTCTCGGCGATGTCGCGGACTTCGGCCTCGGTGGGGCCGTCGGGAGGGAGGACGGCCAGGAGGTGCTGGCCGGCCGCGATGCCGGTCAGAGTGATGGGAAAGCCGGCGAGGCGGTGGCGGAGCTGGTCGCGGCGGCGGCGGTAGCGCTGCCGGGAGGCTCGGATGTGGCGGTCGTAGCCGTGCCGTGTGATCAGGTCGGCGAGGGCCAGCTGGCCGAGGTTCTCGGTGTGGTGGTCGGTGTGCAGTTTGGTGTCGGCGACCGGGTCGAGCAGCCTCGGAGGAAGGACCATCCAGCCGATGCGCAGCGCCGGGCCGAGCGTTTTGGACGTCGTTCCCAGGTAGGCGACGTTGTCGGGGCCGGCGGCTTGGAGCGCACCGACGGGCTTGCGGTCGTAGCGGAACTCCGCGTCGTAGTCGTTCTCGATGACCAGGCCGCCGGACGAGCGCGCCCAGTCCAGCAGGGTTCGCCGCCGGGCGGGATCGAGTGTGCGGCCGGTCGGGTACTGGTGGGCGGGAGTGACCTCGACCGCGTCCACGGCGAGAGTTCCCAGCAGGTCGGCGCGGGCGCCCAGTTCGTCGACCGGCAGCGGCATGACCTGCGGGCCGATCCGGCGGACCGCTTCGCGGTGCATCGGTACGCCGGGGTCCTCCATGGCGAAGGTCCCGCCGATGACGGTGGCCAGCAGGGTCAGGCCCTGCAGATACCCGTTGGTGATCACGATGGAGTCGGGGTGTGCCGCCACGCCCCGGGCTCGTCTCAGATACCCCGTCAGCGCGGCCCGCAGTTCGAGGCGGCCCCGGGGGTCTCCGTATCCGAACGCCTCGGCCGGAGCCGAGGTCAGGGCACGTCGCGACGACTCCTGCCACGCCGCCAGCGGGAACGCCGAGGCGTCCGGGCTCCCCGGCCGCAGGTCGTGCCGTGGCCGTTCCATCGGAGCGTGCCCGGCTGCGGGCACCGGCGCGGCTGGTGATGGCAGCGCCACCACGGTGCCTGAACCCTGCCGTGCGGTCAGATAGCCCTCGGCGATCAGCTGGTCGTAGGCCGCACGCACCGTGCCCCTCGCCAGGCCCAGATCCGCCGCGAGCCTACGGGTGGGTGGCAGACGGGTCCCGGTCGCCAGCCGTCCCGAACGCACCGCGTCCCGCAACGCCCGCTCCAGACCGACCCGCCGCCCATCGACGGGGTTCACTCCAGATGGAGGTCCAAGCCAGAATTGGGCCACTGATCTTCCATAGAAATGGACCATACCAGCGGCCCAATCTGCTCCTAGGGTCGTCCAGGTGGCCACAGCCGACACTCCGCGCGGCGTCTCCTCCGGGTCCGTTGCACTTCTCTCGACGGCCTATGGGCTGACCATCGCCAACCTCTACTACTGCCAGCCCCTCATCCCCGAGATCTCCCGATCATTCGGCCCGGATGCCGCCGGCCATCTCATCGCCGTGGGCCAACTCGGCTACGCCCTCGCGCTGGTCTTCGTCGTCCCGCTCGGGGATCTTCTGCCCCGCAGGCCCCTGGTCATCGTCCTGCTCTGCGCCGATGTCGCCGCCCTCGCCGTGACCGCGGCCGCCCCTACGCCCGGGATCTTGCTGGCCGCGGGAGTACTCATCGGGCTCACCTCCGCGGCCGTGGTCAACATCCTCATCCCCTACGCCACCACCCTGGCGGCACCTAGCGAACGGGGACGTGCGGTGGGGACGATGCTCACCGGCGGCCTGGCCGGCATTCTCCTGTCCCGTGTCATCGGCGGCCTGGTCGCCCAAGCCGCCGGCTGGAGGGCCCCGTTCGCCGGGGCCGCCATCGTCACCGCGGTCCTGGCCCTCATCCTGGCCCGGGTCATGGCGCCTGGCCCGCCCGAGCTGGCACTTCCCTACGGTGCCCAGCTCCGGGCCACGTTCCGGCTCGCCATGACCCATCGGGTGCTCCAACGCCGCGCCTTCATCGGCGCCTGCTCCTTCGCCGGGTTCGGTGTCTTCTGGTCGACCGTCGCCCTGCGCCTGGCTCAACCTCCCTACGGGTACGGGCCCGCTCAGATCGGGCTGCTCGCCCTGGCAGGGATCGCCGGCGCATGCGCCGCCCGCCTCATCGGCCGCGCCGCCGACCGAGGTGATGCCCTACGGCTCACCCGGACCGCCTTGATGCTCGGCGCCTGCTCCTTCGCCGCCCTGTGGGCCGGCGGCCGGCACCTGGCCTGGCTCCTCATCGGGCTGGTCGCCATGGACACCGCCCTCCACGCGGTTCACCTGCTCAACATGAGCGCCGTCTACGGCATCGACGAGGCCCGCGCACGCCTCGCCTCGGTCTACATGACCACCTACACCCTCGGCGGAGTGGCCGGCGCCGCCGCCGGACCCATCGCCTACTCCTACGGCGGCTGGACCGCGACGTGCCTGCTCGGCGCCGTACTCCTGACCACCGCTCTGGTCACGACCATCGCCCGAACGGACGGCCCATGAAACCCCAGCTGATCATCTTCGACAACGACGGCGTCCTGGTCGACAGCGAACCCATCGCCCACCGCGTCCTGTCGGGATACCTCACAGAACTGGGCTACCCCTTCACCTTGAAGGAGTCCTACCGCTACTTCCTGGGCAACGCCGCCCGCACCGTCCACACGGTCGTCGCGGACAGATTCGCCGGCACCCTGCCCCCGGACTTCACCGACCGGCTCCACGAACGGGTCTTCGCCGCCTTCCGGCAAGGGCTGGACGCCATCCCGGGAGCTTCCCTCGTGCTCTCCGTACTACGACAACGCGGCATCCCCTACTGCCTGGCATCCTCCTCAGACCACGCCTGGATCGACCTCACCCTCGAACGAACCGGCCTGCGCCCCCACCTGCCGCCCGGCGCGATCTTCAGCGCCCAGGACGTCGGCGGCATCGGCAAACCCGCCCCCGACCTGTTCCTCCATGCCGCGAACACCATCGGCACCGCCCCACGCGATTGCCTCGTCGTCGAGGACAGCCCCAACGGGGTCGAAGCAGCCCGAGCCGCAGGCATGCCCGTCCTCGCCTACACCGCCCTCACCCCCGCGACCAGGCTCACCGGAGCGACGTCCTCCATCACCCACCTGACCGACATCCTCGACCACCTCTGACAGTGAATCTGAACCAGCAGAAAGCCCTGCTCAACTGATCACCATTCCGCGCAGGGCCATCGGCGAGCCAGATGGCCCCGCCCTGGACATCGTGGACGTGGTCCGGCAGGTGGTGGCCGGGGGCTGGCCCATCACCGCCGACCAACTCGCCGCCCTGTCGCCGTACCTGCGCTCCCACATCACCCGGTTCGGGGCCTAGTGGCCGAGCTGGCGAGCGCGAGCCCGCCACCCGCGACACGGGGCTTGGAGCGCCGCATATCTGTGGTGGCGGCCGCGTTCAACGCCCTCCCAGGACGCGAAATTGACCCATGACTATTGCCATTGAATGAACCATGTAATGGGTCTTTGTGCGCCGTAGATTCGTCGGTGTCAGCAAGAAGGGCCTGGTGAGAAGCCGGGCCGGACACCCAGGAGAACCCATGAACGCTGTTACGAACCAGCCGACCGCCCCCGTCTTGGTCCGCGCCACGGACGCCGAGTCCCTGCAGGACGGCGCGACAAGTCTGATCACGCTGCTGGCCGACGCGGGTGCGACCGGCGGCGCGCTCACCGCCAACAAGGCCACCTTCCAGAAGGGGTCGCCGGGCGCTCCCGCGCATTTCCACACCAAGGCCACCGAGATGTTCTTCGTCCTGGACGGCACGATGCGCATTCTGGTGGACGAGAAGATCGTGATCTTGGGCAAGGGCGATTTCCTCACCGTCCCGCCGACCGTGCCGCACGCGTTCGCGCCCGCTCCCGGTAGTGAGGCCGAGATGCTGGTGGTCTTCACCCCCGGCCTGCACCGCTTCGACTACTACCGGCTGCTGGAGCGCGTCTACCGGGGCGAGGCCACGGTGCAGGACATCCGTGACAGCTCGCAGCAGTACGACAACCACTATTTCGACAGCCCCGTGTGGGCCAAGGCGCTCGCCCAGCGCTGAACCCGCAGCCGGGCCGTGTGTCCCAGCGGCCCGGCCCGGCGCCACTCCCCGTACCTTCTCCGGAAAGCAGTCTCCTCATGCCCTCGACCATGCCCCAGGCGCCCCGGCGGCGCCGCCCGGGAGCGATCCTGGCGCTGCTGGCGTTCGCGCAGTTGATCATCTCGATCGACTACAACATCGTGTACGTCGCGCTGCCGGAGATCGGTTCCGGCCTCGGCTTCTCCGCACAGCACCTGCAGTGGGTGATCAGCGCGTACGCCGTCGCGTTCGGTGGCTTCCTGCTGCTCGGCGGGCGGGCGAGTGATCTGCTCGGACCGCGGCGGATGTTCGCCGTCGGGCTCGTGCTGTACGCGGTCTCCTCGCTGCTGGGCGGACTGGCCGAGTCGGCCACCGTGCTGGTCGCGGCCCGGGCCGCGCAGGGGGTCGGTGGCGCGTTCCTGTTCCCCGCGACACTCACCCTGGTCTCCACGAAGTTCGCCGAGGGACGCGAGCGCAACCGGGCGTTCGCGGTGTGGGGCACGGCGGGCGGCAGCGGGATGATCCTCGGCTCGCTGCTCGGGGGCGTGCTGACGCAGGCGTTCGGCTGGGAGTCGGTGTTCTTCGTCAACGTGCCCCTCGCCGGTGCCGCCGCGCTGCTCGCCTTCGTGTTGATCGCACCGGACGCGCCGCGTGCCGGCGGCCGCTCGATGGACGTCGCGGGGGCGCTGACCTCGACGATCGGTATCACGGCCGTGGTGTTCGCCCTGGTGCAGGGACCGGAGTCCGGATGGCTGTCGCCCGCCGTGCTGGCCACCGCGCTCGCGGGCGCGGTCCTCTTCGCGGTGTTCGTCGTGGTCGAACGGCGTAGCGCCGACCCGCTGCTGCCGCTGCGCCTGTTCACCAACCGCAACCTGAGTGTGGGAACGGTCGTCACGTTCTTGTACATGGGCACCTTCGGCACCCTGCTGTACTTCCTGACCGTGTACTTCCAGGGCGTGCACGGCTACGACGCGCTGACCACCGGGCTGGCGTTCCTGGTGCCGATGGCCGCCATCGCGGTCGGCTCGCAGACCGCGGGCAGGCTGGCCACCCGGCACGGGATCCGCCCGGTGCTGGTCACCGCGCTCGCGGTGGGCGGCCTCGGCGCTGTGATCGTCGCCGCGACGATGGCGACCGGTGCCTCGTACGTCGCGCTGATCCCCGGCCTGGTCGTGCTCGGGATCGGCCAGGGCGCCGGGTACACCCTGATGTTCGGCGCCGCCGCGCTCGGGGTGGCCGCCGAAGACCAGGGCATCGCCTCGGGCGTCGCCTCCACCAGCCAGCAGGTCGGCGGCGCGGTCGGCCTGGCGCTGCTGGTGGCGGTCGCCAACGCGGGCCTGGATGGACTCGGCGGCCAAGCGCTGCGCGCCGCGACGACCGACGGGCTGCGCACCGCGATGTTGATCGCGGCGGCGGGCATCGCGGCGACCGCACTGGTCGCACTCGGCCTACGCAAACCCAGCATCAAGCAGAACACCGAGCAGGTCACCGAGCGCGAAGCGCAGGCTGGCGGCCGCCCGGCCGTGCGCGAACCCGGCGCAGACAACGATCTGGTCTGGTGAAGCAGACACACCACGCGTCCGTGCGAGGTACTCGGCCAGCGCGCGCCGC